>JBARTN010000137.1:0-39164 GCA_049645265.1 Polyangiales bacterium
CAAAGCGGACCGCGCATTCTGGGTCGCGCTCTGCCGTCTGTGGCCAGACTGGCAGAACGCCCTGATCCTCGTGAAGCCCGAGACCGTGATCGGCTGGCATCGCAAGGGCATTAGGCTCTACTGGACCTGGAAGACCCGAAACAGAGGCGGACGTCCACCGATCGATGCCGAGATCCGGACGCTCATCGGTCGAATGGCCCGCGAGAACCCGACGTGGGGAGCGCCTCGCATTCATGGCGAGTTGCTCAAGCTCGGCTTCGAGGTCGGAGAAGCCACGGTGTCGCGGACCGTGCCGCGTCGGCGAAAGCCGCCTTCGCAGAGATGGCGTGCATTTCTCCACAACCACACCAGGGACCTCGTTTCCATCGACTTCTTTGTCGTGCCGACAGCCACGTTTCGTGTCCTGTACGTGTTCCTCGTGCTCGAGCACGAGCGCCGACGCATCGTGCACTTCAACGTCACCGAGGGTCCATCCGCGCAGTGGACAGGCCAGCAACTGGTTAACGCGTTCCCCGACGACTCAGCTCCGAAGTACGTCATCCGAGACCGAGACAAGATCTATGGCGCGGACTTCGTTCGTCGAGTGCGTGCGATGGGAATCGAGCGGGTCCTCACCGCGCCACGGTCCCCGTGGGAGAATCCGTACTGCGAGCGCGTGATCGGGACCCTTCGGCGGTACTGCCTCGACCACGTCATCGTCGCCGGAGAGAACCACCTACGGCGTATCCTGCGGAAGTACCTCGAGTACTATCACGGATCCCGGACTCGCCTCGCGCTCGACAAGGACGCCCCCGAACGCCGCAAGCGCGAGTCCATCGATGGAGGGAAGGTCGTCACCCTCCCGATGGTCGGCGGGCTGCATCATCGCTACACACGACGCGCAGCCTAAGCCAAAGTCTCGGTCCCGCACGACATCGGGCGTGGGCTGCGCCCACTGCGCGCGGCTAGGTCGGATGCCGCAAAACGGCTCGCGCATGGCGAGCCGTCGGCAACCCACGTGAGGGTCCGAGTTCTGTCCGCTGGGTCACCTTCGCGATCATCTCGGCTCACATCTCGCGACGGACAACGTTTTGAGGAACGACAGGGTAGCTAGAACGTTTCTAGCACGGATGAAGCTATTTCAGGAGGCAACGCCAGCGCAGCAAGGGAAGCGTCCAATTCCTTGCACGCCGCGCTGCGATAAGCCTCTAAGGCGTTTGAAAAGCTTTCGGTCCAGTCAATATCGGCGGCATGCATTGACTGAGCTTGCACTAAACGCCCAGGTGACGTGGGTAGCCCGCAGCCTTCTCGGAGCTCGTCGCAGCATGTATCGAGAGCCGCGCGAAGTGACCCCGTCTCTACTTCGAGCTCGGATCCCGAAGGCTCCCGTCCGAGCACTTGACCGGCACCCAATTCTTCGAGATCGCAGATCGTCTGTTGAACGACTCCACGGATTGCATCGAGGCGGAAGATCTTCCACGCGCCTCGCAAAGTGCCAGCTATGCCGATCTCGCCCACACCCAACCCTACCATCGATTGTACGGCAGTGCCTGGAAAGACTGTCGGGGCGCGCAGGATTGCATTGGGCAAGACATGCCGCCGCGGTCGCGAAGGCGGCACTCGCGGACATGAAGTGAGCGCCGTGCGCTTCTGATCACGGCCCTACTAGTGAAAGGCAGAGGTTCCGGGCGCGGTTTGAGCCTAGAACATCGCTGCTTGTCCAACGACAGCAGGCTCGAGAAATGGAGCCGGCGATGCGTGCTGCTCCGAGCGGTCTGCGATCGGTATTCGAACGCTCAGAATCTCCTGCTCTTGGGTGTCGCGGCTCAGCGTCCCGTCGAGCTTCAGCGCGTAGGCGACCGCCAGGGCGAAAAACCTCGCCTTGTCATGGTCATCCTGCGTGCGGCTATCTTCGGTTGTCGACGACTTCGGCCAGGCAATCCGGAACTCGGCGAATGTCCCCGAGCACGGCGGAAGAATCACCTCGACCTCGTCTTCGGTTCTCGCAGATGCCGACCGGATCGCGACCTCGAAGAGAGAGGTCACCAACGAGCGCCTCGCGGTGACGCGGCGCTCGCCTTGGATGACAAGACGAAGGCGCATCTCCGCGGATAACGCCGCGACGGCCTCGCGCGCGCAATCAGAGAGCTCGATCGAATCGCGAGTCCTGCCAGAGGCAGCCACGACGTCGCAGAAGTGGTCGACGGTCTTTTCCAGCAACTGGCAGCGCTCCCGGAGGTCTGACGCTAACTCACCAACTCCAAACGTCGCGCGTCCCGCCAGTTGCTGCAGCTGCACGTCGGTTTCTCGGCCGAGCGTGCGCAGAAACAAAGGCCGCTCACCAGCGTCCGTAATGGCAAACGCTAGCTGCCGCCGGAGCCGTCTGATTTGTTCGACTGTGTCGTGCGGTCGGAGCGACCGCTCCCACCACTTGAAGGCGTGAGGAGGCTGCCTGGACGTCGCGCGGAGCGCCCTTGGTAGTTGAAACATCGCGGCGTCTAACCTTGGCCACCGAGGTCGCAGTCGAATTCCGGGAACTCCAGCGCCCTGAGGGGCGAGCGGCACTCGCGGCACAGGACAAGCCGATCTGGGTCGTCCGGGTAAACGAGGTCGCCAGCGCTGTCGCAGGAAGCACAGACCGCCGGCCGAAGCGACCAAGGGCCCTGATCGCTCCATGTCGAGAGACCGATTGGTGGAAACGAAGCTAGTGTGGTGTTTGTCGCTCTGTGCTGCATCCTCTTCTCCCCCTGGGCATTTCGTATGCAAAACTCTGGCCACGTACAAATCCCCTGTATTTTTCGTAAATTGCATTTTCGGTTGATCATTCGCCTGTTGGTGTATTCAATCAAAATGAGTTATCGTTCCTTCAATTTGATGGGGTGGCCGATGCGCGTGGACGATCTGCATCACAATGAACTCCTGGAGCTGGACCCAGAGGGAGGTGTGATCCGTTTCGCGGGGCAGCGCGCACTCCTGCTCGGCGCCGTGGCCATGGGGCTCTTGCGTCAGTATCTCGTTGAAAACTTTGGCCTGACCGCTGCTCGCACGGTGCTCACCCAGTTTGGCTTCGCCCACGGCTGGCGCATGGCGGCAGCCATGCAAGAGGAATTCAAGTGGGAGAGCAATGAGGAGTGGCGTCTTGCCGGTCCCCGTATCTACACCCTCGAGGGGCTTTTCCGCACCCAGCCGGGAAGTGACGACCCGCTCACCGAAAACGGGGCGATGCTCCTCGCATCCTACGAGGCGGAGCAGCATCTCCTGCACTTCGGTCGCTCCGATTCGGCTGTGTGCTGGACCATTTGCGGCCTCATGAGCGGCTACGTCAGCCGCACCGTCGGCAAGGAAATCTACGTCCTCGAAGGTCGCTGTTTGGGCCAAGGTCACGCGGCGTGCCACCTCCGGGGGCGTACGCGCGAAGAGTGGGCTGACAAACACGCGGAGGAGCTGGTGTTCTTCGACTCGGGGCAGCTCAAGGAGTGCCTCGATGTCTCACTCAGCAGGGTCACGGAGACCTTGAAGGCTGCAGAGGAAAAGCTCCGAGCACACCGTCAAGCGTTGGTACGCGCGGTACCCGACGTGGAGGACCCTCTGGGGATCATCGCCAAGAGCCCGAAGATGCAGCAGGTGGTGGACTTGGCACGACGTGTGGCGCAAGTCGATGCCACAGTACTCATTACCGGCGATAGCGGAGTGGGCAAAGAACGGATCGCGCAGCTCGTCCACGACCAATCAACGCGCGCGGTGGGGCCGTTCATCGCGGTCAACTGCGGCGCCATCACCGAGACGCTCCTCGAGAGTGAGCTGTTTGGGCACACACGCGGCGCGTTCACTGGCGCGGCTTCGGACCGGCCCGGCCTGTTCGAAGCTGCCAACCACGGAACACTGCTGCTGGACGAGATCGGTGAGGTCTCTCCAGGCATGCAGGTCAAGCTCCTGCGGGTGCTTCAGGAGCGGGAGATCCGTCGGGTCGGGGAGAACAAGAGCCGACCGGTGGATGTGCGCGTCCTGGCCGCCACCAACCGCGACCTTGCCCACGGGGTCGCTGAAGGCACCTTCCGGCAGGACCTCTACTACCGGCTCAAGGTCGTCGAGCTGCACGTTCCGCCGCTCCGCGAGCGCAGAGACGACATCTTGCCGCTCGGCCGGCTGCTGCTTGCGGATGCAGCGGTCCGGATGGCTCGCAAGATATCGGGTCTCGCCCCAAGTGCCGCCGACCAGCTCCTGCGCTATGACTGGCCAGGCAACGTGCGCGAGTTGGAGAACGCCATGGAGCGTGCCGTGGCGCTCGCACGTGGAGGTCGTGTGGACCTCGAAGACCTGCCTGAGGAGATCCGCCGGGCGTCAACCAAACCGGTGGCTATCGGGGGAACGGTGCAACCGCTCAGCGAAGTCGAAAAGGAGTACATCCTCGAGGTGCTGGAGCTAAACGGCGGTAACCAGACGCGCACTGCCGAACAGCTCCGAATCGGCACGGCGACGCTGTACCGAAAGCTCAAGAGATACGGCATGATCGGCGGCAGGCCCGCAGCCCGCAAGGGCGCCGGAAGGGAACGCGCATGAACCAAGACGAAAACTCCAGAGCGGTCCGCCGCGTAGCTCTGCTGGGAAACCACCTCCCGCGGCAGTGCGGGATCGCCACGTTCACGACCGACCTCGCGGACGCGATCGCGACGACGTTCCCTGGTATCGAGTGCGGGGTCCTTGCCATGAACGACGCCGGGAAACGCCACGCTTACGGCGATCGTGTTCGCTTCGAGATCGCCGAGAGCGATCTCGCGTCATACCGCCGCGCGACCGACTTTTTGAACGTCGGCGGATTCGACGTCCTCTGCCTCCAGCACGAATACGGCATCTTCGGAGGCAAGGCGGGCAGTCACATCCTCGCTCTCCTCAGTGAGGTGCGCATGCCGATCGTGACGACACTCCACACCATCCTCGGCGAGCCCACGGTGGAGCAAAGCCGCGTGATGGATGAGGTCACTCGGCTCTCGAGCCGCTTGATCGTCATGAGTCACTGCGGCGGCGAGCTCTTGCGCGAGGTGCACGGAGTGCCGGCCGACAAGATCGACTTCATCCCCCACGGGATCCCCACCTTGCCGAGCAGTCGAGCCAGCAAGAAGCGCCTGGGCGTCGAGGAGATGTCGCTGATCCTCACCTTCGGCCTGCTCTCTCCGGACAAAGGCATCGAATACGTCATCGATGCGCTCCCCGCCGTCGTCGAACGCCACCCGACCGCGACCTACGTGGTCGTCGGCGCCACACACCCACACGTGAAGGAGTGGCACGGCGAGGCCTACCGGCGCAGCCTCGAGCTTCGTGTCCACAAGCTCGGCATGGAGGCGCACGTCGTCTTTCACGATCGCTTCGTGAGTGCGCCCGAGCTCGCCGAGTTCTTGGCCGCGGCGGACATCTACATCACCCCGTACCTGAACCCCGAGCAGATCACCTCCGGGACGCTGGCGTACGCAGTCGGGAACGGGAAGGCCGTCATCTCGACGCCTTATCGGTATGCGCGCGAGCTCTTGGCTGACCGCCGCGGCGTCCTCGTCCCGTGGAGAGACTCGGCCACGATAAGCGCGACGCTCGACAAGCTGCTCGGCGATCCCGAAGAGCTTCACGCGCTCGGTGCGCGAGCGGCCGAATATGGCAGTAACATGATCTGGCCGTCCGTCGCGCGTCAGTACGTCTCGAGCTTCGAGCGCGCACATCGGGAAAACGCTAACTTGCGCCGGTCCTTCTTCGGGGCGGGGACGCCCGCGAGGGGCCCGGTCCACCTGCCCAAGCTCAATCTCCACCACCTGCGCGCGCTGACGGATGACACAGGCATGCTCCAGCATGCTCTCTTCTCCGTTCCACGTTACGAAGACGGGTATTGCGTCGACGACAACGCCCGCGCCCTGCTCCTGACGACCCTGCTCGAGGACGCGGGCACCGACGACTGGCCGACGACTCGCGCTCTCTCGTCGCGCTACCTCGCGTTCGTGAGTCACGCCCTCAACAAGGACTTGCACCGGTTCAGGAACTTCATGTCGTATTCCCGGGAATGGACCGAAGAGCGCGGCAGCGAGGACAGTCACGGTCGCGCTCTCTGGGCGCTCGGCGCCGTGGTGGGTCGCTCACGCGAACCTGGACGTAAGAGGCTCGGCGGCGAGCTGTTTCATGCTGCGCTGCCGGCGGTCTTGGAGTTCGAAAGCCCCAGGGCTTGGGCCTTCACGCTCCTCGGTATCCACGAATACCTACGCGCGTTTCAGGGAGAGAGTGGGGTCGAGGTCGTGCAGAAGCGGCTCTCCGAGCGGCTCTTGTCGAGATTCCAGACGGAAGGCGGCGGCGACTGGCCGTGGTGCGAGGACATCCTCGCCTACGACAACGCGCGCCTGCCACAGGCCCTGATCGTCTCGGGCAACCGATTGGGTCATCGAGAAATGGTCGCGGCAGGGCTCAGGTCCCTGCAATGGCTCAACGAGCTCCATTGCTCGGAGGAAGGCTATTTCGCCCCGATCGGCTCGAACGGCTTCTACCCACGACACGCCGAGAGGGCGCGCTTCGACCAGCAACCCCTCGAGGCCTGCGCAACGGTGTCCGCGTGCCTCGACGCGTGGCGCGTCACCGGCGACGAGAAGTGGGCCCACGAGATGTGGCGCGCGTTCAGTTGGTTTCTGGGCGAAAATCAGGCACATGCGTCGCTCTACGACCCCACCACGGGGGGCTGTCGGGACGGGCTCCACCCCGATCGACCGAACGAGAACCAGGGGGCCGAGTCGACGCTGTCCTTCTTGCTCGCGCTCACCGAGATGGGCACGCTCGACTCCGAGATGCGACTGCGCGATGAGAGCGCACCCGCCCTTCCGACCGGCGAAGGCCCCCGGGACTCAGCGTGACGTCACCTTCGATCGGCGCCCCGGCCGCGCTCCGCGTGGCGATGCTCGCCCCGATCTCTTGGCGCGTGCCTCCCCGCCACTATGGACCTTGGGAGCAATTCGTCTCTCTCTTGACCGAGGGCCTGGTCGAGCGCGGGCTCGACGTCACCCTCTTCGCCACCGCTGACTCGATCACCAAAGCTCGCCTGGTCGGGAGCACCCCACGCGGATACTCGGAAGACGCCGCCATCGACGCGAAGGTGTGGGAGTGCCTGCATATCTCCGGTGTGTTCGAGCGCGCCTCCGAGTTCGACCTCATCCACAACAGCTTCGACTTCTTGCCGCTCAGCTTCTCTCGGTTGGTCGACACGCCGGTGGTCACTACGATCCACGGGTTTTCCTCGGAGCGGATCCTCCCCGTCTATCAAAAATACGACGAGCGCAGCCACTACGTGTCGATCAGCGACGCCGATCGACACCCTTCGCTTCAGTACGCGGCCACCATCCATCACGGCATCGACATGAGCGCGTTCGCGATCGGCACCGGTCCGCGCGACTACCTCCTGTTCTTCGGGCGCATTCATCCGGACAAGGGCACGGAGGAGGCGATCCTCGTCGCGCGGTCCGCGGACCTGCCGCTGGTGATCGCCGGTATCGTTCAGGATCGAGGCTACTTCGAGCGCGCGGTCGAGCCGCACATCGACGGCGACAGGGTGCGGTTTGTCGGCGCGGTCGGACCCGAACAGAAGAGCGAGCTCCTCGGCGGCGCGCGTGCCCTGCTCCATCTGGTGAGCTTCGACGAGCCGTTCGGCTTCAGTGTAGTCGAGGCGATGGCCTGCGGAACCCCGGTGATCGCCAGCCGGCGCGGATCCATGCCGGAGCTCATCACGGAGGGCGTGAACGGCCGCCTCATCGACTCGATCGCCGGGGCCGTGGAAGCCGTGTCGGCGATCGTTGAATTGGACGCGCAGAGCGTGCGCGCATCGGTCGAGCGTCGCTTCGACAAGGACCGCATGGTCGACGAGTACATCGCAGTCTACCGGCGCATCCTGGGCGCCTCCGCGTTGAAGAGCCCCGCGTGAGCGTCGACCTTCGCTCGACCCAGGCCGTACCCTTTCGCCTTGGCGTGAACTATTGGCCGGCTCGGACGGCGATGGGCTGGTGGACCGCCTTCGACCCGGCGGAGGTCGCCGCGGACTTTGGTCGCATCGCAGGGTGCGGATTCGATTCAGTCCGCATCTTCCTCACCTGGGAGGACTTTCAGCCAACCCCATCGCGCATCGACTCGACGATGGTCGATCGCCTCATCTCGACCCTGGACGAGGCGCGCACCGCCGGACTCTTGGTCATGCCCACGCTCTTCACGGGCCACATGAGCGGCGTGAACTGGATCCCTTCGTGGGCTCTCGGCGAAGAGGCGGGCGACGATCGATTCCGTGTCGTCTCCGGAGGGCGAGTCACCGCGTCACGCCTCGCGAACTGGTACTCCGACGCCTCGATTGTCCGGGCGCAGTCGGCGCTTGCGCGCGAGGTCGCGGGTGCGCTCGCCGGGCATACGGCCCTGTGGGCATGGGACCTCGGAAACGAGAACTCCAACTGCGCAGTCCCGCCCGACAAGGCCCACGCCCGTGAGTGGCTCTTGCGAGTGACGGACGCCATTCGCGGCGCCGACGCTAGCGCCCGCGTCACGCTGGGGCTCCATATGGAAGACCTCGAGCAGGACCGAGTGCTCGGCCCGCGCGAGGCCGCCGAGGCTTGCGACTTTCTGCAGATGCACGGATATCCCGGTTACGCGGCGTGGGCGGATGGCCCCACCGACGAGCGGGTCTTGCCGTTCCTGGCTCGGTTGACGCGATGGCTGGGCGGCGGGGCCGACGTCCTCTTCGCGGAGTTCGGCCTGCCGACCACACCGAGTGGTGACCCCGACCGCGAACGATCCATCGACGCGTCCAGCCCCGCGCTCGTCGAAGAGCAGGCGGCCGCTTCGTACATCGACCGCGCCCTCGGCGCGCTGCTCGACTGCGGCAGCACGGGCGCGATGCTCTGGTGTTATTCCGACTACGTGGAGACCCTCTGGGGACTTCCTCCGTTCGACCTTGCGGTCCACGAGCGAACCTTCGGGCTATGGCGCGCCGACGCCTCCCCAAAGCCGGCGGTCGCTGCGGTCGAGGCATTCGCGGGGCGATGCGCAGCGACCCGCACCGACGGTCCCATCGCGGATTCGACGTGGATCGATATCGACGCCGCCGAGTTCTACAGTGCGTCTGGGTCCGAGCTGACGCGCTTGTACCGGCGCTACTGCGAGGCGATGGGCGCGTTGGACGGACCCCCCGCGAACGTCAACGAGCCCGGGTGAGCTCCGCCAGAAGATCGTCGAGGCGCACGGTCGCGATGCGAGTCCCAACGTCGGAGAAACCATAAGGCAGCACGAGGAGTCCGCCTGAAATCATGCTGCCGCACGAATAGACGACATTGGGTACGTAGCCGTCGCGCTCGTCTTCCGCGGGCTCGAGCAGGGGCTCGGCGAGGTGACCGATGACGCGTGCAGGGTCCTCCTTGTCGAGCAGGATGGCTCCGAGAGCGTATTGGCGCATCGCCCCGACGCCGTGCGTGATCACGAGCCACCCCGCCTCGGTCTCGAGCGGGGATCCGCAATTGCCGAGCTGCGTGACTTCCCAGGCGCGCTCGGGCGTCTGGATCACCTCGCTCTGGTGCCAGAAGCGGACGTTGTCCGACCACATCAGGAAGTTGTTTTCGTTGTCCAGCCTGGAGAGCGCGGCATAGCGCCCGTCGATCGTGCGCGGAAAGAGCGCGATACCCTTGTTCTTAGCGGACTCGCCGTTCAGCGTCGCGATTCGGAACGTCACGAAATCGGTTGTCTCGATCAGCTGCGGGAGGATCTGATAACCGTCGAACGCCGTATACGAAGCGAAATACGTCACCGTTCCGTCGTCACGGGTGAAGCGGACGAAGCGAGCATCTTCCATCCCCTGACTCTCGGTCGGACCCGCCGGAAAGAGGACACGCTCGGAGAGCTTCGAGTCTGGGGCGAACGAGCTCTCGTAGTTCGAGGACGCGAGCCAGTGGATCGTTCGGGTGACATGCGCGGCTTCGGGCCTGTGACCGAATTGCTGGTCGACCTCGCGGATCAGGGTCTCGAGCTGCTCGAGCGTGAACCGATCCGGCAGCGCGTCGAGCACGGTGGCTGCGATCTCGTTGTATACGTCGAGCTCGCTAAGTTTGGTGTGGAAGACGTGCTTCTCGTAGACCGGAGCTCGGCGGCGCGCGGTGCTCGCATGCCGACTCGGCGCCTCCATTTCGATCTGACCGTCCGCGTCGATGACGCCCGAGCGGAACTCGATCGACGAGATGTGGCCTTCGCCGATGGCCCGTAGACTCAATACGAAGCGCTGCTCGCCCGGGACGAGGCCCTCTTGGTCGGGCGCCAGCACGATCGACGGATTGCTGAGCGCGGCGGACTCGATCGAGTATTCGTGCGTGAAGTAGGCGCCGATGAGCAGCCGGCGCTCCGCCGAGAGCTCGCCCGGTTGGCCGATATGTCCCGCCGCGACGGCCGCGAAGTTCGCCTCGAATACCGACCGCAGGTCTCTGTGGCGCGCGGCGAACCGCGCTTGCGTCGTGCTCAACGTCGTCGTCACCTCTGACTCGGGCAACGCCAGGATCCGCGACAGAATGCGCTTGACGCGCGAGCTCCCGTCCACCGAGTGTTCGCCTCCGGGCGTGAACGGCTTTGTGATCACCCGGGTCGGATCGGGCACGAAGCGCGCGGAGGTCTTCGTAACGCGGAGGGAGGGCATCCCAACAGTCTCCTCTCAGCGGAACCGCGCGGCCAGCAGAAACGGTCCAAAGGGGTGGATTGTGGCCCGTCCGGGCAGAGCCTTCCGCTCAGCGCAAGGGAGAACTCCATCAGGGCTTGAGCTCTTCCGCTTGCGGCGAACCGTCCGCGCCTCCTCGAACTACGGTGTACTCGGCCCCGTTCAGAGGCCTGCGTACTGCAACTGGAGTCCGGCAGCTACACGGACTCACGTCCGGCGCGGGCGCGCTTCGTCGCGTAAGGCAGCGTCAGCTGACTTCGACCAGAAAACTCGTGCTGTCGCGTACGTGCTCGACCGTCAAGCGATACTGGTCGCGTTCGAAGTACGCCTGGATTGGCAGGGTGATGCCCAGAACCTGTGGGCGTCCCTGCCATCGAAGCGTGTCGCCATCGACCTCTCGCACCCGATCCGTGGCGATGGCGCTGCTGGCATCGCGCAAAGACAGGTCGGCGAGGTCGCGCTCAAGCGCTCGGAACCTCCCCTCATCGACTGGATCGACGAACTTCATCGCGCTTCCGTAGAGGACGGCATTGTGGAATTGCGCCGGGTTATTCATCATACCGTCGCAGCCGAGTCGCGTCGCCATCAGCCGCAGCAACTCCCCCTGCCAGCGGAATAGGCCGAGCCCTGGATATCCTTGGTCAGGCAGCGGCGGTCGGTCGGACGGGAAGGCCTCTCGGGGATCCTGCATCAGCAGCCATTCGATGCTCAGCATCCGACCGTTGGTGCCGTCGGGGAGCTGCAGCGGTCGAAAGCCGAGCACCATCTCGATCAGCAGGTGTTCCGCATCCCGTTGGTCGAAATGGATGCGCAGCATGTGACGTGACGCGTCGCTTGTGTCGACCGACAGGAGTAGGTGCTCGAAGCCTTTGTCGCGCAGCAACTGCAGGAAGCCGTAGCGCTCAAGCGCCATCCGCCCGCCCTCGGCGCTGTACAGCCCCAGGAAGTGATCGACCCGGCCTTCCGGTGGTCCCAAGAGGCTCGCTAGGTCACTCTCCGACAGAGGCTCCTCCTCGCGGGACAGTTCTGTAGGCGTCAGCCGGTCGTACACGCGACGGTACTGGGCTTGAACCCCGGTGGGCCGGAGCCACTCACGCAGATCGTGCAATCCGCTCATGAGCCGCTGTCGAATCGTCGTCACGAGGACGGATTGTAGCGGATATCCGGAACCCCCCCCACAGTGCGCTGCCTCTAGTGCAATATTCCTGTCCGAAATCCGCCGACTCCGTGACGCTCGCGTGCACCCAACGTTGCTTCCACTTTTCGCCGAGGACCTTACGTTTCGCAAACGGCAGCCCCAGATGGTTCCTAGTCCATGCTCGCCAGTCGAAACGATCTGAGCCGAGTCCTCGCCATCCTTGCGATGGCACTGGTCTCTCCCGCCACTGCCTCCCCGCTCGAGGACGCCCTCGGCCCGGCCCCTCGCGAAGATGACGGTCGATTCATCAACTTTGCAGGGCAGATGCCCGAGGTGGGCGCCTCGGTGACGCTGCCCTTCTTCCTCCGACGCATCACGAGCTCTTTTGCAGAGATCCCGAGTGCGCTCGATCGGGTCCGCAACGATGGCGTCTGGCTGCGCGACAATGCGAAGCACAGCGAGCCCACGGTGACCTGGATCGGTCACGCGACGCTCCTCGTTCAAATGGGTCACCTCACGTTCCTCACCGATCCGATCTGGTCGGACCGCGCAAGTCCGGTCTCCTTCGCCGGGCCGCAACGAATCGTGGAGCCAGGGGTCGCGATCGATGACCTTCCGCCGATCGACTTCGTGGTGGTCTCGCACAATCACTACGACCACCTCGACCTTGCAAGCTTGGTCACGCTGTCGGAGCGGGATCCAAACACACGCTTCTTCGTTCCGCTCGAGAACGGCGAACTTCTTCGCGAGAACGGAATCGAAAACGTCGAAGAGCTCGACTGGGGCCAGTCCGTCGAGCACGAAGGGGTGCGCGTCTACTGCCTGCCCGCGCAGCACTGGAGCAAGCGGGGCATCGGCGATGACCGCGAAGCACTCTGGTCGTCCTGGGCGGTCGTCGGCGCGGAGCGAAGGTTCTTCTTCGCAGGGGACACCGGCTACTTCGACGGATTCGCCCGCATTGCCAAGGTGCTCGGCCCGTTCGACCTCGCAGCCGTGCCGATCGGCGCCTACGAGCCGACCGAGATGATGAAGGCTTCGCACATGAATCCCGAAGAAGCGGTTCAAGCGGCCATCGACCTTCGCGCTCGCGCGGCCGTCGCCATGCACTACGGCACGTTCAACCTCTCCGATGAGCCTCTGGACGAACCCCCTAAACGCTTCAAGAAAGCGGCTTCCGAGGGGGCTCTCGGAGACGAAGCCGCATGGTTGCTCCGCATCGGCGAAACCCGCGCCTTCTGACGCCGGCGGGCAGACAAGGCTTTTGTAGTTACGATCTGCCCGAATCTGGGTGACTGAGATCTTTTCAGCTGTGAGTTACTCGGTGCGCTGAAGCCGCTCTTTGAAGAAACCCAGCACGCGATCGAGCGCCTGCTTAGTCGGGTGCCCGTCGTCGTCGACGAGCTCCTCGGTGAGGACGCTGTGGGCCACACGTTTGATCCCCCACGGATTGTTGGGGCCAGAGTCGATCTCGATTCCCTCGAACCCTTCGCCAAGTTCTCGGCGCAGCGTTTCGAAACGCCCCCGGGTGCAGATCGGGTCGGCCGTAAACCTGACGCCGAGCACCTTCACACCCTCTTCGCGCACCCGTCTCTTGATGACCGAGAGCTCCTCAGCTGAGACATGGACGGCGCGGCTTCGGGCCTTTCCGATCGGGAAAGGCAGCGAGGGCTGGGACAGCACAGGAGCTTGCACCGAAGGGTCGACCATGAGCGCCAAGGCGAAATTCCCGGTCATGCACATACCAAGCGCGCCGACGCCCGGCCCGCCGAGCTCTTCATGCACTTGGCGGCACAGCTTGCGCAGCCAGTCGGTGATCGGGCTGGATCCGCCAGTTTCGAGTACGTGGAACTCCCGCGAGACGCAGCAATGCACCATCGAAGAGATCACGTACCCGCCACTCACCGGCTTGTCGACGACCCCAAACATCTCCGGAAGGAACACCGTAAACCCGTGGTCGCGCACGATACGGGCGAACCTCGCCACGCGTGGCGTGATCCCCGGAACCTCGTGCATGATGATTACGCCGGGACCGTTGCCGCTTCGCCAGACAGGCTTCGTCACCCCGTCGATGGTGACTTCGGTGCGTTCGAAGTCATCGGCTAGCGGTTTGCGCGCAGGAAACATTGCAAGGTCCCTGCAGATAGTAAGTTGAAACGCCCTCTTTCGTCCCCGAGAAAGTCGACGTGGGACAAGTCAGGCTCCTTCTGCCCTACTTTGGCCCCTCGGTGGACTATCGTACCGATCCAGGTCCTCCCCGAGCTTGGCAATCATGCGCTCCGCCTCGGCCTGGGCTTCGGGAGTGTCGACGTCGATCCAGCTTGCGTCGCCGACGTCGGCAGCCTTCATCCGACCCTTCGCGGCCAGCATGGCGATGCCCTGTGACAACGAGCAGCCGTCGGGCCCGTTGACCGCGTCCAGCGCCTCGATGAGGGCAGGCGTGATCAAGAAAAGGCCCGTGTCGAGCGCGTTATAGTCTTCGAGCTCTTTTCCTATGCTCACGATGCGGTCGCCTAGCACCAGGACTTTCGTCGCGTCCTCGAGGTCGAAGCAGGCGTCGATTCGATAGTCGACACCGAGCACGGATTCTCGCTCTGCGACTGGACAGGAGAGCACCGCTGAGAGCAGCGCCGGCGACCACAGATGATCGCTCATGGAGAGCAGGGTTGGCCCCGCAACGAAATCGCGCGCCTTCAACACCGAGGTGCCGTTCGGTTTCTCGAACTCGTCGTTCGCGAAGAACGAAAGCTTCGCGTGAACCTCGTGTCTCGAAAGACCGCTTCTCAATTCTTCAGCGAGGTGGCCGACGACGATCCCGATCTCCTCCACACCCCCTTTTTCGAGCGCACGGATGATGCGAATGATGAGTGGTACGCCTGCGACCTCGCGCAGCGGTTTGGGCACCGTGCGGCCATCGGCGAGGCGAGTCCCGAGGCCCGCCGCGAGGACGATGGCTCGGTGAATGGGTGATGCCGCCATGAGGGTCAATTCCTACCCATCCCGGTGTCGCGCTCGTGTTGCTCGGACTTCACACCCGTGAGCCCAATTCACAGTAGTGTTGCAAGAAGGTCACGTAGCGCAGGGTTGCTCAGGTTCGCTAACCTCGATCGCACCCACCTGCGCAAGCCTTTCGATGGTTCTGCAGGTCGCATGGCGCTGCCACATCACCGCAACGAGGAAGATGCCATTCATCGCGAAAACGCGGATGAAGAGGTAGACGTCGAGCCGGTCGAGCATGGCGCATATCGCCATTAGGTAGGTGTGCGGCGCTAACGACGCAAGCGCCCAGAGCTGCATGGGCCAGAAGTTGGCCTTCTCGTAGATTTCCGCGGTCTGGTCGTCGCTTTGGAGCAACTGCTTCAGGCGCCACGCCTCGGGGTTGAGCCATTGGATGACCGCCTTTTGCCGCCTCAGATGGGGCACGAGCGCATACTTCATCGCCATCTGAATGATCGGCCCCTCGCTGGCAGCGGCTTCGACGGTCTCCGCGATCTCATCGGCGTCTTGGCCTTCCCCGCCCTGGCCGGGCTGGGTTGCTCGAAGATACGATTCCTTGTAAAAATCATAGGTAACGAGGTGGACGATGGTGAGAGCCAACGCGACGACCATCAGCACGACCTGGCGGGGGTCATGGTTCGTGACCCAGATGTGGTAGAAGGCGGGAAAGACGGTAAAGACCGCAACGATGGCGTCTCCTGCACCATCGAGCGCACGCCCGAACTCCGATTGGAGATTCTTCGCTCGAGCTAAGATTCCGTCTGCGCCGTCGAGAATCGAAGAAACCCACATCAGGACGCCCCCGGCGACCATCGCCTCCGGAACGCCCCACACGAACATGACCCCGGCGACGACTCCGCAGAGAATGGCCAACAGGGTCACAGCGTTCGGAGTGAGCGGCGTCCGAAAGAGCCCCCTCACGAACATGTATGCGAGCGGCCGCTCGATGTAGACATTGACCGGATCCTCGACGGCCCGAGCCTTCAGCACTGATCGGAATGGTGGCATTCGCGGGGGTTCCCCCACGGTTCCCGCCTCGCTTGTGACCGCCATGGGCACGGTTGGCATGCAATTTTCATACCCAGAAGAAGTGTAACACTGGCCAAATCCATCAAAGGGGCCTATGTCACGGCCGGGTTGCGGCGGGATCGGAATCTTCACTTGGCAGACCAAATCAGAGCGGTGTTGTTTGACATGGGTGGCACCCTCGATGGTGACGGGGCCCACTGGTTCGACCGCTTCGTCGAGCTCTTCGAGCGCGCCGGCTTGGCGGATCTCGGCCACGAGCGCATCAAGGATGCGTTTTACTACGCAGACGACCGTGCCAACCGCGACCCCGACATGCCAAGGCTCGGCTTCTATCCGATGGTCGACCGCTACGCGCGCTGGCAGCTCGAACGCCTCGGTTTGAATGACCCTGGCACGTACGAGCTTCTGTACCGAGGCTTTGCGGACCCGGCCGATGCTTTGCTGCGGCGGCACCGAAGCTTGCTCGCCCTCCTGCACGAGTCAGGTCTGAAGCTCGGCATCATCTCGAATTTCTGTGGAAACATCCAGACCATCTGCGACGAGTACGGCTACTCGGACTACCTGAGCGCGACGCTCGACTCCCGCCACGTCGGCGTCAGTAAGCCAGATCCGGCCATTTTCGGTCTTGCCATCCGCGAGCTCGGAGTGGAGGCCGGAGAAGCGGTCTACGTCGGTGACTCCTTCGAACGCGATGTTCGGGCTGCGAAGGCAGCGGGCCTCCGGGCCGTATGGGTTTCCGATTCGTCGAGCACCTCCGGAGCGAACGGCGATGCGGTGAAGGCCGACCACGTCATCGCAAGCTTGCTGGACCTTCCGGCCGCGTTGGGCGTTTCACCCGCCGAAGAGGTTACGTCGTGACTGGTGATCGGCTTCGTGCGGGGATCATCGCAGCCGGCTGGGGCGAGCGCCTCACCAACGGCTCGGATGATCGCATTCCCAAGGCGCTCGTTCGCGTAGGGGGGCGGCCACTCATCGAGCACGTGCTCGACTCGCTTCGAGATGCGAATCCCGAAGAAGTTATCGTCATCGTCAACGAAGCATCTGGCGCTGTCAGAGACCACGTCTCGAGCCTCGACGCCCCGTTTCCCGTTCGGTGGATCACGAAGACCACTCCCTCGTCGATGCACAGCTTTCTGCACGTCCTCGAGACGCTTGCCGAAGCGGGGCCTGGGCCCTTCCTCATCAGCACAGTCGACACGATCGCCTCGAGAGGCACCTTCGCCGCCTTTGCCCAACGCGCTTCTGCCATCGAGGACGCCGACGTGGTCCTTGCTCTCACCGATCACATCGACGACGAAAAGCCCTTGATGGCCCAGCTTCGCGGCGGCGAGCTAGACGCGAACGGCGATCGAGCCGACGCGGACTACCGCATCCTCGCGCTGGGCGAAAAGTCCGACGTCCAGAGCTGCTACGCGACCGCAGGGTACTACTGGGCGCACCGGCGCGTCCTCGGGGAGGCGGAGACGGTTCGTCGTCAGGGGCGACCCGCGCTGCGAAAATTTTTCGGTCATCTCCAAGATGACGGATACCGGTTGTATGGCCTGCCGATGCCGGACTCGATCGATGTCGATCGTCCACGGGATCTCGAGGCTGCAGAGCGTTTGCTGAGACAGGAGGCTTGATGTCGCATTTGCTAGGAATCTATCGAGAGACGCTCTATTCGCCGGGGCGACATACCTCGAACGACGTGATCATCTTGAATAGCATCGCCGACGCGTTGAGGGAGATGAAGCTCGACGTCCGCCTCGTCACGCTCGAACAAGCAGAGCGCTGCTGGCAGGACGCCACCCTGATCTTCTCGATGTGTCAGGGGCCACAAGGGCTGGAGCACTTGCGCCGGTGGGAGAAGCAGGGGGCAACGATCATCAATCAACCGGAAGCCGCCCGAAATACGTATCGCGACCGGCTCTTTGGGATTCTGAGTCGCGCAGGCCTCGAGCATCCGAAATCACGGCTGGTCTCGACCGCTCCCGACGTGGCCTCACTCGACGACTTCGTCGGAGCTTCAGGCGTCTGGGTGAAGCGGGGCAAAGTTCACGCGACGCAGCCAGGAGACGTGCAGCTCGTGGACTCGGAAGCGGAGCTTGCACGCGTGATGGCCGAGTTTCGTGATCGCGGCATTCCGCAGGCTGTCCTACAGGAGCCCTGCCACGGGGATGAAATCAAGTTCTATGCGGTCCGCCGCGGCCGGTTTTTCTGGTGGTTCTACCCGAACGAGAGCGACGGCTTGCCTTTTGACGAAGCGGACGCCAAAAAGCTCGCCGAACGCGCCGCTCTGGCCACCGGTCTCGAGATTTTTGGCGGCGACATCATCATCGGAAAAGACGGTCGACTGTCGATTATCGACCTGAATGATTGGCCCTCGTTTGCTCCGTGCCGTGTTCTGGCACCGTCTGTGATCGCTCAACACATCAAGGAACGTTTCGATGCTATCGAGAGTAGAGACGGCCAAGCCCGTCGAATCCACACAGCTCTTTGAAAGAGAGCAAGAGCTGATCGCGCCGGGAACGCAGACCATTGCGCTCCTGTCTCGCCTCACCATCTCGCACGGAGAGGGTTCGACCCTCGTCGACGTGGATGGAAACCGGTATCTGGACTTCAACGCAGGAGTTTCAGTTGCAAGCCTAGGGCACAGTCATCCGGCCTACGTTCGGGCCATGAAGGCTCAGCTGGAGCAGTACGTCGTCGGAAGCTACACGAGCCGTCCCCGGCTCGAGCTGCTCGAGTTACTCCAGCGGCTGGCCATCGGGAAGGTCGCAAAAGCTCAACTCTTCAGCGGCGGCGCAGAATCCGTAGAGGCGGCGATTCGCCTGGCACGTTGTTACACCGGTCGGTCCACCATCATCGGATTCACCGGTTGCTTCCATGGCAAGACGGCAGGCGTCCTTCCGCTTTCCGATGTTGACTGGAAACGCCAAGTGGGGCCGCTCGCGGCAGGATACGCCATCGCCCAGTTCCCCGACACCTATCGTTTCGAGGGAACCGACGAGGAATGCGCCGAGGCGTCGCTCCGGTCGTTGCGAGAAATGATCGCAACCGAAGCGGGCGGCAAGCCCGCGGCGATCATCATTGAACCGATTCAAGGCACCGCCGGCAATGTGGTCCCGCCCAAGGGCTTCTTGAAGAGCGTTCGCGAAGTCGCGCGAGAGTGCGGTGCCCTCCTCATCGCCGACGAGATGATCACCGGCTTTGGACGAACGGGTGCGATGTTTGGATGCAACCACGATGGGGTCGAGCCGGACATCATGACCGTCGGCAAGGGGATGGGGAATGGTTACCCGGTGAGCGCGCTGCTCTCCACGGATGAGATCATGCAGGCCAAACCGTTCTCACTTCCGAGCGCGTCGTCGTCGAGCTACGGCGGCAATCCACTTGCGGCATGTGCGGTGTTGACGACCCTGCAAACGATCCTCGGCGAAAACCTGGCCGATAACTCCCGTGACGTCGGAACCCTTCTGGTCGAGGGCCTCAAAGGCCTGCAGAACAAGTACGATTTCATCGGTGACGTGCGAGGCAAGGGGCTGCTCATCGGCATGGATCTCGTGAGTAATCGTGAGACCAAGGAGCCGCTCGCCAAGGACCACTGCGTGCGCTTTTTCCACGAGTGTGTGAATCGGGGTCTGATCCTGATGGGGTACAACCCGCGCGTGCGGGTCCATCCACCCCTGAACTTGAGTGAAGAGGATGCGAACCAGGGCCTTCGAATCATGGATGACGCGTTCGCGGAAGTGGCCCGAGGAATCTAATGCTCCACGGCGCGATCATCGGTTTTGGAGGCGTTGCGGCGAACGGACACTATCCGGCGTACGCAGCGCTGCCCGGCCTCAAGGTCGAGTCGGTGGTCGATCCTTCCGCCCACCGCCAAGCCGCGGCGCAGGCGTTGGGGCTTCGAGCCTATCCCTCGCTGGAGGCGCTTTTCGAGTCGGAGCGGGTCGACTTCGTCGATATCTGCACGCCCCCGGCATTGCATCTGAGCCCCATGCGGGCGGCACTCGAGCGGGGGATTCACGTTCTGTGCGAGAAGCCATTCTTGCTGGATCTGCCTGCGTTCGAGGAGGTCGTTGAGCTCTCTCGGGCGAGGCAGGCCTGTGCGTTTCCCGCGCACAACTGGAAATACGCTCCAATGGTGCAACGCGCGGACCACCAGGTGCGACTCGGCACGCTTGGATCGATACGTCGCGTCGAGCTCTGCACGTATCGACAGGGGCACTGCAAGGGCGCCGATAGTGACGCGGAGGACTGGCGTCTGCACGCGGCGACCGCGGGCGGTGGTATTCTGATCGATCACGGTTGGCACGCCTTCTATCTTCTCCTTCAGTGGATCGATTCCGATCCGGTTCGGATTTGGGCGACGGTATCGCGACCCGATCCCGAAACGCTCGATGACGAAGTCGACGTGCGCGTCGAGTTCGAGAACGGCGCCGAAGGTCGAATCATGTTGACCTGGCGAGCCGAGGCGCGGCGCAATACGATCGCAATCGATGGGGATCGGGGAAGCATCCGCATCGACGGCGAGGAGCTTGCCGTCGTGGTCCCCGATCGACCGACGTTGACGGAGTCGGCAGAGTCGCTGGCTGCGGGCTCCCATCACACCGAATGGTTCCGAGGGCTCCTTCCCGATTTTGCGGCCGCAATCGCCGAGCCAGCGCGCCGCGAAGAGGCGCTCCGAGAAGCAGCCTGGTGCCTGGTTTTGACAAAGGCCGTCTATGAGCTCGAACAGAGCGGGGCCCCGAGCCGGCAGGTCGAGCTACCGGTAAGCCTTCGAGGCTCTATATGCTGACGCGGCCTGGTACGGCTGCCGAGCGGGATGATTCATCAATGTCCGACTTATCAACACAAGTGCAGAAAAGAAGCTCGATACTCCCCAAGCACCCGTTCAAGACGGTGTGGCGCGCTGGACAAGCGCTCATCCACCCTGAACGGCCCTTGCTGGCCCAGCTGGTTGTGATCCGGCGCTGCAACCTGAGCTGCGGCTACTGCTTCGAGTACGACGACCATTCGCCTCCGATACCGACCGAAGAGCTCTTCGCCCGCGTCGATCACCTGGCCGAGCTCGGGACCCTGGTGCTGACACTCACGGGAGGGGAGCCGTTCTTGCATCCCGATCTCGATAAGGTCGTCGCACGGGCGGTGTCGCACGGCATGGTCGTGACCTCCATCTCGAATGCGTATCCGATTACGAAGACGTGGATCGAGCGCATGAACCGCGCGGGGCTATCGCTTCTTCAGGTATCGGTCGACAACATCGAGCCGAACGAGATCTCACAGAAATCTTGGACGAAGATCAGGAAGAAGCTCTTGCTGCTTCGCGAACACGCCGACTTCAAGCTCAACGTGAATGCCGTGCTCGGCTCGTCTCCGCCTGAACAAACACGTGAGCTGATCGGAAACATTCGTGAGCTCGGTTTCTACATGACGGTCGGGATGCTGCACGATGAGCACGGTCAGATTGCTCCCGGCTTGATCGGTGACATCCTCCCGGAGTTCTATGACGAGATGCGAGACCTTTGTAACAAGAGCGTCTTTCACCAGTTTGGAGAGGGCTGGGAAGACAAGATGCTCCGCGACGAGGAGGCGCCATGGCGGTGTCGAGCAGGCGCGCGTTACTTGTACATCGATGAATTCGGCAAGGTGAACTACTGCAGTCAACGTATGGGGGAGCCGGGAATCGGCTTGCTGGAGTACAACCGGGAGCACCTTAAAGAGGCATTTCATCAGCCGAAGGGCTGCGAAGCGCGGTGCACGATCGCCTGCGTACGGCGGGCCTCGAGCTTGGACGAATGGCGTCCGCAGAAGGGCCCTGCCCTCAAACACAGGCACCACCTCAACACACTCTAGCTTCGGTCGCTGCGGGGAATGCGGCGATCTAGGCGTCGTGAGTCAGCGAAGAGAAAACGAGAAATCATGGACCGAAACGAAGCACTGAGCCTAGTCCGCCAATCGCCGCGGTTGTACGACACCAAGCCGTGGACGGCGCATCTCTACCTGACCGATCAGTGCAATCTCGATTGTCACTACTGCAACGAGTATGACAACTCTGTCCCTCATCCCGAAACCGCCGACCTGAAGAAGTACATGGACAAGATCCGCGAGCTCGGGTGCTTCCGGATCGGCTTTCAGGGCGGTGAGCCCCTCATGCATCCGGACGTGGTGGAGCTGGTCCGATACGCGAAGGACCTCGGCTTTCTCGACATCAGCATGTCGTCGAACGCGTTCCTGCTGACCAAGCCCATGCTCGCCGACTTGGCCGATGCTGGACTCCACAGCCTCGCGATCTCGGTCGATCGAATGACGCCGATCGAGAGCACGCGAAAGTCTCTCAAGACGGTTCGCCACAAGTTCGCGTGGTTCAAGGACTCACCGGTCAAGCTAGTCGTGGCAGGAGTCATGTTCCACGACAGCGTTGAGCAATCGGCACAGGTCATCGACGAATGCCTGAAGGATGACGTGCGGGTGCACTGCCGGGTCATCCATGACGACCTCGTCAACGACCGAAAGCTCCGACTCTATCCGGACGTGAGCGGGATGGAGCGCATGTTGGACTACCAAGAGGAACTGAAGCGCAAAGGCGAGGCGATTCACACAAGCTGGCGGTTGCTTCAGTACCAGAAGGACATGCTCGCGGGGAAGAAGAACGAATGGTCCTGTGTTGCGGGATACAAGTACTTCTTCGTTTCGGCACAAGGGCAGTTCTGGCTTTGCAGTCAGGTACGAACGGACAGACACATCCTCGACATGACCCCAGAGGATCTGGTCTCCTACAATCATCCGAAGGATTGCCAGGCCGGTTGTGGCGTCTATTGTACCGTCGACATGTCTCTCGCGGTAAATGATCCGGTCGGATACGTGGCCGGGGAGGCCAAGGGCATCGCAAAGAACGCGCTGATCCAACTGCGTCGACGGGCAACGCGACTCACCGACTGGAAAACGGCGAGGAGCTGAACGGCGGGTCCGCGATGGGGCTGGGGTGGCGCAAGCTCGCGATACAGATGTCGATCGCGGCCGAGCTCGCCGCGGCATTTCACCGACCATTCCCTAGCGCTGCCTCTCGAAGGCAAGGCCGCTCGATGCACGCTTGCGGTGGGTATCCCCTTCGGGCATAAGCGTCGCGTCAGATGGTGCGTTCAATCCTCGTTCGCTTATCCGGCTCCCCGGGGCCGACGGTCTTCGGCATGACGGTGCAAGCTCGAAACGAGCGGGCGATCGCGCGTGGCGGGGCTTCGGTCACGGCGGAGACCATGGCCGAAGACAGAAATGTCCGCACGCTCGTCGTTCCCGAGAACGTCGTTCTCGAGCCGAGCCTGTTCGGTGTTCTGGACGGCCTCGAGCCTCCGCGTCGACTGCGCGCTCCCGACGGCGCGGTGCTCGATTGGGGGTCCGTCTCGCCCGAGACGCCGATTCACGAGTTGTCCGGTTACGACTTCCTCGATGTCTCCAGCGAGACGAAGCGTCGGAGGGCTGAGCGGCTCCTTCTCCTCCGGACAGAAAAGAGCACCGATGGCCCGGTAGCTCGTGTGTTGAATCGCCCCCAAAGCAGGTTCTTCAGCTTTTGGTTCCTCAAGATGGGATTGAGCGCGAACGCGGCAAGCGCACTCAGTCTCTTGATCGGCCTCGGCTGTGGTTATGCTGCTGCGCAACCGGGCGCCCTTTGGTTGGCGGCCACGGGAATCCTCTTTCAGTTCGCCTCCATGTTCGACGGCGTCGATGGTGAAATGGCCCGTGTGACGCTGCGCGACTCGAAGCTCGGCGCTGCCATCGACGCGGCGGCGGACAACCTCACCTATCTTGCCACGTTGGTGGGCTTCGGAATCGGCTGGGCACGCGAGGGCATCACCACGGTCGAGGGCGGGTCGCTCGTGACCGTCTCGGCTCTGATCGTACTCACACTCCTTCGGGTCTTGCTCTTCGTTCGGAAGTACGCCCCCAACGCATCGTTCGTGTTCTTCGACAGCTCGCTTCGGCGTGCAGCCCGAGAATCGGACAGTCTCTCCTTCCGGATCATCGACATTTTCTTCCGTGCGACCCGACGCGACCTGCTTGCCCTGATACTAATGTTCGCATCGTTTTTCGGCAGCCGTTTCTTCATTTTCTGCTTGGTCGGCATAGGCGTGTTGGTGGCCGACTACGTGTTGTTGTTCCGTCGAGCTGAACTCGTTCATGCCGCGGGTTTGTTACGGGCTGAAGAGGGGCGCTGAGCCCGGCAATCCGATGCCCCTGACACCGGAAACACAGAGACCGTCTTCGAAGACGGTTTTCAGCAATACGGTCTTCGTTTTCCTAGGCGAAGCAGGCATAGCCGTCACCCAGGCGCTGGTTGCCGTTTCGCTTCTAGTGCTGCTGAGCAAACGCGAATACGGGATCTTCACCGCTGCGATTGCCTGGATCGATCCGTTTCGCGCCGCCGCGATCTTCGGACTCGACTCGATTGGACTTCGGCGCGCGGCGGCGAAGCCCACCGACTTGATGCATGTCGTCGGCACGCTCATGACGACCCGCCTCATCACGGGTTCGATCGCATTCGCCATCGCGGTTGGCATGGCGTTTACAGCTCGTGCTTCGTCGGACAGCGGCTCGTGGATCGGTGCTGTCGCAGCATTAGCAGTGCTGAGCAGCTCGATGTTCTATCCGGTTCAAGTGGCATATCAGGCGCGTCATCTCAATAAGCACATCGCGTGGGCGCCCGCCGTCGGTGGACTACTGCAGCTCTGCGTGATTGGGCTCCTTTGGTTCGTAGGCGCACCGTTGATCTATTTCGTCGGCGCTACGGCGATCGCCGACGCGATTGGAGCCGCGATCATTCTCGGGCTCCTACACCGAGAGGTGGGCTACCTGCCTTTCGCGATGGACCGAAAGCTCGCGACCTCGCTCGTCCGAGAGGCGGCTCCCGTTGGCTATATGCAGTTCGTAGTGATGCTCTACAAGCGCTTCGGGTACTATTTCGTCGAGGCCTACAAAGGTGTTGCCGCGGTCGGCGGCCTCGGAGCTGCAACACAGATCGTCTCCCCCGTCAACGCGATCGCCAGCGCACTTGCGATCTCGGTGAATCCTTATGCCGCCTCGCTGACGGCGCGTCGGCAATTCGACGAGCTGCGCACATTCTTTCGTACGATTTTGCGTAAGGCGCTCATCGTGCTGATCCCGATCTCGACGATCACCGCATTGCTTGCCGATCCGGTGGCGCGGGCGCTCAATCCGGAATACCTCGACGCGGCGGCGGCCTACCGGTGGCTTACCTTCGCGGTGATCTGGATGTTCGTCTGCCAGGTGTCGACGGCAGTGCTCATCGGTATGGGGTACGCGCGGCTGATGGCGATCATCGTGACCGTCGACCTCATCGCCTATACTGGGCTTGCCTACTGGTTGGTACCGATCTACGGTCCCGAAGGCGCAGCGATGGCGACGTTTTTTCAAGAGATGTTGAACGCAGGGATGCAGGTGAGCTGTGTGCTTTGGGTCATGCCTCGCAGCGGTGGGAGTGTACCTCACGGGTCGAAAGGGGGGGGGTAGTGTCGCGCCAGCGAATCGTGGTCGACGCCCGATACGTGCGCACGCGGCCGAGTGGAACCCGGACGTACGTCGAGGCGCTGGTCCAGCGGTTTCCGAAGCTGGCACCGGGAGGGGATTTCCACCTCTGGGTGCACCCGGAAGCGCCAAATCCCTTGGTCGATGCGCCTCATGTCACTCAGGAGGCCGTTCGAGCAGCGGCCAACGGGCCTGCGACGCTCCTCTATCCGCACCGCCTCGGCGATGTGCGCGAGTCGGATGTCTTTCATGCCCCTTTCAACATCTTGGGCTTCACGTTGCCTTGCCCGATCGTCACGACGATTCTCGATCTAAGCTGGTGGGAACGCCCGGAGCTCAACAGTACGAATCCTTTCCTCCGCCCCATCCAGTACGCCTTCTACAACATCGGCATCCGGAGCGCCCTCAAGCGTTCGAACCGCATCCTCACCATCTCCAACGCATCGGCGGACGTGATTCTAAAGCTCGATCCGACGGTACGTGACCGCTTGCGCGTCACGTATTGCAGCTGCGGAGACGAGTTTGTGCCGCCAGTCGATCGGAACGCGAGTCGCGAGCGGGCTGCACGCTTGATAGGAAGCGATGCGGACTACTACCTCATCGTTGGCTGGAACCCCGTTGGCAAAGGCCACGACGTCGCGCTACAGGCGTTCGCCGCCGGGGCACCTCCGGAGCATCATCTCGTGCTCGTACGCCGCAGTGCTCCCCCAAGAGACTTCCTTCAGACCCTTGCCGCCCTGGGTGTCGAAGATCGTGTTCATTGGGTCGAGCGGGCCCCCGCCGAGGACCTCATCACCCTGATGCAGTCCGCGCTCGCCTTGCTGCAACCCTCCCGATACGAGGGATTTGGCATCCCGGCGGTAGAAGCCATGGCAGTCGGCTGTCCGGTCATCGCCAGTGACATTCCAGCGCTCGTCGAGGTCATGGGAGGTGCCGGGATCCACAGCCGAGTCGATGACACGGACGACCTGGCACGGGCCATCGCGAAGGTCAGCGCCGAGCCAGCCTTGCGCGAGGAGCTACGGGAGCGTGGCCTCGAGCGACGCAAGGCGTTCAGCTGGGATCGGACCGCGGCTGCTACCCTCGAGGCGTTTCACGAAGCTGCCGCGGAGGGGCCCAGACACAAGGCCAGTAACGCGCACATGGTACGATCCTAGCGACTGCGACGCGCCGGCTTGACGGCATCTTGGGGAATGTGAAACCTACCGGTTGGGCGCGGAAGGCGTGCGCCTCAACCGCAGCTACGAGGATAGAGAATGTCGAAGACCGCTCTCATCACTGGTGTCACCGGACAAGATGGCTCGTACCTCGCCGAGTTCCTGCTCGACAAGGGATACCTCGTCCACGGGACCGTACGGCGCACTTCGATGTTCAACCGACAGCGGATCGAACATCTGCACGGCAACAAGAAGTTCAAGTTGCATTACGGCGACCTCGGGGACTCGAGCAGCCTCAACCAGATCCTGGCGAACACGCGGCCAGACGAGATCTACAATCTCGCCGCTCAGTCTCACGTGGGCATCTCGTTCGAGCAGCCCGAGTACACCGCCGACGTGACCGGCACCGGAGTACTTCGGTTGCTCGCCGCCATGCGAAGCAATCGACTGGATTCCGCGCGCTTCTATCAGGCATCCACGTCTGAGCTGTTCGGCAAGGCATCGGAAATCCCGCAGACCGAGAAGACGCCGTTCCACCCGCGCTCGCCCTACGCCGTAGCAAAGCTCTATGCCTTTAGTGTCGTGCGGAACTACCGAGAATCCTACGGATTGCACGCGAGCAACGGGATCCTCTTCAACCATGAGTCTCCAAGACGTGGCGAGAACTTCGTTACCCGGAAGATCACCATGGGCATGGCCAAAATCAAAGCAGGCATTCAGGAGACGATTCGCCTCGGCAATATGGAAGCCAAACGGGACTGGGGTTATGCCAAGGACTACGTCGACGCGATGTGGGGCATGCTCCAACAAGACGAGCCCGATGACTACGTGATCGCAACTGGTGAAGCGCATAGCGTACGCGAGTTTGTGGAGCGCGCCGGCCGAATCGCCGGTTTCGACATCGTGTGGAAGGGCAAAGAGGCGGACGAGGTGGGGCGTGACCGGAAGAGCGGCAAGGTTATCGTCGAGGTCGACCCCAACTTCTACCGCCCCGCAGAGGTCGATCTGCTCATCGGCGATGCAAGCAAGGCCAAGCGGG
The DNA here is from genome assembly GCA_049645265.1 of Polyangiales bacterium. GTDB lineage: Bacteria > Myxococcota_A > Polyangia > Polyangiales > Houyiibacteriaceae > SG8-38. The sequence goes on from JBARTN010000137.1 coordinate 27,552, forward strand.
AGCTGGGCTGGACGCCGAAGGTGAAGTTTGAGCAGATCGTGGAGATCATGATGGAGGCGGACCTTGAGCTCTTCGGCGCCCGTTGAGGCCAAGCCGGTCATGAGCCCACAGGTGATGAAGGAGCTCGCCGACCCCGGCCTGAACAGCGTTGGCCACAGGTTTCTATGTCTACAATAGAAGACGTCAAAGCAAATATCAGGTCCCTCAACCCGGAGAACAAGTTCTTCGCAGAAACCGAGCTAACGGATCAACAGCAGCACTTCGAGCGCGAGAAACCGCAACCGTATCTGCAACGGACCTGTGAGCTCTTTGCGGCGATTGGGGGAAGAACAATCGTGGAGATCGGCTGTATGCGCGCCATGCTCAAACATCCGATCGAAGAGATTCATCCAGTGTGCTGCAACGACGGGCATTCTACCTACGTGTGGTGCACGACGGGGGCCGACGTCACCTCTGTAGACATCAGCCGACGGGCGGTCCGGCGAGCCCGGAAAAGCTGCCGCAAATTCGACAATTGCCGGATTATCCACGCCGACGGCCTCAAGTTCCTGGAAACATACACAGGCACGATCGACCTGCTCTACCTCGACGCCTGGAACGTTCACGCGCACATCCCTTACGCGGAGAGTCATCTAATCGCCTATCTGAAAGCGAAAGACAAGCTGAGCGAACGCAACATCATTGCCGTCGACGACACCGACATCGCCAGCGGTGGAAAAGGGAAATATCTAATTCCCTACCTGCAATACGAAGGGTATGAAATTCTCGTCCAGGGCCGGCAAACCATCGCATTTCGAGAGACGCGTTGACCTAGAACGCCCATTCACCGCGCCCGCAGTGCGAGCATAACTGGTGAAACAGGCCGGCACGATCATGGCAAAGACCGACCGATTTCTCGAGCAACTTGCGAAAATTCAGTTTCGTCGTGCTGGACTGTTTGCTTTCGTCGGCGTGCTCCTGGCGGCCCTTTCACTGCCTCTGGTCGCCGAGCTCGGCCTCAACAGCGACTTCGAAGCGCTGCTTCCCGAGGACAAGCCGAGCGTCATCGATCTCGATCGCATCCGCGATCGGGTAGGCGGTTTCAACACGCTCACAGTTGCCATCGAATCCAAAGACGTCGATGCAATGCAGCAATTCGCCAGTGATCTGGTTCCGCGCCTCCAGAAGCTTCCGCCCGATCTCGTCCACTTCGTGGATTGGAACATCAGCGCGTACGAGGACTTCGTTTGGGACCATCGTCATCTTTACGCCTCGCTCGAAGATCTCCGACAGGCACGGGACGACTTGGACGAGCGCCTCGACTACGAGCGCATGAAGTCCAATCCCTTTTATGTCCAGCTCGACGATCATGAGCCGCCCGATCCGCGCGACGTGCTCGAACGGATTCGGAACAAGGCCGACGAAGGCAAGAAGGAAATGGAGAAGTATCCGGGCGGCTACTACATCCATGCCGACCGAGACTTGCTGGCGCTATTCATCAGGAGTGATCTTGGTGCAGGGGATGCGGCGGGCATTGGGCGCCTCATCTCTGCCATCGAAGCCGAGGTTGAGGCTCTCGATCCCTCGAAGTACGCAGCGGATCTCGAGGTTGAATATGCAGGCAATCTCGTCGTCGCGGGCGAAGAGCACGAGGCGCTCAAGAACGAGCTCCTCTTCGCGATGGTGCTGACCATCGTTCTGGTTCTGTTTGCGATCTTGGTATTCTTCCGGAGCTGGCGCGCGCCATTGATTCTGGGTGGGGCCCTGGCGGTGCCCGTCTTGGTCACCTTTGGTTTCGCCGAGCTCTCGGTCGATTACCTAAACACCTCGACGGCGTTTCTCGGCAGTATCGTCATCGGGAATGGGATCAATCCGACCATCATTTGGCTCGCGCGTTACTTCGAGGAGCGTCGGCGAGGCTGGGGGGTTGCCGATTCGCTCGCGCGCACGCATCGAGGGGTGTGGCTCGCGACCTTGACCGCGTCTTGCGCAGCCGCGATCGCGTATGGCTCGCTCGTGATCACGGATTTCCGCGGCTTCCACGATTTCGGGGTCATCGGGGCCGTGGGCATGGTGCTCTGCTGGATCGGCGCAATGCTGCTGCTTCCAGCGATTGCCGTACTCAACGAACGCGTGAGCCCGTTGGTTCGCGAGTCTGCAAAGCCATCGAGGAATTTCTATGGTTCGTTGTTCGTCTGGCTCGCCTTCCGCAATCCACGGGCGGTCATAGGAACGTCGGCCGCCATCACCATCGTTGCGGTGGGTCTGATCGGGTGGGCGGTAGCCTCGGATCCGTTCGAGTACGATTTTCGCAACCTCAAGTCGGTTCGCGAGGGCTCCACCAAGGCTCGCGCAATCAACGACCGTGCCGGTGAGATCGCGACGGGCTCTCAGACCGGGGACGGCATCGCGATCGTCGTCGATCGAATCGAGGATGCGGTCAAGCTCCGTGACGAGCTCGAAAGTCGCGGCGCGGACGGGGATGCGCCGTGGGGTGACGTGTATTCGCTGCAGGCGCTCCTGCCGGACCAGCAAGAAGAGAAGATCCCGATTTTGGCCGACATCCGCGAGCTGCTTCTCGACTCTCGCGAGTATGCCGATGATGAGGACCTGAAAGAGATCGACGAGCACATCCCGCCCGAGACCATCGAGGTAGTGACCTCAGCCGACGTTCCCGTCGAGGTCGCCAGCATGTTCGCCGAGAAGGACGGCACCCGCGGCCGCATCCTGGTGGTGGGCCAAGACGAGCGGTATTCCGTCTGGGACGGGCGGTATCTCATTCGCTGGTCGGAGGCACTGCGCGCTCTTCGAACCGAATCTGGGGATCGGCCCGCACTCGCAGGTCGCGCGCCGGTCTTCGCCGACATGATCTCTGCGATTTGGACCGATGGACCGAAAGCGATCCTCGCGTCATTCGTTGCGACACTGCTGCTCGTGTTGATCGCATTCGGGAACTTGCGGCAACGCCTTTTCACCATGGTGGCCTTGCTGCTTGGCATCGCTTGGATGGCAGGCACGATGGCGCTTGCGGGCATGAAGCTCAACTTCCTCAACTTCATTGCGTTTCCCATCACGTTTGGAAACGGCGCGGACTACGGGGTCAACGTGATGCGGCGCTACGCTTCGGAAGAGTCCCTGCCGAACGAGGAACGCGTTCGCACGGCCATCGGCGAAACTGGAGGCGCGGTCGTTCTCTGCTCGCTGACGACCATCATCGGGTACTTGACTCTCTTCACCAGCGCAAACCTTGCGCTCAACTCGTTTGGCGCGGCCATGGCGATCAGCGAGGTCACCTGCCTACTGGCCGCGGTAGTCACGATGCCCGCACTTCTGCTCCGTTTTGGAACAAAGAAATAGAAACGCGCCTGCGTAGCGGTGTGCTACATAACCGATCGGAGGAGACGGAAATGACGCAACGAAAACCCAAACCCGCCACTGGCAAGCTCGGAGTGCTCTTGCCCGGGATGGGTGCAGTTGGCACGACCTTCATCGCGGGCACTCTGTTGGCGCGAAGGGGCGTCGCTCTGCCCGTGGGCTCGTTGACGCAGATGGGCACGCTTCGACTCGGTAAGCGGACCGATGAGCGCTCACCCTTGATACGCGACTTCGTGCCACTCGCCGACATGGGCGACATCGTCTTCGGCGGATGGGACCTCTTCCACGACAATGCGTACGAGGCTGCGGTGCAGGCGGAGGTTCTTTCGAGCGAACACCTCAACGCGGTCAAGGACGACCTCAGCGCAATCAAACCGATGGAATCGGTGTTCTTCCCCGAGTTCGTGAAGAGGCTGCAAGGCGAAAATGTGAAAGCCGGCGGGGACAAGATGGAGCTTGCGGAGGCGGTTCGTGAGGACATCCGCCGTTTCAAGACTGACAACGGGCTCGATCGCTGCGTCGCCGTTTGGTGCGGGTCGACCGAGGTCTATCGAGAGCGGACAGACGTCCACTCGTCGTTGTCGAAGTTCGAAGAGGGTTTGCGCCGTTCCGACCCTGCGATCAGCCCGTCACAGGTCTATGCGTACGCCTGCCTTCGCGAAGAGGTGGGCTACGCCAACGGAGCGCCACATCTCACGGTCGGCGACGTTCCTGCCATGTTGGAGCTCTCGCACGAAACGCAGACCCCGGTTTCGGGCAAGGACTTCAAGACGGGACAGACCCTGATGAAGACGATTCTTGCACCCGGCCTGGGATCTCGAATGCTCGGCATTCGAGGTTGGTTCTCGACGAATATCCTCGGCAACCGCGATGGCGAAGTCCTCGACGATCCAGAGAGCTTCAAGTCGAAAGAAGTCAGCAAGCTCGGAGTCCTCGAGACCATCCTGCAGCCCGATCTGCACCCCGATCTCTACGCCGACATGTACCACAAGGTTCGTATCAACTACTACCCACCACGCGGAGACCAGAAAGAGGGCTGGGACAATATCGACATTTTCGGTTGGCTTGGGTACCCCATGCAGATCAAGATCGATTTTCTCTGCCGCGACTCGATTCTCGCCGCGCCGTTGGTTTTGGACCTGGCGCTCTTCACCGACCTCGCGCACCGCACAGGGCTCAGCGGAATCCAGGAGTGGCTGTCGTTCTACTACAAGAGCCCGATCACGCCCGAAGGCCTCTATCCGGAGAACAATCTCTTCGTTCAGCTCGGCAAGCTCAAGAACACCTTGCGCTGGATGCAGGGCGAGGAGCTGATCACCCACCTCGGTCGTGAATACTACGACTGAGCATGATGGGCAGCCCCCTGCCCGGCAGTACTAGCGGGGCGACGCGGCGATGTTGCCCCCGTCGACCGTCACGACGCACCCTGTCGTGCTCGGCGCAAGCGCGAGACTGAGAAACGCAGCCGCGACATCCTCCACGGTCACCTCCCGGCCCAGAAGGTTGGAGCGATAGTACGCATCCGGGGGCAGCCCGCGCGCGCTTGCGCGACGCGCGATGTCTTCTTCGGGAAGCAGGCCCGTGCGGATGCGATCCGCATTCACCGCGTTGCTCCGCACACCGATCGGGCCGAGCTCAATCGCGTACTGCTTCATGAGCGCGACCAGGGCGGCCTTGGGAACGGCGTACGGTCCGAACCCCTGGCCGGGGTTGAAAGCGGCCTTGGACCCATTGAATAGCAAGAAGCCTCCCGAGCCCTGAGCTCGCAGTATCCGAGTCGCCGCAGAAGCGAGGTATTGGTGTGAGAAGAAGTTCACTTCGAAGCTTCGCTGGAGATCTGCGGTCGAGACCTGGTCGATGACCCCCTGCGGTGCGAAACCCGCGTTTGAAACGATTCCGTCGAGGCCTCCGAAAGCACGCACGCAACGCTCAACGCTCTTGCGCACCGATTCCTCGTTTGCGACGTCGAGCACCTCAGAATCTGCGCCTATCGCATCAGCGGTCGTGCGAAGAGCCTCTTCCTCGCGATCGGTCAGGTAAATCGACGCGCCTGCGGCGGCAAAGGCCTTGGCGCATGCTGCCCCGATCCCACGTGCTCCACCGGAGATGTAGACCACCTTTCCTTGAAGGGGTTTCGGAGTGGCCTTTCCAAGCTTCGCCTGTTCGAGCGACCAGTACTCCATGTCGAAGAGATCGGTCGCGGACAGCACCTCGTAACGCCCGACCGCCTCTGCCGCTTCAATCACGTCGATTGTGTGTTCGTAGATGTCCGCGCCCATGCGGGCCGCGTGCACAGTGGCCCCCGCGGCGACGAGTCCGAGGCCCGGCACCAGAATGATTCTGGGGTCTGGATCCAACGGCGTGATGGGAACTTTCTTTCGAGTCGCCTCCTCGGCGACGTATGCCCGGTAGTCCTCGCGGTATGCCGCAAGCCGCTCGTCGATCTGCTTCCCGATCGCCGCGTCGTCCATCGCGGGGTGGAGGTCGAGTAGCAAAGGAAGGCGCTTGGTTCGAAGAACATGGTCGGGCGTGGCTGTCCCGCGCTGACTCACGCTTGCGAGGTCCCCACGGCCCAAGAAGGCGTCGATTTCCGCGCTTCGGCGAACGGTGAGTAGATAGCTCCGGAGGCCGGCACCGAGCCTTCCACGCAGAATCGGCGCGATTGTCTCGTAGACGAGCGGTGCCGAGCTCGTGCGAGACGCGTGCACGCGATCCCGCTTCGCGGAGGCGTATCGCGATGCAGCATCGACGGCAACGATGTGCCGTTCGTAGCTCTCTTTCGCCGTGGCCCCAAAGGTAAACAGCCCGTGTTTGAGCAAGAGCAAGCCTTCAACGGCGGGGTTCTTCTCGTAGGTCTCGACGGCTAGCTTGGCGAGCGCGAAACCCGGCATGACGTAAGGCACGAACGCGAGTCGCCCAGCGTACACCTCGTTGCAGATCGTCTCCGCCTCGACTTGGTCGACCAGCGCGAGAATTGCATCGGCATGCGAGTGATCGATGAACTTGTGCGGCAGGAACGCGTGCAAGAGCGTTTCGATGGAAGGATTGGGCGCGCTGGAATCGATGAGGCGCGTGCGCTGCGCGTTGACCATGTCTTCGTCGGAGAGCGCGTCGAGCTCGCGCAAGGCGCTGAGCGTTTCGAGGCGGACTGCCGGCAAACCCGCAGGCTCGATGCTGCCCAGATCCCAGCCGCTGCCCTTCACGCAGAGCACGTCTACTTCGCGGCCGATGTCGTCGACGAGGCGGGTCTTCACCGAGGTGTTGCCGCCGCCATGGAGCACCAGCGATGGGTCCCGGCCGATCAGTCGGGAGCTGTAGACGCGTAAGGCGAGGTCCTCGTTGACGCGCGGGTCGCCACGGTACAGATCGATCGTCGCTTGCGCGTCTGCGTCGGACCAGCGGCTTTGCACGTCAGATTGCCTCCTTCGGTGTGAGCGGGCGGAGCTTAACACGGGTCGCCAGCGTCGGGCTAATCGAACCTCTTGACAAACTGACGCCTCGGTTCGCATGGTCTGGTGTGCGCGTTCCAAGGCAGCTTTTTCTGGCGCTCGTTCCAGTTTCGGTGTGGTTCAGCAGTCGCCCCTGGCTGAGCGGGATCACCCGACCGCTCATGCGCTTTTTTGGCGGAGTCACACTCGAGATGCGTAAGGCCCAACCGCAGTCGACGATCGAAGACGTCGGCAATGAGTGGCAACGCATGTTCCCATCGCGAAAAGACGTCCCGATCACGGGCGTTGAAGGCGCCACCGTCTATGCGGAGATTCACATGCCGTGTCCGCACCGGGGCACCGGCAACGTCGAGGGTTGCTACAGAATGATGGAGTACGACCGCAAAATGCTGGAGCGCATCGGCGGGCAGCTCGTGGTGCTTCGTTCGCAGGCAGAGCCGGGTGTCGAGGTCTGCCAACTCGCGATTCGCAAAGTCGATTCGCCTGTCGACGACTTGGTTCCAGCCCACGTTCGCGCGCGGCGAACGTCAGCCGGCGTTGGCTAGACCCAGGGCTGTGGAAATCTCTTGCAAGGTGGTGTCCTCGGCCGCCCGTACGCGGCCATCGGCAGCCACGGCGACTGCAGCCGCGCTCCGGACCAGCTCGCTTCTGACCGGGTCGCCTGCGACGCGCGCGATGCAATCGAACGCCCGTTGCCGGCCATCTTCGGGGTTCGCGATCAAGGAGTCGGCCAGGTCCCGAAAGGTGCTTTCGAGCGCCTCGAAGTCTAGACCGGAAAATACGTTCGCCTTGCCCCGCAGCATTTCGACGAACCCGTCGACCTCGGACCGCGCGAGCTCGCCGTCCGAAGCGGCCACCAATGCAAACGCCCCGGAGAGGGCGCGCAGCAGGACATCTGTGACGTCCTCGTCGAAACGAACCCAAGTCGCGATGGCGTACGCCACAGTCTCGTCTGCGATCATTGATGCCTCCTCAGCGGAAGAGAGATTAGCGCGGCCTCTTTGAGATTGCGAGGCATCTTCGAGTCGTCCAGCAGAGAGCGCAGTGGCGAGAACCTTCCATGATGAGGTTCCCGAGGCCTGTGGCTTCGTCTCACTCGAGCTATTTCTCGAGGCTGCGAAGCTGGTCGTCGAGTCGCTGGACGTCCGCCTTGGCTTTCGCAAGCTGGATGAAGCGAGGGAGCTCCTTCGCGTTTGCGCTCTGGGGCGCGAGTGACGCGAGGTCGACCTGGGCATCGGTTTCGTAGGCACGAAGGGCGTCGAGGACCGTTCGGATCTCGGGAGGCAGTCCAGCCAGGTCCCTTGGCGCTTGGCCAAATCCCAAGGCGTATCGGGCCAACCGCGTTTCGGCGTCGTTTGCAAGATCGGTCCGCGAAATCGTTTCGCGTAGCGTTGCAAGCACGGAGCCAAGGCTGTCGACGTCCGCGATCGTTGGCTCCTGGGTCAGCTCCAACAGCGATTCGTCGACGCGTTTCTCGGCCGCGACCAAACGGAGCCGGAGGTTCTCCGACAGGGGGTGGAGCGAGTCCGAACGCCCCGCCTGATCCCGTAGGATTCGCATCGCTTCGTCGACGTTGCCGAGGCGTGCCTCGACCGTCGCTCGGGGGAAAGCGTACTGAAGATCGTTGGACAGGAAGTCGCTCGTTTCTTGGGGCGTGAGGGCCATCGCCCAAGTCGGGGATCGGTCATACTCGAACGCACCATTGCGGGCGATCCCATCGTAGGCGCTTCGGAGTGCGAGTAACGTGCCCTGCTCTTCCGGGCTAGTCCGAAGCGCGAGGGCCCATGCGAGATCTTTGGCGGCTTGCAGCTCGTCGTCACGGACACAAGTATGCGTCGCCAGCGCGTGCGCGCGTTGGAGGTACTCCAATCCGCTGCCTCGGAGGCCAGCGCGTGTCCGGGCGGTTCCCACTGCATGCAGCGCGAAGGGGTTGTCCGGGTTTCGCGTCACCTCGTATTCCCAAAGCGAAGACGACGAAGCGAAGACGCGTGAATGGAGCGAAGTCACGACTGCGAAGCCGAGAACGAGGACCGAGGCAACGATCGCGAGCGTCTTTCCAACGGATGGTCGCTTGTCGACCATCCAGAGGAGCGCGCGCGCCGAAAGAGAGGCCACCCCGAGCATGGGAAGGTACAGAAAACGGTCTGCGGTGAGGTTGCGGCTTCCGAGATCGATCAAGTTCGCCACCGGCAACAGCGGAACGACGACCCAGAGCGCGTCGGCGAGCGCCGGGCGCCAAGCGCGCCTTCGGTGGGCCACGATGCCCAATAGGATCACCGCTCCGAGGACTAGGGTTCCGGCGAGCCACCAGGCGGCGGGCAGGGCCTCGCCGACCTCGCATTGGTAAAGGCGCATTCCAGGGAAGGCGGTTGGATTCCAGGGCGAGAAGATCTGCTGCGCGTACAATCCAAACGACGCCAGGGCCCTCGGTAGCGCGCCGCGGATCTGGCCGGTAGGCAGCGCGACGTCGATGACCAAAACGCGGACGAGCAGCGCAACGACCACTGGCGCTACGAGCGCGATCGATGCCGAGCGTTCGCGACGCCCCTGCAGCAAGAATCGATCGGCCAGGAGCAGAGGCGCCGCGACGATCGCCGATTCCTTTGCGAACAGCGCTGCTGCGAGAAGAATCCCAGCGAGCCAGTTGCGGTTCGAATCGAACGCGAGGGCAGCCAAGAGCACCAGCGCGCACATCCAGAGCTCCGTGCTTCCCGATATCCACGAGACCGCTTCGGCGCGGCTTGGGTGGAGTGCGAAGACCGCTGCGCCGAGGCCGATGGCCAGTAGCCGGTGAGCCTCCTCGCCGGGGGGTATGCGGCGTCGCAACCAGAAGAACGCGAGGATGCAGCAAAGCAAATGAAGCGCCAGGCTGATCGCGCGGTACCCGACGGCGTGCAGGCCGAAGAGTCGGTACTGAACGATGTATGCAAACGTGACGAGCGGCCTATAGAGGTGATTGTAGGTCTCGTTGGCTTGCGCGGAGTCGCTCGACACGTTCCAGAAGTGGCTCGTCAGCGCTTCGGCGTAGCGCTCCGGACGCTGGATGTTTTCGTTCGTGCGGATGAGGCCGTGGTCATCCCAGGTGAACTCATCGCTGAGCCCCGGGATGAAAACCAAAACCGTGAGAAGAGCTAGGAGGATCGACGCAGCGCCCCACCAACGTTCCGAAGCCACCAAGCCATCGTATCCCATCGTCCAGACTGGCTAAGAAAAACTCGATAGATTCCGTCGCTAGGGGCGCTCCTGCCGCCCCGGTGTGTGCTTTTGCGGGTTTGTGCTAATGGAGCCGCTTCATGTCTGAGTTACTTTCACTAGAGCAGGCCCCTGCGGGTCTCGGCGCCGCCTTGCGCAACGCCGGATTCGAGAGCTTCACCGCCATTCAGCAGGCCATTTTGGACCCCGAGTTGGCGGGCCGTGACTTGCGAATTTCGTCCCAAACGGGATCCGGCAAAACGGTGGCCCTTGGCTTGCTCCTCGCCCCCTCCGTTGCGATCGCTGCGGCCACTGCGCAGCCGAAGAAGTCTCGCAAGTCCGCTCCCGCCGCACCGGTGGTTCTGCTCATCGCCCCGACCCGCGAGCTCGCGGGTCAGCTTGGGAGCGAGCTTCGCTGGCTGTACGAACCGCTCGAGGCCCGCGTCCTCGTGGTGACCGGTGGGACTAGCGTGATGCAGGAGCGCTACCAGCTGTCCACCCTTCCCCAGGTCGTCATTGGCACCCCTGGTCGTCTTCTCGATCATCTGAAGGCGGGCGCCCTGACGCTCGATCAGCTCAAGACCATCGCGCTCGACGAAGCCGATGAGATGCTCGACATGAACTTTGAAGAAGAGGTCGACGGCATTCTCGGCTTCGCGCCCGAGGCTCGTCGAACCCACCTGGTCTCGGCGACGTTTCCACGCGAAGTGGTGAGACTTGCGGATCGGCTCCAGCAAGACGCCGTCTCTGTGCAAGGCACGGCGCTCGGCAAGGCGAATGCCGACATCGAGCATCTCGTGATGCACGTCCGCCAAGCCGATCGATTCAATGCTGCGATCAACGTCCTGCTCCGCTACCCGGAAGACAAGACCCTGCTCTTCGTGCGAACCCGAACGGAAACGGTTCGGCTTGCGGATGAGCTTTGCGCAGCCGGCCTCGCGGCGCGTGCGCTCAACGGCGAAATGACGCAACGCGAGCGAACCGCGACGTTCGCTCAGTTTCGAAACGGCACCATCCGCTACCTGGTCGCTACCGACGTCGCGGCACGCGGCCTCGACGTGCAGGACATCGGCCGGGTGATTCAGGTCGACCTCCCCGACAACGCCGATGTGTTCACCCACCGAAGCGGACGCACCGGGCGAGCCGGACGCCGCGGCACCAATGTGCTGTTCGCCGCCGCGCGGGCCGAGTTCCGAGTCAAGAGCACCCTGCGTTCTGCCGGTGTGGACGCGCGTCTGGTTCCGATTCCGACACCCGAGGAGATTTTCGCCGCCGCCGACGAGCGGACTGGCGAAAGCTTCCTTCGAGACCTCGCCGGTCAGGCCGATGAGCCGGATAGCCGCGCCAAGGATCTGGCCGAACGCCTGCTCGCCGAGCATGCACCCGCCGAGCTCGTGGCCTTCCTTTTGAAACGAGAAGCGGAACGCAGCCAAGGCACCCCAAAGCACGTCCGAGACGATGCCAAGCCCGGTCGCCACGAACGCAACCCTCGCAAGGTCGGCCCGAAGGGGCAATCGCGGCAGCGGCCACAAGGCGACTTCATCACCTATCAAGTCAGCTGGGGCGGACAGGCCGGCGCCGACACCAGGAAGCTTCTGGCGATGGTCTGCCGTCGGGG
>JBARTN010000138.1:0-24861 GCA_049645265.1 Polyangiales bacterium
AGGCGAGGGTGCCTCCGACCAAGGCCTGAATGCGGAGCCCTTGTCGAAGGGTCACCTCGGCGCGGCTCTCGTCTTCACTCACGAATTTCGAAACCGATTGGATCGTCGCGACAATCAGCACATTGGTTAGAATCGCGACGCCGCTCATGGTCGCCGAGTAGAGTCCGAACTCCTTGGCCTCGCCGAAGATCCTCGGCAGCAGCAGTTGGACGGCATAACTTGTGACGATGAAGTAGCCCTTCGCGCCCGCAATCGACACCAGGCCGCGACCGGCTCGGCGCGCGTCTTCGGAAGAATTCACCGCGGCCGGTTGTGCCGCTCCTGGTCGTGATGGTCAAGGGTTGACTTGGATCGGCGCATCAAGCCAACTACGGCCCAGTGAAGCTGGTGTTTTTCAGGTCGAGGCGGGGGGCCTACGGGCGCTTGATGTCGGCAGGGGGCGTTCTGACCGCCGTGGTCCTCATGGGAGCCGCTGGATATCACATGGTCGGCGAAGGTCGATGGTCTTGGTTCGATTGCTTCTACATGACCGTCATCACCCTCTCGACCGTCGGATTCGCCGAAACACTCGAGGGCATGAACGAGATCCCCGAAGCGCGGGTGGTGACCATCAGCCTGATCATTCTTGGCAGCGGCACCTTGCTTTATTTCATTTCGAGTCTCACCGCTTTGATTGTAGAAGGTGATTTACAAGGAATTCTGAGGCGCAGGAGTATGGAACGGGCAATTGGAACATTGAGCAAGCATGTCATCCTCTGCGGCATCGGGACGACGGGCTGGCACATCGCAACCGAGCTGCGCGCCGTCGGGGTTCCCTTCGTGGTCGTCGACACGGACCGCGAGAGGCTCGATGAGCTCAACGCCGAGTTCGGAGACGAGCTTCTCTTCGTGTGCGGCGATGCAACCGACGACCATGTTCTCGACCTTGCCGGCGTCAAACGGGCTCGTGGCGTGATTTCGGCTCTCAACGACGACAAAGCCAATCTATTCGTGACCATCAGTGCCCGCGCCCTCAATCCGACCGCTCGAATCGTGGCCAAGTCGATCGAGCCGTCCACCGAACGCAAGCTCAAGCGGGCAGGCGCCGACGCCGTCGTCGCGCCGAACTACATCGGTGGAGTGCGGCTTTTCAGTGAAATGGTGAGCCCAAAGACCGTGGCCTTCCTCGACCGCATCGTTCAGTTTGGTGGCGGCATCAGTGTCGGTCTCGAAGCGATCGACGTGCCTGCCGAGAGCCCACTCGTAGGCCAACGTCTCGCCGAAACCGACATCCGGGAGGCCGGGGCGCTCGTCGTGGCGGTTCACCGGGCCGACGGGGACTATGTCTACAACCCAGGGGGCGAGCACTTGCTCGAGGCGGGGGACTCGCTGATCGTTCTCGCCGAATCCCAGGACGCTGCGCGGCTCAGGAATAACCTCGAGGGCTGATCGGAGCGATTCAGCCCCGAGCGAGCCGCGGCTTTCGAACCCGATTTTAGCTCCTGGCGGACCTTGACGGCGACCTTCGGGTGGTTAGGTTGGCGTCACTCCGACGAGAGCGCGGAGGCAAAAGGAGACAGGAAAAAATGGGAAAAATTATCGGCATCGACCTCGGGACGACCAACTCTGTCGTCGCGGTGATGGAGGGCAAGGACCCGAAGGTCATCGTCAATGAGGAGGGTGACCGGATTACACCGTCGGTAGTGGCATGGGACGACCAGGGGGAGGTTCTCGTCGGCCAGATCGCCAAGCGGCAGTCCATCACCAACCCCGAAGGCACCGTCTACTCGACCAAGCGTTTCATGGGCCGCCGTTACGACGAGCTCGGCGACGACGCTACGCGTATGCCCTACCACGTCATCCGGCGTGAGAATGGCGACGCAGGCTTCGAGGTCCGAGGCAAGAAGCTCTCACCGCCGGAGGTTTCCGCGCAGGTGCTCCGCAAGCTGAAAAAGGCCGCGGAGAACTTCCTCGGACAGCCCGTCACCGAAGCGGTGATCACCGTTCCCGCATACTTCAACGACTCTCAGCGTCAGGCCACGAAGGACGCTGGCAAGATCGCCGGGCTCGACGTGAAGCGAATCGTCAATGAGCCGACCGCGGCTGCCTTGGCCTACGGCCTCGACAAGACCCAGGACCATCTCATTGCGGTCTACGATTTCGGCGGCGGTACGTTCGACGTATCCATTCTCGAGGTGGGCGACAAGGTTGTCGACGTCGTCAGCACGAACGGCGACACGCACCTCGGCGGTGACGATATCGACCAGCGCATCATCGAGTACCTCGTGTCCGAGTTCAAAAAGGACACCGGCATCGATGTCGGCAAAGACAAGATGGTCCTGCAACGCCTCAAGGACGCCGCAGAAAAGGCGAAGATCGAGCTCAGCACGAAGCTGGAGACCACGGTCAACCTTCCATTCCTCACCGCCGACGCGGCTGGCCCGAAGCATCTCAACATCCGGCTCACCCGGGCCAAGCTCGAGTCGATGATCGACGATCTGGTTCAGCGCACCCTCGAGCCCTGCAAGAAGGCGCTTTCCGATGCGGGTAAGACCGCTGCGGATATCTCCGAGGTCGTCTTGGTCGGAGGCTCGACTCGCATCCCTGTCGTGCATGAGACCGTGAGCAAGTTCTTCGGCAAGGAGCCCCACAAGGGCGTCAACCCCGATGAGGTCGTTGCGCTCGGCGCCGCCGTTCAAGCAGGCGTGCTCTCGGGCGACGTGCAGGACATGGTCTTGCTGGACGTCACGCCGCTCAGCCTGGGCGTCGAGACCCTCGGTGGAGTCATGACCGCGCTCATTTCGCGGAACACGACGATTCCGACTCGCAAAGAGGAAGTGTTCTCGACGGCGGAGGACAGCCAGACCAAGGTCGAAATTCACGTCCTTCAAGGCGAGCGCGCCGAGGCGACCAACAACCGCACCCTGGGCCGCTTCCACCTCGAAGGCATCATGCCTGCGCCGCGCGGCATCCCGAAGATCAAGGTCATCTTCGACATCGACGCCAACGGCATTCTCTCGGTGACGGCGAAGGACGAGGCGACCAGCAAGGATCAGAAGGTCACGATCACCTCGAATAGCGGTCTGTCCGAAGAAGAGATCGAGCAGATGGTTCAGGACGCGGCGTCGCACGAGGAAGAAGACAGCAAGCGCCGTCAGCAGGTCGAGGCACGCAACAAGGCCGATCAGCTGGCCTATGGCGTCGAGAAGGCTCTCGAAGAGGTCAAAGACAAGCTTCCCGCCGACAAGGTCGCCGAGGTCGAGGGCAAGGTGAAGTCGCTGCGTGAAGCGATCGAAGCCAACGACGCCACGGCAATGGCGAGCCAAACCGAGGCTCTAGAGGCGGCCATGAAGGAAATCGCCGAAGTAGCCTACAGCGCTGCGGCCGCCGCTCCCGAAGGGGCGACCAGCGGACCGGCTGGAGGGGCCGGCGCCGAGGAAGCCGGCAAGGGCGATGACGACGTCATCGATGCCGAGTTCGAAGAAGGCGACTAAGGGCGTCGAACGAGCCCACTGAAGCCCCGTTCGGCCTGGCGCCGCGCGGGGCTTTTCATTGTGCTTGCCCCAATCTCCCGAGCCCCTATGTAACAGGGACGGCCGCCCGGAGTCGGGGGCTGACTACCTATGCCGGCACTCGATATTCCTTTCTTCGGCACTCTAGTGCTGTGCCTCATCCTGATCAGCGCGTCGTACACCATGGCTGTGGCGATGGGCGCCGGCCAGGGTCGTCCACATCTGCTCCCATCTGCGCGATGGGGCACCTATGCGACCTGCGCGCTCGTCCTCGTTGCGATTTTGGTCCTGGCGTACGCGTTTCAGGTCCACGATTTTCGCATTCGGTACGTCGCCCGCTACAGCGATCGCTCGATGCCTTGGTGGTACCTCATCACGTCCCTCTGGGGAGGCCAGGACGGCTCGCTCCTATGGTGGTCGTTCCTTCTTTCGGGCTACACCTTCTTCGCCGTTCGCTGGCTTCGCGGCCGCTACACCGAGCTCCAGCCCTGGGTCATCGCCACCCTGATGAGCATCTTGATCTTCTTCGCGATCTTGATGCTGTTCGCGGCGAACCCGTTCGCGACCTACATCCGAACGACGCCGGGAGACGGCGAAGGCCTCAATCCGCTTCTTCAGAACTACTGGATGGCGATTCATCCGCCGGTCCTCTACATGGGCTTCGTTGGTTGGTCGGTGCCGTTTGCGATTCTGGTCGCCGCACTGGTTACCGGTCGCCTCGGCAACGAATGGGTCCGCGCAGCGCGTCTTTGGTCGATGATCGCCTGGACCTTCCTCGCGATCGGCCTGCTGCTCGGCTGCCTCTGGTCGTATGAGGAGCTCGGCTGGGGTGGCTACTGGGCCTGGGACCCGGTGGAGAACGCCTCGTTCATGCCCTGGTTGGTCGGCACGGCCTATTTGCACTCCGTGTTGATTCAGGAACGCCGGCAAATGATGAAGGTCTGGAACGTCTTCCTATTGTCACTGACGTTCTTTCTCACGATTTTCGGCACCTTCTTGACGCGGTCGGGGCTCATCGCGAGTGTGCACTCCTTCGCCCGCTCGGACATCGGGCAGTACTTCGTTTGGTACATGGCGTTCCTGCTCATTGCGATTGCCGCGCTGATGATTTGGCGAATCCCGAAGCTCAAGGCCGACAACGAAATCGAGTCGCTCGTCAGCCGCGAGTTCGCATTCCTGCTGAACAACTGGGTGTTGCTCGGGATGATGGTCTTCGTGCTGATCGCGACCACCTTCCCGCTGCTCAGCCAATGGGTGCGAGGCGAGGAGGTCACGGTTGGCCCTGGCTTCTACAACAAGTGGATGGTCCCTCTCGGTATCGTGCTCCTGTTCTTGGCGGGGCTCGGGCCCTTGGTCGCTTGGCGGAAAGCAACCGGGTCCAAGCTCCTGCGGGCGATGGCCTTTCCCGTAGGCGTAGGTCTGGCCGTTGCCTTGTTGCAGGCTCTCTTTGGCGCACGCCTTGGCTACCCGTCCGTCGTCGAGCCAACCGAGATTTACGATACCGCCACGGGCACCGTGCTCGCCTGGATGTCGGCCATCGCTCCGGGCGTTTCGTTTGCGACCTGCGCATTCGTGCTTGCAAGCGTGGGCCAAGAGTTTTGGCGCGGCATCCGCGTTCGCATGAGGAAGGGCGAAGGCGCGGTCGCTGCGCTCGTCAATCTCGTGTCCAAGGGGCGTCGCCGCTACGGCGGTTACATCGTGCACATCGGCATCGTCTTCATGTTCATCGGCTTCACGGGCGCTGCCTACGACGTCGAGCAGGAGAGCGCGCTTCGCCCAGGCGAAACGATGGACATCGGCAAGCACACAGTGCGCTACGACCAGCCCCGGATGGAGACCGACCCGAACAAGCGAATGATCTTCACGGACATGACGATTCTCGACAAATCCGGAAACGAAGATGGCCAGGTCGCGCCCGGCAAGTTCATCTATCGAACGCATCCGCAGATGCCTACCACCGAAGTCGCAATTCGCAGCCGCCCGGCCGAAGACGTCTATGTCATCATGAGCACCGTCGATCCGTCGACCCAGCGCGGCACCTTCCGGATCATCATTCGTCCCTTGGTGGCTTGGATATGGTTCGGCGGCATCGTGCTCTTGTTCGGCGCGCTCCTAGGAATGTGGCCTACTGGCCGTGAGCTTCTTCGGGATGAAGCTCCCCGCACGCGGCGGTTTCGATTTTCACCAGCTACAGCCGTGGTTGGGCTCGCGATCCTGATCGCGACGATGATTGCCTGGGTGGGTGTCGCGTCGGCGCAGAACGACAGCAGCAGCACGCTGCATGCAGGGTCGGTGGTCATCAACGATCCCGTCGAACGGCAGCTGTTCGGTCGCCTTCTGTGTCAGTGTGGCGACTGCGCGCGCTTGCCGCTCGATACCTGCGCGTGCGGCTGGGCCGACGACGAGCGCATCGAGATTCGCGAGCGACTCGCTGCGGGCGAGGAACCAACGAAAATTCAGGAGTCCTATCGAGCGCAGTATGGCGCCGCCGCCCTCGCAATACCCTCGGACGAGGGTCTCGACCGCGCCCTCTGGGCGGTGCCTATCGCCGCAATGGCTTTGGCCGTCGGCTTCATCGTGCTGCTCGGCCGTCGTTGGCAGCGTCGCGGCGTGGCGCCAAGGGCGTCTACGGCCTCCGACGCAAGCGAGAAGCTCGAGTACGATTCGCGTCTCGACGCCGAGCTCGATCGCCTGGAGGATAGCTGATGGCTGACTACCTGCCCTGGTTGTTCGTCATCGGCGCATCGCTGGCCGTGGTCGCCGCGCTGATTAGCCTCTGGTTGAGCCTGAGCCTTGCGCTTTCAGACGAGCTTGTCGGAGGAGCCCGCGCGCAACTCATGACGGATGCGCGCCGCGGCTTGCTGACCGAGAAAGAAAATCTGCTTCAAGAGATTCGTGACATCGCGTTCGAGCATGACGCGGGCAAGCTCTCGGACTCCGATTACGAAGAGATCAACGCTAAGCTCCGCGCACAGGCCCGCCACGTCCTTCGCGAGCTGGATGTCGGCGCGGGGCCGTTTAGAGAAGAAGCCGAGGCGCTGATCGCCGAGCGGCTTTCCGACGAGGCATGATGCGAATTGCAGCTCTGATCGGCCTTCTATTGTGGGCCCCGACGATCGTATCGGCGCAGCAGGATCAAAGGGTGGTCAATCGCGTCCTTGGCAACGTACCGGAGCTCGTGACCTCGGTCATCGACCCTGAGCTCCCCCAGGGGACCATCGTGGTCGAGGTGATCGACCTGGCTGGTGGGCCCGTCCCGAAACAGGCGGTGCGTCTCGGCCTCATGGAGCAGTCCGGCGGTCGAGATAACAAAGCCTGCGTCACCGACGACAAAGGGAGCTGCTCTTTCCACGACCTGCAGACCGACGCCAAGCATTCCTATCGGGTGAACGTGCCGTTCGATGGCGCGCGCTATAGCTCGACGCCGTTTCGAATCGACGCGGAGAAGGGTCAGCGGGTACGGGTGGTCCGTCTCCCCGTCACCAGAGACAACCGGAGCGTCTTTCAAGTACTAGGCCGTACGATGATCGAGTTCCGGGATGGCCGCGCTCGTGTCAGTCAGGACGCTCGGCTCACGAACCTCGGCGAGTCGACTTACGCATTCCCCGATGGTGGAATGCGGATTTCCTTGCCCGAGGGTTTCAAGGCCTTCGACGCCTTGGCGGTCATGACCGACCAGCGCGTCAGCGCCACGGATGACGGCCTCGAGATCAGCGGCTCGATCCCGCCCGGCCGCGCCGACCTGCGCTGGGCCTACGACATTCCGCTCAGTGGAACCTCGCTTTCGATCAAGCAGTCGGTGCCCTTTTCCACCATGGAGTATCAAGTCGTCAGCGACTACCTCGATGGCATGACCCTCGAAGTCGAGGGCTTTCAAGTCGCCCGGGTACACGAGGGAGGCGACCGCCGCTTCCTGGTCGCAGGGGTGATGCGAAGCCCCGGCGATGCGCCGATCGATTCGGTGAGGATTCACATTCGCGGCATTCCCGGAGGCGGCCCGCTTCCCTATGTCGCCGCTCTCGTAGCCGCGATCTTCATATTCATCGGGGTCTGGCTTCTTTTTCGACCGTCGGACCAGACCGCAGCTCTGGTCAAAGTTCGCCAAGATCGCCGCGCCGAGCTCCTCGAGGAGATCGCCTCGTTGGAAAGCCAGCGCAAAGCCGAATCGATAGGACCGAGCTTTTATGAGCACCGTCGGCGGGAATTGACCGATGAGCTAGCAATCGTGCTTCGCATGCAGGGCGAGGCAACGGGTCATTGACTCGGGTCATTGATCCCGGGCGCGAGGCCGCGTATGTTCGCCGCCCATCGCGGCTAGAGGAAGAGGGGAGCCATGGCAGAAGGCCTGAATCGTGTGACGCTCATCGGGAACTTGGGTGCTGACCCGGAGCTAAAATACACTCAGAACGGGCAAGGCGTGCTGCGCCTTCGCTTGGCGACTACCGAGTCGTACATGAACCGCGCGAGCGAGCGCCAGCAACGCACCGACTGGCACACCGTCATCGTATGGGGCAAACGTGGCGAAGCCCTCAACAACATCCTTTCCAAGGGCCGGAGCATTTGCGTTGAGGGCCGGATTCAATACCGTCAGTGGGAAGACAAAGACGGCAACAAGCGCAACTCGACGGAAGTAGTGGCACAGAACATCGTTCTGTTGGGCAGCGGGCGAGGCCGCGATTCCAGCGCTCCCGATGACTTCGGTGGAGGCGGAGGCGGAGGCGGCAGCGGAGGCGGCAGCGCCCCTCCCACCGACGACTTCGGGGATGATGATATCCCGTTCTAGATAGGGCCGGACGCCTTCGGCGGCAGTTTGTCCCGCCCCACCACCCCCACGCTATCGCCTACCTTCGGCGGCAGTTTGTCCCGCCTCACCACCCCCATGCTATCGCCTACGGTTGCTGAACGGGGGATGGGGCTGGCGCTTCGGCCGGGGGGGCGGCGTCCTTGGCTGCTAAGGCAGCTTGGAGAGCCGCCTTTTCGGCCTTCTTGAGCTCTCTGGCTTCGCGGGCGATGCGCGTCTTTTCGGACACATAGGCTGCAGAGGCCGCAACAACGATGCCGACCTCCAATGCGAGCGCGATGACGGTGTAGATGTCGGGCTTTGCGCCCTGGACCATCGCGAGAATTCGCCCGCCGGCGAAGCCCGCGCCGCAGACGACGAACATGAGCACCGCGGCCAAGCGGAGCCGCTGGAACGCAGCGCCAAACACGGCGAACACGCCCAAGGCGGACCAAAGGCCGACGTTGACCGCGGTGGACTCGATATAGAGGGGGCCACGCGAAGGGTCGCCGAGCCCCATCCAGTCCGGCAGGACCGCTCCGGCGAAAAACAAGGAGAGCATCGCCCAGCCTAGGGAACCGATTCCGAGAAGAAAGAGCACGTTGCGCGCCATGCGTTCAAGATACCGCTGTTCGCCTTTCAAAGAAAGTTAGTCCAGTCTTGCTGCGTGCCGAAGATTCGCGCCGACGTATTGCTGACGCAAAGAGGTCTGGTTCCATCGCGGGCGAGGGCGCAGGCGCTGATTCTGGCCGGCAAGGTCTTTTCCGCCGGCCGGCGCGTGGAAAAGAGCGGCGAAGCGCTCGACGAGGCCGCCCCCCTCGAGGTGCGCGAGCCTGATCACCCGTACGTGTCGAGAGGTGGGGTGAAGCTGGCAGGCGCGCTCGATGCGTTCGACTATGAGCCGTCGGGCAAGACCGTGGCCGACTTCGGTGCGTCCACCGGCGGCTTCACCGATTGCCTGCTTCAGCGTGGAGCGGCGAAGGTCTTCGCCATCGACGTTGGCTATGGGCAGCTTCACCACAAGCTACGGCAAGACGAACGGGTCGTCGTCATGGAGCGCCGCAACGCGCGGCACTTGAAGCCCGCCGACTTGCCCGAGCCCGTTGACCTCGTCGTGATCGATGCTTCGTTCATCGGACTCGAGAAGCTTCTTCCCGCCGCGCACGCATTGTTGCGCGCCGATGGCGAGGTCCTCGCACTCGTCAAACCTCAGTTCCAAGTCGGCCATGGAAAGGTCGGCAAGGGCGGAGTCGTCCGGGACCCCGAGCACCTACGCGAAGCCATCGAGAATCTGGTGGCCGATGCCGAGCAGCTCGGCTTCGAGCTGGTGGCCAAAGCCGACAGCGTCATCACCGGCCCGAAGGGTAATCAGGAGACGTTCATTCGGCTACGCCGGTCGGCGGAGTCACCCGCTCCGTGAAGCCAGCTATCACGGGCATCCAGCCCCGATCGACCTTGCTCTTTCGGACCTTGACCCACCAGACCTGCTCGCACGCATTTGGCTGCTCCTCGCTCAGCCCTTCGAAGGCATCGTCGAGGCTGCATGGAGTCCAGCCCGGGCCCTCTTCGGTCCCGACCATGCACGTGCCGCGCGAATTGTAGAACAAGAAGGAGCCGACCTCGCCTTTTGCAACGGCCAGGACGTTCCGCTCCACTTGGATTCCCTGGTCCCAAACCTTGCGCTTCACATGAAGGTCTCGCTTGGCGATCAAGCGCCGTGGCTTGGTGATTCGCACCTCGCTGTCTTCCACCTCGATCAGCTCTCCTGACTTCCATGTCACCGTGGCCGTCACGAACGCGGCCTGCGTCGGCTTCAGCTTGAGCCGCACTTTTTGATACGTGTCGCCCCAGCGAAGGTTGCGATGGTCCGCGGGGTAGGGCCAACTGTGTTTGGCCAAGGCGCTCGACGTCAGGTCGTGGTCGCAGCCGGAACCAAGCGCTGCGGATGCCGGTGTTGCGGTGCTTGGAGAGCCATCACTCTTCTTGCAGGCTATTCCAAGTGCGGCAGCCAGAAGGAAGCCGGTGAGAATCGAGATGGTTCGCATGATACGGCCTGGTTCCCGGGGGTGGATTCGAACCACCATTCACAGGTCCAAAGCCTGTTGTCCTGCCCTTAGACGACCCGGGAGCGATTCTCCTCATAACACGCATGCGCGCCCCCTCAAGTTGCGAACCCGAGGCTTGCCGGAGGCCCCTCGTTAGTGCGATACACGAGACGAATCGACGATTTAGGGAGTGTATCCGTGGGCGACGATCAGAAATATCCAGAATGGCTCTTGTGGTTCTCAGAGCACGGCGTTCGGGTGCTCATCTTGCTCGCCATCGCGTTCATGGCATTCGTCTTTTCGCGTAGCCGAAGCAACACCGAGGAGCGGCTCGACGCGATCCAAGACAGCGTGCAGTTCGAGCCGCCGCGTTCTTACACTCCGCCGAACCTCGATGCATATGCGGCAACGAACGTCACCGTTCCCTCGCTCCCGGTGCACCAGGCGGCGTACGTTCCCGTCTACTCCCACATTTACTACGACGGCGGGCGTCCCTACCTTCTCGAGGCAACGCTGAGTATTCGAAACATCGACCCCAAGCACCCGGTCTACGTGAGTGCGGTTGAGTACTACGACACCAATGGCAAGCTCTCCAAGAAGCTCGTCGATCGGCTGATTAAACTGGGGCCGCTTCAGACCATCGACTTTCTCGTCGAGCGGCATGATGTCGCCGGAGGCTCCGGCGCGAATTTCATCATCGAATGGCATGCGGCTAGTCGCGATACGCATCCTCCGCTGATCGAGGCCGTGATGGTCGGTCGCTCCGGGACCAATGCGATTTCGTTCGTTCGCAAGAGCGAACCCTTGCCCCAGTGGATGTCGAAGGAATAGCCACCGGTCAGTTCACCGGCTTCACCGTCATGCCGGTATTCTAGTACGCCGACAGCCGTTTGCTGAAGTAGAGCTTTGCCGTCGGGAACGCGAGCGCGAATACGACGAACATACAGACCGCGACGGTAAGCAGCACTCGCGGATCATCTTTGAAGTTCGCCGTGGCGATGGTCGCTGCCGCGCCGATGTTACGCGCCGTGGTGATGAGGCCGAGGGTCACCTTGCCCTTCTTCCCTCCAGGGCCGAGCAGGTAGCCGACCCCAAAGGCGACGAGCGTGAGCACGATGGCCGAGGTGACCGTCCCGGTTCCGATGATAGCGGATAGGGCGTCACCGTGGTTCACGACGGCAAGGACCAGGAAGAGGACCAGCGAAAGATTGACGACGAGATTGGCGGGCTTGAGTATCTTCGCCGCTAGGCGGTCTCTGAAATGCCGAATCGCAAGACCGATCACCAAGGGCACGAACATCTGAAGGAGGAGCGGCTTGGCGATCGCCCAGACCGCAATTTTCGTCCCGGGTATGAGAAACGGCAGGACCAGGGGCATGTAGATGATCGTAAGGACGGTCAGCAGCATCGTTGCGGCAATCGAGTTGGGCACGTCGCCGGCCGCAGCGCCAACCAACTTGGGCGTGTAGGGTGCGCCGGCGGCGAACCCGTACAGCAGAACGCCGATCATGTATGGACGCTCGAGTGGGAACCAGACACTCATCGCGTAGACGATGAGTGGCGTCAGGATCAGGTTCGCGATCAGCGCCCGGGCCACGACTGGACCGTTCCTGAGCGGCTTCAAGACCTGCTCGAAGGTCACCTCCAGGCCGGCGCTGAAGAGGACACCTGCGATGAAGACCGCAATCGAGATGTTTAGGATGATTTCTAGAGTCTCGTACATGCGTCGGCCTCGGGGTTTGTAACACCGAGGGCCGAATCAGCGCCAGTCTCGGCGAACCACCAAACCGTGGACCCGGCCGAATCTGCTAACCTGGCTCGCGTGAGCTTTGCCACAGCCAGGGCCCGGGCGCTGACGGTCATGATCGTCGCCGTGACGATGGCGAGTTGCCGCTCGGAGCGCCAGACGCCTTCCGGCTACCAGGGTATTATCGAGCACGATGATCGCCATCTTGGCTTTCGAGTCGGCGGCCAACTTCGAGAGATTCGCTTTGATCGCGGAGACGTCATCGAAGAGGGAGCGCTGATCGCGGTTCTCGATGACACGGCCGAGCTCCCGATTCTGCTCGCTCGAGAGGCAGATCTGGCGCGCGCCCGTGCCAAGGCCGCGCTGGTCTATGCGGGGCCGCGCGTAGAGGAAGTCCGGTCGACGATGGCTGAGCTCGATGGCGCCCGCGCTGTGCTCCGCGAAGCCAGGGCCAACCTCGACAGGAACCGAAACCTTCCGGAGCATGCGGCGACTGCACGATCGCTCATTTCCGAGCTCGAAGCGGCGTATGCACAGTCCAAGGCGCAGGTACGAATGCTACAGCAGCGGCTGAAACAATTGCGCGAAGGCGCTCGGCCCGAGGAGCTCGCCGCGTCGGATGCCGAGGTCACCGCCGCGGAAGCCGCTGTCGAGGCGGAAAAAGAGCGCTTGGCCCTCTATGCCTTGCACGCCTCCGAACGCGTGACGGTGCTCGACGTACCAGTGAGAATCGGTGAAGTGGTGGCGGCCGGCGCCACCGTGGCCACCGTCGCCGATACGAAGCATCCCTACGTCGATGTGTTCGCTCCTCAGCAGAAGCTCTCTGGGCTCGAGGTCGGTCTCCCTGCGCACATTCGTGTCGACGCCGAAGGCGAATCTTTCGACGGCGAGATCGAGCACATCGCTCCGACCACGGAGTTCACACCGCGGTTCCTTTTTTCGCCCACGGAGCGCTCCAACTTGGTCGTTCGCGTTCGAGTCCGAATCAGCGACCCGGAAGAGCGCCTGCATGCTGGCGTGCCGGCCTTCGCCACGTTTGAGTTGAAGGGCGAATAGCGGTGGAGGATCCCGTCGTCGCCGAGGGGCTTTCTCGTCACTTTGGCAAGCTCGTCGCCGTCAGCGACGTGAGCTTTCGCGTCCATCGCGGCGAGATTTTCGGCCTTCTTGGCCCCAACGGTGCTGGCAAGTCGACGACGCTCCGCATGCTGTGCGGGATTCTCGACCCCAGCGGCGGTCGCGCGACCGTCGTCGGTTTCGACGTGGAGAAGGAGCCGGAGCGGGTCAAGCAGAACATCGGCTACATGACTCAGCGTTTCAGCCTCTATGAAGACCTCACGGTCGAAGAGAACTTGAATTTCTACGCAGGGATCTACGGGCTGGGTCGAGCAGCACGCCGCAAGCGCGTACCGGAGGAGCTCGATCGCGCGGGCTTGAGCGAGCGGCGCGCTCAGATCAGCGGCACGCTCTCCGGGGGTTGGAAGCAGCGCCTCGCGCTGGTCTGCGCGACGATCCACCAACCCCCGCTCTTGTTTCTCGACGAGCCGACGGCGGGTGTCGATCCGGTGAGCCGCAGGGAGTTCTGGGCCCACATCCATCGGATTGCTTCGGCAGGTACGACCGTCATCGTGACCACCCACTACATGGACGAGGCGGAGCGCTGCCATCGCCTCGCATTCATCTTTCGGGGCACGCTTCTCGACATTGGAACGCCCGGGGAGGTCATCGAACGCCGCAACATCCGCGTCGGCGTGATTTCGACCCCACACGTGTCCGCGGCCATGGATCTGCTGGAGTCACACCCTGCGGTCGACGAGGTCGCTCCGTTCGGCGATCGCCTTCGACTGGCCACGCTCGGTGGCGTCGACCCGATCGCACTCGCCAAAGAGGTTCTTGGCGCAGGTCCCGGTGTTTCGGATGCCCGCGAGATCGTCCCCAACGTCGAGGATGCGTTCGTGGCGATGGTTCACAGCGAAGCGCGAAACGGAGGCGGTCGATGAACCGCATGCTGTCGATCGCCTGGAAGGAGATGATTCAGGCTCGGCGTGATCGGCTCACGATGGGAATGATGATCGGCATTCCGATCATCCAGTTGCTCCTCTTCGGCTACGCCATCAATACCGACGTTCGAAACATCGCGACCGTGGTCTACGACCAGGATCATTCGGCGGAGTCCCGAGGATTCGTGAGGCGCATGGAAGCGACCGGCTTCTATGCAGTCGTGGGTCATGTGGATAGCTACGAGCAGATCGGCGTGGCAATGCGGTCCCGGGAGGCCATGGTGGCACTGGTCGTGCCGCCTCGTTTTGGAGCCGAGGTCGAAGCGGGCAGAAGGGCTCAACTCCAGCTCGTCGTCGACGGCTCGGACCCGCAGGTCGTCGCGAGCGCGACGAACACCGCCATGTCCCTGGCATCCGCGCGCTCCTCCGACCTGAGCATCGAGCGACTCCAGCGACTGGGACAGCCCGTCGCGGTGCCCTCCCAGCTGATCGCGATGGAGCCCGCGACTTGGTACAATCCCGACCTTCGCACCGCCGTTTTCATCGTGCCGGGTCTCGTGGGCGTCATCCTCACGATGACTCTGGTGATGTTCACCGCGATGGCGATTGCCCGCGAACGCGAGCGCGGGACGCTGGAACAATTGATCGTGTCACCCATCCGAAGCATGGAGCTAACCATCGGCAAAATTCTGCCGTACATTGGCGTCGGGTACCTGCAGATGACCTTGATCCTCGTGGTGGGGTCTTGGGTCTTCGATGTGCCGATCGTCGGGTCGATCGGGCTGCTCTATTTGCTCTCCGTGTTTTTCATCGCGGCGAGCCTTGCCGTCGGCCTGTTCTTCTCGACGCTTGCGAAGACCCAGCAGCAGGCCATGCAGATGTCGTTCTTTTTCTTGCTACCGAACATTCTCTTGTCTGGCTTCATGTTTCCCTGGGAGGCGATGCCCGCGCCGGCGCGCTGGTTGTCGACGATCCTGCCGTTGACGCATTACCTGCGGGTCATTCGCGGCATCGTCCTCAAGGGAGCGTCATTTGCGGAGCTCCGGGCCGAGCTCATCTGGCTCGCCGGCCTGACGCTGATCCTGATCGTCGTCGTGTCCATGCGCTTCCAAAAGAAGCTGGACTAGAACGAGGAGCCTGGCTCTTCGAGGAACTTGGCTTCATCGTCGCTGCTCGCCCGTCCGACAATCCCGTTTCGATGCGGATAGCGTCCGAAGCGCTCGATGATCGCCCTGTGCCGTACCGCGAAGTCCAAGTAGTACTTCGCATCCCCTTCGAGCGGCTCCGGCGCGGAGTCGAGCAGGCTCTCGAAGAGCTCCAGGCAGAGTTTGTGATCGACCATCGATTCACTGTGCTCCAGCGGTAGATAGAAAAAGACGCGTTCATCGAACGACAGCTCGGCACCGAAACCGGCATCGAGGCCTTCACGACAGACTTCACGCGCGAGCTCGTCGGCTTCGAACATCTTCGGGGTCCCGCGGAACATGTTTCTCGAAAACTGATCCAGCACGATGATGTACGCCAACGCGCCGCGCGCGGTACTTCGCCAAGCTTCCCTCTCTCCGGCTACGATTGCTTTATAGTCGTCGAGGAAATGGGATTGGATCGCCTCGTCGAAAGCGTCGGACTTCGTCCACCAGCGCTTTCGATGCTCCGGGGTCGAACATCCGTGCTCGTTGAGCTCGCCAAACCAGAAATCCAGTATGTCTTCGATGGGATCAGTCACCTTTGCAGCCCGCTTGCAGCGATTCTACAGCATCGAGAAAGACTCGTGCCTTGAGCTCGGTTTCGGCGACCTCTCGGTCAGGATCGCTGGCTTCGACGATGCCGCCACCGGCCCAGTAACTCACCCGACCATCCGAAACCGTCGCCGTCCGAATTGCGACGGCAAGTGATAGCCCGCCGTCGTGATCGATGAAACCCAAAGCGCCGCAATAGATACCGCGCGGGTGTTTCTCGAGCTTCTCGATGATTTCGACGGCACGAATTTTGGGTGCGCCCGTGACGCTTCCGGGAGGAAAGGTCGCTTCCAAAATGGCTTCGAGTGAGAGCTCGGGTCGGGTGATGCAGCTCACGGTGCTGACCAGGTGGTAAAGGCCGGTAAACGGTTCCACGAGGAGGGGCTCGTCGACCTTCACGGTTCCAATCTCTGCGACTCGGCCGAGGTCGTTCCGCATGAGATCGACGATCATCGAATGTTCGGCCTGCTCTTTCGGGTCTGCGCGTAGGCGTTGCGATGCGCCGTCGTTGGTGGTTTCGCGCCGGATAGTCCCCTTGATCGGGCGAGTGACGAGTGTCCTGCTCCCGGCGTCCCAGTGAATGAATCGTTCCATGGTGCACGCGAGCACCGCGTGGTCCCCGCCATCGAAAAACATCCCGAGCGGCACCCGGCTGGCGAGTCGCATGGCTTGCCAAAGCTCGAGCGCATCGCCTACAAACGGCGCGGACCAACGTCTGGCGACGTTGACCTCGTAGACCTCGCCCATTCCGATGTAGTCGAGCGCCTTGCCGATCGCTTTGCGGTGCTCCTTCGCGTCGTCCACTTCGATCGCACCGACCACTGGAGGCGGGGTTTCGGTGTCGTCTAGTTCGTCCAAGCGGGCGCAAAACAGAGCGCAAGCCTTGCGGTCGTCGCCAACGACCCAGGTTTCACCATCTTGGTGGTCGAGGGCGAACAGCGCCGGGTAGCGCCGAAAGAGCATGATGGGATCACAGCCACGATCGAAGCGCGGCTGTCCACGCACCGGCGCCGACCAGAATGCGTCGTAGGCGATGTAGCCGATCCAGGCCGGCACTTCGGAGGGCCTGGGCCCGTCGGGGATTGCCCCTTCGCTCCGTTGGCTCACCCTGCCAAGCGCAGCGAATGGCGCCTTCGCGCCAAACTCCACCCGAATCTCTTCGGACGGCCAAGCGGCGAGAAACGAAAAACGTCCGTCGCGCGCGTCGCTTCGGTTCGAATCCAGCCAGGCGAACCCGGGCTCTGAGCGCAGGCGTCGCGCTACTGCTAGCTCATCGATTGAAGCAAGGCGTTCGGCCCACACTGCGCTGATCTACTTGCCCGCCCTGAAGCGGTAAAGCAACCTGTTGCCGTGATCCGCCGGATGGTCTTACTTGGTTTGCTCTCGGTGGCGGCCTTTTCTTGCAAGGAGTCCGTGGCCAGGTTCGTTTTCGAGGCTCTTATCGTCGACGGCCAGAACGGCAATCCGGCGGCCGGGACCGATGCCACGACGCTCCGAATCGGCATCCAAGAGGGCGAGCTTCCAGCGCAACGGTTTGAATATCCAATCACCGGCGGCGACTTCGAGGCGCTGCTGGAGTTCGGCGTGTTCACTCGCCCTACACGCATTCGCGTCGAAATAGCGGGAGAGACAACGGAGCTCTCGAGCGCCTCGCCGGTGTTCGTTCCCGCTGCGAGCGCCGGTCTGCTTCGCCTCGTGACCGCAGCGCCCTCTTCGTGCGAACGGGTCACGTTCGACCTCTTGGAAGCACCCCGTGCATTCTTCGGAATGGTGCGGTCCGGGACGTTCGCCTTGATTGCGGGCGGCACCGGCCCATCCGATGAGCAGATCGAATTCTTCGATTTGCTCGAATGGGAGTCGCGCCTCTTTGCCGAAGACTTCTCGGTGCCCGATCTCGGCGAAACCCGAGCGGCATCGATCGACGAAACTGAAATTCTGGTCCTCCCGAGCAGTGCAACGGCAACGCCGTTCATCTTCAACATGCTCGACCCCAGCCGTCGAATCGCGCCGGTGGTTCTTCACACTGGCGCAGGGTCGAGGTCGGCGCTCGTCTCGGTTCCGGGCGTCGGAGCGATGGTGATCGGCGGCGAGGTGGGAGGCGAAGCTCGATCCGAGGTATCGCTGGTCGCGCCAGGCGGCGAGGTGACGTCTCTTCAGCTCAGCAAGCCGCGGTCCGGTCCCGGAGCAACCGCACTGGGCACCGACGTCCTGGTCGTAGGCGGCGATGCCGAGGGCGACGCAGAGCTCCTCCTCGATGGCAGTGCGACAGGGCAGCCGGTCGCAGGCGTCATGGACGGCGTCCGTGAAGGCGGTCTTCTCGTAGGTGACGGCGAAAGCCGCGCCCTCCTCATCGGTGGCACCGATGCCGGAGACGCCGTGCGACAAGACAGCGTTCGCTTTGATGCCTGCCCGGGTGCCTGCGCTTCGGGCGCCGGACCCCAGTGGACGACGGCGCGCTTGGGAGTCCTACAGCCCGCGGATAGCACACTGCTAGTCGGCGGTGAAAGCTCGTCGATGGTGGAGGAGGTCCTCTGGGACGACGGGAACATCGAGATTCGACCTCTCTTGCAAATGGAATTTCCGCGAGCCGGCGCCGGCGGCCTCGTCTTGGAAAGTGGCGCCTTCATCGTAGCGGGGGGCGACGATGGTGTGAGCATCCGGGACGATTTCGAGTTTTGCGTCCCCGCCGCGCTCGAACCGCTATAGAAGGATGAGGTAGCGGTGCCCGAACCTGTTACTCTCGGAATTCCCGGGCAGATGTTACGCAAGCTGGAGAAGTACGAGGTCCTCGACGAGATTGGCCACGGTGGAATGGCTACGGTCTACCGGGCACGTGACAGCTCGCTCGACCGATTCGTCGCCCTCAAGGTGCTGCATCCACATCTGCAGCGCACCAGCGAAGCGCGCGCCCGGTTCACTCGCGAAGCCAAGAGCGTCGCGAAGCTCCGACATCCGCACATCCTCGAGATCTACGACTACAGCGGCGAGGCATCGGACGAGACGTACATCGCAGCGGAGTTGCTCACCGGCCCCACGCTGAAGGACTTCGTCCTGAGGCAAAAAGAACTGCCAGCGGAAATTGCGGCCTGCATCGCGCTTCAACTCGCCGACGCGCTCGGCGCCGCGCATGCCAAGGGCATCATTCACCGCGACGTGAAGCCCGAGAACGTCCTCATTCACGAAGATCGCTGCGTGAAGCTCACTGACTTCGGAATCGCTTACATGGTCGACGCGCACACGTTCACCGTCACCGGTCAGATCCTCGGCTCCCCTGGTCACATGGCGCCGGAGCAAGTGGAGGGCGGGACCAGCGACGTTCGGAGCGACCTCTTTTCGCTTGGGACGGTCCTGTATTTCTGTGCGACGGGTCGACTGCCGTTCATCGGCCGCAACCCCCATCACCTGTTGAAGTTGTTGCTCGAGGGCGAGTACCCCCACCCGCTTCGCGTCCGACCATCGATTGGTGCAGGGCTCGCCCAAATCATGAACAAGTCGCTCTCCCGCAGCCCCGCCGAACGTTATCAAAACGCCGATGAGATGGCCGACTGTCTGCGAGCGTTTCTGACCGAAATGGCCATCGACGATCCCGACGAAACGCTGGCCCGCTACCTAGCGGAACCGAACGAGGTCGCCGAGGAGCTCAAGCAGCACGCACTTCAAAGGCTTCTCGTGCTCGGGGCCGCAGCGGCCAAAGCGGGCCAGGTGTCGAAGGCGCAGGCAGCGCTGAGCCGCGTCCTGGCGCTCGACGACGGCAATGACCGTGCCCTCAAACTGCTGGGGACCCTGGGGCGCCGCCGCCGCGTGAACCTGATCATCGCGATGATCGCTACCGCGCTCGTGCTTTCGCTAGCGGGGGTTGCGTACCTGAGCGGGCACCGAACCGAAGTCTCGCCTGTGGAGATGGAGACCGTTCCGGCAGCCGAACAGGGCGCCGGCGACACGCCGGGCCAGGCAGCCGAGGCAACGGACTCCGATCCATCGACCCGCTCCAAAAACGAGCAAGCCATCGCGGATGAGAAAAGTAAACCAGAGGACAGCACGACGGAGGTGACTGCAAACGACCGACGTTGGGTGGTCTTCAAACCGACGCCCCCGAATGTGTCGATCAGCGTCAACGGCAGCCGGCTCAAGCCGTACGGCCCCGATTTTCAGCGGGTCCGTGTGAAGGTGGGCAATCACACATTTCGCTTCGTTGGCGCCGAAGGCTGCTGCGAAGAGCGCGTCGTCCGCAAAAGGATTCGATCGGGGGCGAGCGACTTCGAGCTCTCGGTCAAGCTCCGCTACAGGCCCGCGAGGCTCTACCTCAAGGGTCCCGCGCCAGCGGATGCGACCGTCCGAATCACACTTCCCGGGAATCGCACGGTCACCGGGCGGATCCGTGAGATCCTTCCGATCCCGATGAGCTCGCTTCAATCCTCCGTGCAGGTGCAAATCCGCGCGCCGGGCTACCGAACCTACAACACCGTGGTGAAGCTTCGCGCCGGATCGGATCTGACCGAGCATTCCTTCAAGCTTGAGAGGGACGGCGAAACCCCGTAGAACCCGCCTAAGGTGATGCGGCGGACCGGGCTTTCAGGTTTGATTTTCCTGTTGATGGCAGCGTTCGCGCTGCCCGTCGCCGCCGACGAGCTTTCGGACTTCGAGTCGGCCCGTCGCAGCTACGACAAGCAAAACTACGCAAGGGCGGCCAAGGGGCTCGAGTCTCTGGTCGGCGGGGTCGTCCCCCGTGCGACGAACCCGGTCGTTCGCTTGGAAGCCCGAAAATACTTGGGCGCAACGTACCTCTTCCTCGGAAAGAAGGACGCTGCACGGGAGCAATTTCGGTTGCTACTCGAAGAGGATCCGGACTACGACATCGACCCCGTCGCCTTTCCCGAGGCGGTCGTGCAGACCTTCCAAGAGGTGCAAAAAGTAGCCGGCGTGGAGCGCGCGCGCCGCGCTGCCCTGGAGCTCGCCCGCAAAAAGCGGGAGCGTTCCGAAGAAGTCGAGGACCTGATCCGTCAGCAGCAACGCATCGAGGCGCTCGAGAAACTCGCCTCCGAGCAGACCATCGAGAAGGTTAACTCCCGGTGGATTGCGGCCATCCCCTTTGGCGCCGGCCAGTTCCAGAACGAGAACCGCAAGCTCGGGATCATGTTTGCCACCATGGAAAGCGCGTTTCTCGCGGCCTCCATCGCGACGTTCATCGGCCACAACTCGCTCCGCGACGAGAATCCCGGACCAAGCGAGATCGACCGGGCGAGGCGAGTGGAGAAGGCCCTTCGCATCGGTAACTGGGTGAGCGTCGGTGCGCTCCTGAGCTTCGGCATTGCTGGCGTCGTCGAGGCTGAAGTCCGTTTCAGGCCGGTGATTCGGAGCAGCCGACCTCGTGAACCGCCTGACGATCTCGGAAGCCCCCAAAGCCGCGGGCCCGAGTTTCGACTGGAGATGGGGCTCACCGGCGGCAAATTGCGCATCGATTTCTGAATTTGCGCGAATCGGAGTCGATGAGGATGCCCGGATCATTGCTGCTCCTCGCGCCCGGGATTTGCCTGCTCTGAGTCGACTGAAAAAAGAGTCATTTCAAATGGTTATGGCTATATCCCAATTCGCGGGACACTTCGCTTGACAGCGGGCCTTTCGCTCCTATCCTTCGCTCCCTTCGACGCGCGGGGAAGTTGCGCGCGCCCGGGGAATTGCACGCTTTTTCGGATAGTTATGCCTACGATCAACCAGCTCGTCCGCAAGGGACGCAAACAGATCAAATCGAAAACGGACTCGCCGGCGCTTCAGCGTTGCCCGCAGAAGCGAGGTGTGTGCGTTCGGGTCTACACCACCACTCCGAAGAAGCCGAACTCCGCGCTTCGTAAGGTCGCCCGTGTTCGTCTCTCGAACGGTATCGAGGCGACGACCTACATTCCCGGCGAGGGGCACAATCTTCAGGAGCACTCTGTCGTGCTCATTCGCGGTGGCCGAGTGAAAGATCTTCCCGGCGTTCGGTATCACGTCGTTCGCGGCACGCTCGATGCCACGGGGGCAGCAGGCCCGTCCAACACCAACAAAGCGAATCGCGTCAACAAGCGATCCAAGTACGGCGTGAAGCGCCCCAAAGACTGAGCAAATCTGAGTCATGAGTCGTCGAGTAAGCGCACCCAAAAGGCAAATCATCCCCGACGCCAAGTATGGCGATCAGCTCGTGGCGAAGTTTGTCAACTCACTGATGCTCGCAGGCAAGCGGTCCACCGCCGAGAAGTGCTTGTACGGCGCCTTCGAGATCATCGAAGAGCGTTACAAAGACGAGCCGCTCGATGTGTTCAAGAGAGCACTCGATGCGGTGAAGCCGCGCGTCGAGGTGAAGAGCCGTCGTGTCGGTGGCGCGACCTATCAGGTCCCCGTCGAGGTTCGCTCCGACCGCCGCAATGCGCTCGCAATGCGTTGGCTGGTTCAGTATTCGCGGGCGCGCGGCGAGAAGTCCATGGAAGAACGTCTCGCGGCAGAGCTCATGGAAGCCTCGCAGGGGCGCGGAAACGCCGTAAAAAAGCGGGAAGACACACACAAGATGGCCGACGCAAACAAGGCGTTTGCCCATTATCGCTGGTAGGAATTTTTTGGCGTCTGGGAAGGTCTACGGAAACCCCTCGGACAAGGAGCAGCAGCTGAACTCATGACGACGCTGACATAGAGAGAGTCACCGGGAAGACCGCGACGAAACGTCGCAACCGATGTGCCTCTCGAAACCCTCTCTGAGTTGAAGAAGCCCGAGGGTGGCTTCTGGGTCGGAGGGGGTTTTGTATGTGAAGCGCCATAGTCAGAAGAGTCGAGCTCATAGAATCCAATGGCCAGAAAGTACGCACTCGATAAGACCCGCAACATCGGCATCATGGCCCACATCGATGCGGGCAAGACTACGACGACCGAGCGCATCCTCTATTACACCGGCGTCAACTACAAAATTGGAGAGGTGCACGACGGCACTGCGACCATGGACTACATGGAGCAGGAGCAGGAGCGCGGCATCACGATTACGTCCGCTGCGACCACTTGCTTCTGGCGCCCCGGCTCGGGCCCCTTCGGCGGCGAGCAGTTCCGAATCAACATCATCGACACGCCCGGCCACGTCGACTTCACCATCGAGGTCGAGCGTTCGCTTCGAGTGCTCGATGGCGCGGTTGCGGTGTTCGACGGCAAAGAGGGTGTCGAGCCTCAGTCGGAGACGGTCTGGCGCCAGGCCGACCGATATGGCGTTCCGCGCATCTGCTTCATCAACAAGATGGACAAGGCCGGGGCCGACTTTCCCAGCGCCTTTCGGTCGATCAAGGATCGCCTCGTCGCACCTGCAGTCGCGGTGCAGCTTCCTCTCGGCCAAGAGGCGGAGCTCGAAGGCGTGATCGACCTGGTCGGGATGAAGGCCAACCGCTTCCGAGACGACAATCTCGGCGCCGAGTGGACAGTCGAGGAGATTCCCGCAGAACACCGGGCACAAGCGGACGAGGCCCGCGCGGTGCTCATCGAAGCGGTTTCCGAGGTCGATGACGCCCTGATGGAGCGCTTCCTTGAGGGCGACACCGACTTCTCCGAGGACGAGATACTCAGGGCACTTCGCAAAGGCTGCTTGGAGCAGTCCATCGTTCCGGTGCTCACCGGCTCCGCCTTCAAGAACAAGGGCGTCCAGCAGCTCATGGACGCCGTCGTGAACTTCCTTCCCTCGCCACTCGAGGTTCAGGCCATTCAGGGCGTGGACCCCACGGACCCCGAGAAAGTGCTGGTGCGCAAGGCTTCGGATGACGAGCCATTCAGCGCCCTGGCATTTAAAATCGTGAACGATTCGTTCGTCGGTCAACTCACGTTCTTCCGTGTCTACTCCGGCGTCCTCCAAGCAGGGTCGGGCGTCCTGAACTCGACCAAGGGCAAGAAGGAGCGCATCGGCCGCATCCTTCAATTGCACGCCAATAACCGCGAAGAGCTCAAAGAGATTCACGCTGGCAACATCGCGGCCGCAGTCGGCCTCAAGACAGCGACCACTGGCGACACGCTCTGCGACGAGAAGGCACCGATCATTCTAGAGCGGATGGATTTCCCCGAGCCCGTCATCTCGGTCGCCATCGAGCCCAGGACCAAGGCCGACCAGGATAAGCTCGGTGTGGGGCTTGGGAAGCTCGCCGCGGAAGACCCGAGCTTCCGTGCGCACACCGACGAGGAGTCGGGCCAGACCATCATCAGCGGCATGGGCGAGCTTCATTTGGAGATCATCGTCGACCGGCTAAAGCGCGAATTCCAGGTGGATTCCAACGTCGGCGCACCCCAGGTCGCGTACCGCGAGACGATCACCAAGGAAGACGAAGCCGAGGGCCGCTACGTCAAGCAGAGCGGTGGTCGCGGCATGTTTGGCCACGTCTGGATTAGGCTCGAGCCCCTCGAAGCCGGCGCTGGCTTCGAATTCGAGAACAAGATCGTCGGTGGCGTCGTACCCAAGGAGTTCATTCCGTCCGTGCGGAAGGGCATAAAGGATGCAATGACCCGCGGCGTGATGGCTGGTTACCCCGTTATCGATCTCAAGGCGACGCTCTTCGACGGTTCGTACCACGACGTCGATTCGAGCCAGGCTGCATTCGAGGTGGCCGCGTCTCTTGCTTTCCAGGATGGCGCCAAGCGCGCGGGCATTCGGCTCATGGAGCCGGTGATGGACGTTGAAGTCCGCGTCCCGGAGGACTACATGGGGGAGGTCATCGGCGACCTCAACTCGCGTCGCGGTGCCGTTAGCGGAATGGATTCGGTGGGTGGCTTGCAGGTGATTCGTGCGCTGGTGCCTCTCGCAAACATGTTTGGCTACGTAAACGACCTTCGCTCCAAGACCCAGGGGCGCGCGGTCTACACGATGCAGTTCAAGGAGTATCAGGGGGTGCCGCAGGGCATCGCCGAAGAAATCGTCGCCAAGGCGAAGGGTGGATGAGGAGCTAACGATGGCTAAAGAAAAGTTTGTCCGAGACAAGCCACACATGAACGTAGGCACGATCGGTCACATCGATCATGGCAAGACGACGCTGACGGCGGCGATCATGAAGGTCATGAGCGCCAAGCACGGA
>JBARTN010000139.1:0-29861 GCA_049645265.1 Polyangiales bacterium
AAGGGCATGCAGGAGTCGGCGCAGGCCGCAATGAGCTACATTCGCTCGCGCCAAAAGATCCTCGGCCTCGAAGTCGACTTCCACGCCAAGTACGACGTCCACGTTCACTTTCCGAGCTTCGTCCCCAAGGACGGCCCAAGCGCCGGCATCACGATGGCCACCAGCATCGCGAGCGCGCTGCTGAAGATCCCGGTCCGCAAGAACGTCGCCATGACCGGCGAGATCACCCTTCGCGGGCGCATCATGCCGATCGGCGGTCTCAAGGAAAAGCTCCTCGCCGCGCACCGTGCCGAGATCGAGGTGGTTCTGGTGCCGAAGGAAAACGAGAAAGACCTCAAGGAAATTCCGCGGCGGGTGTTGAACGCCCTCCGCATCGTCCTGGTCGAGCACATGGACCAAGTGCTTCGCGAAGCCCTGGTCCTGAGCGATCCCGATGCCCTCTTCGGCGACCACTCCGTCCGCCCTGCCGAATACC
The DNA here is from genome assembly GCA_049645265.1 of Polyangiales bacterium. Taxonomy (GTDB): domain Bacteria; phylum Myxococcota_A; class Polyangia; order Polyangiales; family Houyiibacteriaceae; genus SG8-38. The sequence continues at coordinate 476 of JBARTN010000139.1, forward strand.
GCGAAGGCGAGCTCATCACCCCCGACGCCCCTGACCAAGACGACGTCCCCGAGCCCACCGTGGACGCCCCCGGCGCCCGCCAATAGGGGACACTGTGAGAGCCGTGCCTTTCCATTCGCAATGGGAGGCACCGCGACCAGGCACCAAGTGCGCCGCGCGAACGTCCTCTGGTGAAAGATAGAAGACCGGCGGACTCGCTGTTTCGAGAACTCGGATGGCGCGCCGCGTCTCGGCCCACGAAGGCCGAGCGCCACCCCTGTGAGTCCACTGTGCGCGAGCACGCTCGAGATCATCGAGTAGCTTCGTCATGCTTTATCTCGGCTCCCAACGGTAGTGGGCCACGAACCACTCGGTGCCGCCTCGATACGCGAAGAGCTCGGAGCAGGCGATGAAGAAGAGGCGCCAACGATGAAACCAGCGCATGCCTTCTCCTCCATAGCCGTCGGCGAGGATACGCAAGGCCTCTTGTTGACGTCGATCCAGCCGTTTGAGCCACGCATCACAGGTCTTGTGGTAATGCTTCCCGTCGACGCGCCATTGCTCGCGCAACACAAGGTGATCTTGATATCGAAGGAAGAGCGACTCGGCTGGCATCATGCCCCCGGTGAAGAAGTTTCTCGCCATCCAGTCGCTCGTGTCGCTCGCCTCATAGGTGTACGTTTGCGATCGGTGACAGAAGATGTGCGCAAACGCCGAGCCGCCTGGCGCTAACCACCCGGCGATGCGTGCGAAGAGCGCGGGATGATTGCGCACGTGCTCCATCATCTCGATCGACACCACGCGGTCGAACTGTTCGCCCGGGTTGAAGTCGTTGATGTCAGCCGTCTGCACACGAACATTCGCGAGCCCCCGTTCGGCGGCGCACCCTTGGATGAAATCGCGCTGAAGCCGAGAATTGGATACGGCCAAGATTGGAGCTGTTGGAAACCGTTCCGCAGCCCATAGCGAGAACGACCCCCATCCGCATCCGAGGTCGAGGATGCGCATTCCGTCTTCGATGCCGGCCCTCGATGCGGTCAGGTCCAACATCGCCTCCTCGGCGGTCGCCAGGTCTCGGGTGTTGGCGTCCCAGTGACAACAGCTGTATTTCAGTCGCGGCCCGAGCACGAGCTCGAAAAAGGGCGCGGGCACCTCGTAGTGCTGCTCATTCGCCGCATTCACGGAGATCGCGATCGGTCCGACAGAGAGGCGTTCGATGAGATCGTTCTCCTCTCGTTTTCGGATCTCCGAATCGCCCCATACGCTCTCTTGCAGGCGCCGCCTCAGTAGATTCCGGATGCCCCATCGGAGAAGCGCGTCCGGAAACACGCCGGCCTCTGCCATCCGCATTCCGAGCCCTAGCGAAGCTTCTCGTAGTGTAGCCGGTGCATGGACGTCGACGTCGGGTCTTTCAGACCCCATCGGTCAATGCAATCCTCGGGCCTTTTGCGCCTTCTACTACCGTGAGCGTGATGCCGTCGCTCTCCGCATGGGTGGCGAAATCGTCGATGACCTCACGAACATCGTGATCGAGAATTCGGGTGCCCGTCATGTCGATGGTCACCGTGCAGTCCGGGGGGACCTCGCGGAGAATGCGCTTGAGCGCCGCTTTGTTGAGGAAGGTCATGTGCTCGGTCAGGCGAATCGTGAAACAGCCTTTCGCGGTCTCCTCCCGGTAGAAGTCGAGCTGGTAATTGTAGATGAGAATCTCGAAGAAGGCGACGACCATCCCGAGCATGATCCCCGTCAACAGATCCGTGAACACGAGCCCGATGATCGTGACCATGAAGGGTAAGAACTGCCAAAACCCTTCTTTCCACATCGATTCGAAGAGCGAGATCCTGGCGAGCCTGTAGCCGATTACCAAAAGGATGGCGGCGAGGCTTGCAAGGGGAATCTCATTGAGCAAGCCCGGAATCGCCGCAATGCACGCCAGCAGCAAAACGCCATGCACAAAAGAGGCTAGCCGCGTCTTGCCTCCGGCGTCCACGTTGGCCGAGCTGCGCACGATGACCTGGGTGACCGGGATGCCACCCAAAAGCCCGGAAACGATGTTGCCGAGCCCCTGCGCCTTAAGCTCTTGGTTCGTCGGTGTGACACGCTTTTCGGGATCGAGATTGTCGGTGGCCTCGACGGACAGGAGGGTCTCGATGCTGGCGATCAGAGCAAGGATGAGCCCCGTCGCATACACCTCGGGATTCGTGACTTGAGAGAAATCGGGGTGGATGAAGTGCGACAGGAACTCCCCAACCGACGAAGACACTGGGACCGCCACCAAGTGCTCGCCGGCAATGGCGATGTCGGGTGCGAACGCGTCGAAGCTCCGATTGAGAACGATGCCTAGCACGACGACGAGCAGCGGAGCCGGCAAGGCCTTCGCGAACGAGTGCTGTTTGAGGCTCGGACTCTGCCACAGGAGCAGAATGGCCAACGAGACCACGGTGACGATGATCGCGCCCGGGCTCAGCGAGGAAAGGGCGTAACCGATTTCGTTGAACGTGTTGTGGCCGTCGAGCTGGAAGAAAGCGAGCTCGCCCTCCCAAGACTGGTCATACCCAAGCGCATGAGGGATCTGCTTGAGGATGAGGATGATTCCGATACCCGCTAGCATCCCCTTGATGACACTCGATGGAAAGTAGTGTGCGATGACGCCTGCCTTCAGAAAGGCAGCAGCGACCTGCACCACCCCGCAGACGATCACTGCCAAGAGATAGGCCTCAAGCCCCAAGCTCTCGATGCCTGCGGCCACCATCACGGCTAGACCGGCCGCCGGCCCGCTCACTCCGTGCCGCGAACCACTGAAGACGGTGACGACGATGCCGCCGGAAATTCCGGAGATCAGCCCGCTAAAAAGGGGCGCACCCGAAGCGAGGGCGATCCCAAGACACAGCGGGAGCGCCACCAAGAATACGACGATGCCTGCACGCAGGTCGTCCACCAAGTATCGCGGATCGAGGTTCACGATTCCGATGTATGGGGCCAGCGAAGGCCGACCGCTAGAGGCGAAGCGTTATCTTGACCGTTTTCTGTTCGTCGCTATACGCGAATGTCGCGGCTTCGTACTTGGGCGCGGCGATCTCTCGTTGGGAGTCCTTAGGCTTGAGGTTGGTGATCGAGAGCATGAGAAGCTGTGCGTTGGCGTCGTTGACAGCGTAGGCGATCTCTTTGGCCGGCAGATTTGGTCCCAAGTAAAGCACGCTCCACCCGTGCATGGCCGCAAGCATGGCCACCACGAGCGCACCGAGCTCGTGATCCTCGTTGGCCGGCGTCGCGACTACGACTCGGCGCCTCGCATCGTTTGTAGGATAGAGACGCATCAGCGAGAAGAGCAGGCCACGCATGACGGTCGAGCAGGTGTGCTCGTGGGCCATGCGGTGCTCAGAGCAGCGCGGGCCAATATCTGCTCAGCTTCTTCGGTTCGAAGGTGCTCGACGGCCGCAAGGACGCGCTCGCGGACTTCGGGAAGGTGTCGCGACGCGGGTTGGCTCGACGGGATCGGGAAGGCGGCGGCCATGTGTCGAAGGTCGGCGTCAGGTAGCTTGGCGATCCCGCCGATCGAATGACCAGTTCCGACCAGCTTGTGGAGAAGGCGAAGCCTCTCGACGTCGGCGTCCGTATAGAGGCGACCCCCGGCTTCGGTGCGCTTTGGCAGCACAGCGGCGTAGCGCTTCTCCCACATCCGGAGCGTATGCGTCGAGAGGCTCGTCATCTTCGAAACCATCCCGACCCGATATTTCGCCTCATCCACCATAGGGTCCTTCGAATTCGGGGCAATTCCCGTTCAGGACATGTCTAAGAGTTGTCTATACCCTGCGATTCGCGCGATCAAGCCATTTGGTCAAAAAAATCAGCATGCACGAGCTTGACACCCTTCCCGCCGGGTCGTAGAAAGCTGGACAAGACATAGACACCGGCCTTGCGGTGGTAGATGTGATCAACAACGACGCCTGTCCGCCCGCATTGGTCGACGACTTCCTGTTCGGTACGGTTCGCACCGTCGGTGATCTCCCCGAGGCCAATTACAATGTGGCGGTTGCGGGTGTCGACAGTTGCGACGCCGCCGCCGGTCCGCTCGTCGCTCCGGTGACGGCTGACGTCGCGACGCTCCTGGTCGCGGTCGATAACAATGTGACGGATGGGATGTTGAGTCCAGCGATCTATGCCTTGATCGACGATTTCAGCGGGAACGATATCCCAACACTCCAAGCCACTCCTTAATCCCCAATCCTTGCAAGAGTGCTTCGGGCCGCTCGCGAAGGCGAGCGGCCCGTTGTGTTCGTTAGAGTTCCGTTCAACTCGTCCGGAAGAATGCTGGCCATACGAAAGGGTCGAGGAATGCAGTCTGCAGCGCAAACGCCAAGAGCGCGACGATGATGATCACACCGGCCCGATTTGTGAAGCGTGGCCTCAAATTGAACATCGCTACTATCAAACCTATCGCGCCAATCCCTACGAGGAACAGGTCTGTGCGGATCACGAGCCAAAGCGTCGTCGAAGGTCGATCGAGATACGCAAAGGTCAGCGGCAACCACAGGGCAGACGGGAACACCACCAGCGCGCAACACGCGTTGATGACACCGAACCCGGAATGCTGCCCTACTCGGGCCTCTCCGGCGTCGACCCGAAAAAACACCTGGTGCATGAACACGAGATAGCCCGCGGTCGCGAGCCACATCGTCACGCCATAGATGCTCTGAAGTGGAGTAGGCATGTTGCCCCAAAGCATATCGCGCGTTTGAGCATGCGTGATGAGGCCGTGCGCGTAGCTACCGAGCACCGCAATGCCGCCCACTACATTGATCGCAAGCCATATCTTCTTGTGTCGGTGCATCATCTTGTCTCCGTATCTTTCAGAAACGTGTCGAGGCCCTCGAGGCCACGATGCGCGAAAATCGCACAATCGACCTCTGAGTAGTTGGGAAGTGCGTTTCCGACGATGTCGAGGCAAGGGTCGAAGAGCAACTCTTGCTTGAGGATGTACCGCACACGCCATTGCGTCGGCCCCTGGAGATAGACACTGGTGAGAAGCGTGTCGAGGATGCTCGCGTAGCGCATCAGCAGGATGGTGGGCCCAGGCAACGCTACGATCGCAACACCAAAGAAGAGCCAGGCAAAGAGCAAAAGGCGCAACGTGACGAACGAACGGCGTCGAATAGCGCCGATGACAACCCCCGCTAGGAGCCAAACCGGCGAAAGGACCGTCAGCAGCACCCAAGCTGCTACGTAGAGGGGAATCGTTAACGCCCGGCGCCGAGCTGGCCGTTCTTTCGTCGGCTTGACCATCTCATCCGTTCATGCGGGCGTTGCGAGCGAATCGAAAGTACCCGACCAGCTACTGCGGCGGCAGAGTCGCCGTTGACGTCGATCAGCGATTAACGACCAGAAGTGACCGGTTGCGAGTCGTAACCTTGCTGGTCCGGCGGGTGGCAGCTACCGTCCGGCGGCGTCTGGGGCGGATAACTCAGCGGTAGAGTGGGGTCTTTACACGGCCTAAGTCCCCGGTTCGAATCCGGGTCCGCCCACCGGTTTCTCCGTGTCGGTGCCAGTGCCAGCGTCAGCGTCAGTGCCAGTGTCAGTGCCAGTGCCAGTGCCAGTGCCAGTGCCAGTGTGACGTGCTGGTCACTACTTGTGGGCGGAAATTGCGCCTGGTCTGGCCCCTTTTTCGCTGGATCTTGCGACTTCCCGTCCTAGGTTTGCTAACTAGTAGTCAGTGACTGACTGGCGGTCAGTTCTGACGGAGGGCAAGCATTGGCCGTAGCGGCACGTAGGGAACGGGAGCGGACGGCGCGTCGGGAGGCGATTCTCGATGCGGCGCAAGAGCTGATTGCGTCCGAGGGATATTACGGGGTTCGCATGGATGCCGTGGCCGACGCCGCGGAGCTGAGCAAGGGGACGCTGTATCTCTACTTCGAGAACAAGGATGCGCTGTGTGCTGCGGTTGCGACGCGGCTCATCGACGAGTTCATTCCGCATATCGAGGACGCAATCAACGAAGCGCAGAGCGGTCTCGACGGGGTCCGCGCGCTGCTCCAAGCGTACTACGACCAAACGGTTGAGAACCCGCACCATTTCCGGTTCGCGCTCGCCTGGCTGAGCGCTGGCGAGCGCATGGACGATTCGACCGAAGCGTTTCAGACGTACCGGGGGCGCGTCGGCCGCATGTTGTCGCTGGTCGTCGCGACGCTGCAGCGCGGGCAGGCCGATGGAAGCATTCGAGCCGACGTCGATGCCCTGCCGCAAGCGATGCAACTTTGGACGAGCTTCCTCGGCATCGTCTTGGTGGGGCTCAACCGAGAAGCCATGGAGCAACGAATCCCGGTTCCAGTGGACTTGACTCAGCTGGTGCCCCTACACCTCGACGCAATGCTCAGGGCGCTTTCGAGCAAAGGAACTTCTTGATGCGTGCAGTGTTTCTCATCTTCTTGGTGTCGGCGCTGGCTGTCGGTTGCAACTATCGCAAGGAAACCGACATACCGCCGCCCGTGGAGGTGCCAGGCACCTTCTCGGAAGGAGCCGAGGTGCCGGCCAAACCCCAGCCCGACGCCCTGCCCCAGGCCAAGACCGGACCGGAGGCAATTCGCGATGTGCGCTGGTGGCGTCAGATGGGCGACCCGACGCTGACGGCGCTCATCGAAGAGGCGCTCCGTCGCAACCAGAGCGTTAGGGCTGGCTGGGCGAGGGTACGGCAAGCGAGGTACATCGCCAACCAAGTGCGTGCCGCACGCATGCCTCAAATCGGAGCACTGGGTGATTTCAACGCAGCCAAGAGCTTTTCACCCTTTGGCGAAACGACTTCCCTATCCGCAGGCGGATCCCTGCCGGTTTCGTACGAAGTAGATCTGTTCGCGCGCCGTGCTCGCGAGCACCAGGGCGCCAAGCTCGACGCGCAAGCCGCCAGGCTTGATCAAGCGACTCTTGCAATCGCGATTTCCGCCGAAGTCGCCGAAGCATGGTTTGATTCGGTCAACTCTCGCATCGAAGTCGCCGTCGTGCGAGAACAGCTCGACACCGACCTTCGGTTCCTCGAGCTAGTGGAGCTTCGCTATCGAGAGGGTCTCAACTCCGCAGTCGACGTACACCAACAGCGTCAGCGCGTCGCGGGTCAGCGCGCCTTGCTTGCTATGTCCGCCGCACAAACGCAGCTCACCGATCAGCGCCTTTCGGTGTTGCTGGGCGAGGCACCTGGCCGGGAGTTCCCCCTCGATGACCAAGTCCTCCCCGATATTGGACCGACGCCACAAATCGAGGTTCCCGCAACGCTTCTGCAGGCACGCCCAGATATTCAGGCCGTCCAGAAGCGAGTCGAAGCAGAGGACCGCCGTGTGGCTGCCGCGGTGGGCGCGCGACTCCCGACGATCACAATTGACTTCATACCCTCATATAGCTGGCTCCGATCCAAGATCACCACGACGGGCGCGATCGGCGGCATGGCGGGCGAGGAATTGCCGGCCATCACGGCCAAGGGCCTCACTTGGGCGAGCGGTGCGCACTTTTCGGTTCCGCTCTTCGACGGGATTGGCGGGATGTCCCAAATCAGAGCGCAACGGGCCGTTGTGGACCAGCTCCTCGAACAGTATGCCGAAACCATCCTCACGGCCCTACTCGAAGTCGAAAGCTCCCTGGTCCTCGAACGCCAAGAGCGCCTCCGCATCCAGTTCCTCGAAGACGAGTTCCGCTTGGCCAACATCACCCTCGAAGCGACCCGCGATCGATACCGCGCGGGACTCAGCGACTTCTTGCCGGTCCTGACCGCGTTGGCGACCCGGCAGGTGTCGGAGCTTCAGCTCGTCGCGGCGCGCCGGCAACTGGTTTCCTATCGCGTCCAGCTCTATCGAGCGTTGGGAGGCGCGTGGCCCGAAGAATTTGGAGAGCCCGAAGATGACTAAGCGAAGGGAGCGTCGCCTGAAATGGGGCCTGTCGATCGGCGTCCTCGTCGCCGCGGTCCTGGCGGCATACGTCCTCATCATCACGAAGGCCGAGCCGCCGCGCGCGGAGAAGCCGCTCGAAGGAACGCTGGTCGATGTCATCCAGATCGATGCGCGCCGGCACGAAGTCGACCTGCACGCCAAAGGCACCGTAGTTCCCGCTCAGGAAGTCGTGCTTCAGGCGGAGCTCGGTGGGCGCGTCGTCTGGCAGAGCCGGGAGCTCGTCGCAGGCGGCCGGTTCAAAGCAGACCAGCCAATCGTCAAGATCGACCCGCGTGACTACCAGCTCGCCGTCGAGTCGTATCGCTCGGAAGTCAACCGCGCCAAGCTCGATCTCGCGCTCGAGAAGCGTCGCGGCGAAGTGGCCAAACGCGAATGGAGCTCGTTCGGCGAGATGGACGTTTCGGAGGAGCAGCGCGCCCTCGCCCAGCGCGAGCCGCAGTTCGAATCGAGCAGGCTGGCGGTCAAGGCCGCACAGAGCGCGCTCAAAAAGGCGCAGCTCGATTTGTCCCGCACCACCCTTCGCGTGCCGTTCAACGCCATGGTGGTGAGCGAGAGCGTCGACACGGGCCAGCTGATCGGCCCTCAGATGACGGTTGCTCGCCTCGTGGGCACCGACGAGTACCACGTGCAGGTGTCGGTCCCGGTCGCCTCCTTGCGAACCTTCCGAGCCCGTACGGACGACGCCCCTGGCTCCGAGACGAAGATCATCCAGCACGTCGGCCAAGAGACCATCGAACGGCGCGGCGAAGTGATCCGGCAGCTACCGGACCTCGATCCAGGCGGGGCGATGGCGCGAATCCTGGTCAGGATCGAGAACCCCCTTGGGAACCCCGGGGACCTCCCCTTGCTCCTGGGCTCGTTCGTGGACGTGGAGGTTGGAGCACAGCCGATCGACGACGCCATCCGCGTCCCTCGGGTCGCGCTGAGAAACGGGCGAAGCGTCTACGTCATGAACGACCTGGACCAGCTCGAGATTCGGGATGTCCAAATCGCATGGACCGAACCCGATGCGGTCCTCGTCACCAGCGGTTTGCAGTCCAACGAACGCGTCGTCACCAGCCGCATCCCCACCCCGGTGCCCAACATGCTCCTGCGAACCCTGGCGGAGAAGCCTGAGGCCGCGCCCAGCGACCCCAGCGAGCCCGCCGCCCAAGTCAGACCATGACCGACTCCAGCAACTTCGACCCGGACAAAGAGCGCGGTGTCGTCGCCTGGGCGGCGAAGAACGCCGTCGCGGCCAATGTTCTGATGCTCATCCTGATCGTCGGCGGCATCGTCACCTTGGCGTCGGGCATCAAGCAAGAGGTGTTCCCGGAGGTCGAGCTCGATATCGTCTCGATCAGCGTCATCTATCCCGGCGCGAGCCCTGCGGAAGTCGAGCAAGCCGTCGTTCTTGCCGTCGAAGAGGCCGTTCGGGGCATCGATGGCGTCAAGAAGGTCACTTCCTCGGCGATGGAGGGGCAGGCGAGCACCTTGGTCGAGCTCTTGCTCAAGACCGACAAGGACCGAGCGCTAAACGACGTGAAGAGCGCCATCGATCGCATCACCTCGTTTCCCGAGGACGTGGAGCGTCCGACCGTCAGCCTTCTTTCGAACCGGCAACAGGTCATCTCGATCGTTCTCTACGGCGACGTCGACGAATCCACCTTACGCTCCGTGGCGGAAAACAGCCGTCGAACGCTGCTCCAAGACCCGCGCATCACGTATGTCGAGCTCTCCGGGATTCGCCCTCTCGAGATCAGCATCGAGGTCCCGCAAGCCGAGCTACGAAAGCACGGATTGACCCTCGATGAGGTCGCAGCGCGCGTCCGGGCCGCATCGGTCGAGCTCCCTGGCGGAGCAGTGAAGACGACGGCCGGCGAGGTTCTGCTGCGCACGACCGAACGGCGTGACCGGGGCAACGAGTTCGGCAACATCGTCCTCCTCAGCCAGCCCGATGGCTCGCAGGTGCGCGTTCGCGACCTGGCGACCGTGCGCGATGGCTTCCGGGAAATCGACAAAGAGGCCACGTACAACGGCAAACCGGCCGTGATGATCAACGTCTTCCGCGTCGGTTCGGAGACCCCGCTCACGGTCTCGGCCGCCGCGAAAGAGTACGTCGCCGAGCTCCAAGAGACCTTGCCCGAAGGCCTCTATGCGGCGAACTGGTTCGACACCGCCGAGATGTACGAGGGGCGACTCTCGCTCCTGCTGCGCAACGCACGCATCGGTCTGCTTCTGGTCCTTCTGACGCTTGCATTGTTTCTCGAAGCGCGTCTGGCGTTTTGGGTGACGCTCGGCATTCCGATTTCGTTTGCAGGCTCCCTGCTCTTCTTCCCGGTCACTGAAGTGTCGATCAACATGATCTCGCTCTTCGCGTTCATCATCACGCTCGGCATGGTCGTCGACGACGCGATTGTCGTCGGGGAAGCGATCTACAAGCAACGGATGGACGGCAAGGGGCGCCTCGAAGCCGCGATCGGCGGCGCCAAAGAGGTCGCCCAACCAGTGATCTTTGCGATTCTCACGAGCTGCGTGGCGTTCGCACCGATGCTGATGGTCCCAGGGCCCATGGGGAAGTTCTTCCGAGTCGTGCCAATCGTCGTCATCGCGGTCTTGCTCATCTCGCTCGTCGAGTCGCTCCTCATTTTGCCGGCCCACCTTTCGCACCCGATGCCTTGGTGGCTGAGGATGGTGCTCTCGCCCTACCTCTGGGTCATGCGCGTCCTCGGCAAGCTCGACATGCCGCATCGCCTCCAGCACCACATCCAACACACCTACCTTCCGGTCCTGAACAAGGCGCTTCGCTGGCGGTACTTCACCATCGCAGCGGGCGTGGCGCTCTTGATCGGTACGCTTGGGTACGTGGCCGGTCGGATTCCGTTCACCTTTCTGCCCAAGGTCGAGGGCGATCTGATCACGGCCCACCTGAAGATGCCGGTCGGCACCCCGGCCGCGGAGACCGAGCGAATCGCAGACGGGATCGCCGCGACCGCTCAGTCGATCGTCGACGACGAAGACGCCAAGAGCGGGGGACCGACGATGTCCCGAGGCTTGTACGAGGAAGTCGGCGCGATGAGCGCACTCGAATCGGGGCCCGAGGGATCCATGTCGACCGAGGGAAGCCACTACGCCACGGTGATGATGTATCTCATCGACGCTGGCGACCGCGAGCTGACCACCCAGCAGTTCGTTCAACACTGGCGCGACGAGATCGGCGAAATCCCCGGAGCCGACTCGCTCACGTTTTCATTCGAGGTCGGCGTCGAGCCGGGCAAACCGATCGAGGTTCAACTGATCCACGACGACGTGGCCACCCTCGAAGCCGCCGCCGAGCGGCTTGCGACCGAGATCTCCGCCTACAGTGGCCTTCGCGACATCGACAGCGGCGTCACGAAAGGCAAGGACCAACTCGACTTCCGGCTCACGGACGCCGCTTTGGCGCAGGGCATGACCGAGTTCGAGCTCGCGCGGCAGGTTCGCGCAGCATTCTTCGGCGCCGAGGCCGTTCGTCAGCAGCGAGGTCGTGACGAGGTTCGCGTGTACGTCCGGTTGCCGCTCGACGAGAGACAGTCTCTCTACAATGTGGAAGAGCTCATCGTTCGCACGCCCATGGGCGGGGAGATGCCGCTATCGCAGGCCGCCGTCGTCACGAGAGGCCAAGCCTACACGATTATCAAACGAACCGACGGCCGCCGCAACATCAGCGTCACCGCCGACGTCGCCGACGAAGACGCCAACGCCAACGACATCAACGCTCAAATCGTTCTGCGTGAGCTCCCGCAGCTGCTCGCAGACATCCCAGGCCTCTCGTACAGCCTCGGTGGCGAGCAGGAGCGGCAGGCCGAAACCATGGGCGCCCTCGGCCTCGGCTTCATCCTGGCCTTGATCGTGATGTTCTCGATGCTCGCGGTCGCATTCCGTAGCTACACACAGCCGATTCTCGTGATGTCGGCGATTCCATTCGGCATGGTGGGCGCCGTCTGGGGCCACGTCGTGATGGGCTTCTCGTTGAGCCTGATGAGCATGATGGGCCTGGTCGCGCTCTCCGGCGTCGTCGTCAACGACTCGCTGATTCTCATCGTCTCCATCAACCGCTTCCGCGAAGACGGCATGAGCACCTGGGAGGCCGTCGTCGCTGGTGCCACGCGGCGCTTCCGTCCGATACTACTGACCTCGCTCACGACGTTCTTTGGCCTGGCACCGATGATTCTCGAGACCTCGGTTCAGGCCCGCTTTCTGGTGCCGATGGCCGTGTCCCTCGGGTTCGGCGTCTTGGCGGCCACCATGATCATGCTGCTGATCGTGCCCTGCGCCTACATCATCCTCGAAGACGCGCGGCGCCTCGGAAGCAACTTCGGCGCACGGCTGCGCGGCCAGCCGACGATGCCACCGCCCGAACAGATCACGCCTTCCGACGCGGACGTCGAACTGCTCACTGCCGAGTGATCGCGACTCGGGTCAGGACGCTGCGGAGAACGTCCAGGTGCCCGTCGGCGCATGGTTGCGGTTCAGCTCGACCGGCTTTCGCATGAGACCCATCGCGGCGACCGTGGAGTGCATCCCCGCCCAACGGGCAAGGCTGCGGTACGCGACGAGCTGGGAGCCCACCGGGTTACGCTTGGGGTGGTCCGTGGCGACTTCGAAGACCTCGAGGTAGCGCTGCACGCAAGCTTCGGGGTCGGAGCGATCCTTGGCGTTGCTCGTGGCCTGTTCCGACATCTGGCGGCGAAGCGTGGCCTTGCGGAGCAGCAGCTCGGCGTAGCCACCGAACTGGCGGTCTGCGTCTTCGCCCTTGGGATCGACCAGGAAGCCGTCTTCGCCGTCGGTCACCTGACCGGCGACGCCCATGCCGTCGTCCATGCCAACGACCGGAAGGCCGCACCAGAGCGCCTCGCTGATGACCTGCCCGTAGGTTTCCGACAGGGAGGTGTACACGAAGAGGTCGGCGTGCCGGAACCAGGCTGGCATCTGCCGAAGCGACTGCTCGCCCACGAAGTAGGTGCGGTGGTCGACACCGAGCTCCTTGGCGAGCTCCTTGAGCGCCTCGCTCTCGGGGCCGTCACCCACGAGCGTAAGGGTGGCGCCTTCGATGCGGGGGTAGACGTACTGCGCGAAGATGCGCAGCAGGCGATCGACTTCCTTCTCGCGTGCATGACGGCAAACGACCAGAAGCCGGGCGCCGGGCTTGGTCTCGGGCGAGAAGGGATCCTCTTGGCCGGTTTGGTCGAAGATGCGCTTCTCGATGGCGCGCGGAATCACGTGGATCGGAACCTCGACGCCGCGGGCCTGCCAGTAGCGCTTGAGACCCGGGCTCAGACAAACGAGTGCATCGCCGGCGTTGTAGGCGTCGGTCGTGTTCGATTCGACCCAAGGCATGACCCGGTCTTCGAAGAGCCGATTGACCGAGGACACGTGGTGGAGCGCGTCGGGAAGGACGACGTTGTACACGCTCGGCATGTGGACCGTGTTGACAGAAACCAATGGCACGCCGTGCTGCTGCCGAAGCCAGCCACCGGCGTAGAGCAGGCCACTTGGGCTCTGCGCGAGCAGCATGTCGAAGTTCGCATCCTTCAGGGACTCGAGCGATGCGCGGGAAGGCATCGCTAGATGAAAACCAGGGTGATTGCGCAGCGGGATGCTCGGCAGCGAGATGTGACGCGGCGGCAGCTCACTCGGCTGGGCATCGGGATCGTCGGGGCCGACAATCGTGACTTCGTGACCACGTGCGGACATTTCCCTGTAAAGGAACTGCGATGCGTAGGACGACCCATTCGCGTACGGAATCCGTACGTAATCATTTAGAATCGCCAATCGGCGTAGCCATCGTCGCTCAAGCGAATACATCAAGGCACTCCGTGTGTGTCACCAATGAGACTGTCAACCGTGAATCGGATTCACACCCTGTGAAAAAAGCTGTTGCCCGGTAACTACTGGCAACTAGATGAGCCCCCTCCCACAGCACCAAATGCCGTGAGTTTGGGCGCCTTTTCGGGTTTTTCAGAGACACTCTCCCGCTCCAGGCCCCCTCTTTGCGAAAACCGGGCCAACCGTGCACGCTGCGTCCTGAAAACGGGAAAATTCTTGCCTTGTCGTCAACTTAGCCTCCCGGAAACTGCGGGCCGTCACGAAGGCGCCCCGCGCTCGTACGCGTGAGCACGGACAATGAAATGACTCGCATCGCATATTTCGTTCACGGTCGAGGCAAGGGCCACGCCATCCGGACTCGGGCCGTCATCCAGGCTCTGGGCGAGCGCTATGAAGCCCGCGTGTTCTGTGCCGGCGAAGCCTGGGACACGCTCCAGGAGCTTCCCTGTTCCCAACCCGTCCTGCCCTGCATGCCTGGCAGGGGAATGATTCGCGCTTTCACGCTCCGGCTCCGCGGTGATCGCGAACGCTTCCGACGTTGGCGTCCCGACCTCGTGGTCAGCGATGGCGACGGGCCTTCGGTGAACGCCGCGAGGTCCCTGGAGATCCCCGTCGTTGCGGTCGGACACGGTCTGATCCTCCATCACACGCGTCTGCCCGTGGCCTTGCCATTCCACAGGCACCTGCGCGAGGTCATCAACGTGGCGAGCTCATCTTGGCCGGCGTGCCGCCGAGTAGCGGTCCACTTCGCGCCCGTGGAGCCCCGGACGGAGGGCACCCTCGTGGCTCGTCCTGATCTCCGCAGCGAAACCGATCCCCTCGCGACCCGCGAAGACTTCATCCTGGCTTACTTCCGGGATGGCAACGGGGCCATGGCACTTCAGCAGCTTGCACGCCGTGGCCACCGGGTAGTGCTTTTCGGACAGCCACGCAGCGTGCCCCAGGGAGTCGAATTGCGGCCGCCGGACGTAAGCGCGTTTGGCGAGGCGCTGAGCCGATGTCGGGCGGTGGTTGGCTCGGCGGGCAATCATTTGCCGGCAGAGTGCGCGATGCTCGGCATCCCCATGCTCGCGCTTCATCGAGAAGACGACGCCGAGCACGAAATGAACGCGCGCCTGATCGAAGCCGCCGGCATCGGTGTCGCCACCGCCGTCGATCGCTGCACCTCCAAAATCATTCGACGCTTCGAAGCGGAATTCGACAAGCCACGGCAAGAGCTCGCAGCGCGCACGCGAGCCATGCCACCGGCGTCCGAGGTAGTGCCGCGAGCCATCGATGAGCTCTGCCATCGCCCCGTCGCCCGCCCGGAGTGGAACACGCAGACGGTGTGAGGGCGGGTGGGCGAAGCCCAGCTCTTTGACAGCCCCTACCCCCCGGGCTACAAGGCCGGTCCCGAAGGGCTATGCCCTGAGGTGGATGCGGCGGTAGTTAAGTTGGTTATAACGCCGGCCTGTCACGCCGGAGGCCGCGGGTTCGAGTCCCGTCCGCCGCGCCAACGATTCCCGGGGGTTACATAGCCCCCGGGTTTCTTCGTTTCGGGGTGCTGGACAAATTCTGGACACTTTTTCGCGGCCCCGGTCACGCCCGAACGCAGAACCAGCGGCCTAGGGTGCGCCGTGCTCGCGAAGCCACGCTTCCCACTGGTCCCTTCGAAGAAGGTCTTTCACGGCGTCCTTGGTCATGCCAAGGCCACGAAGAACGGCGCGGGCCACCTTCAACGAGTCGAAGTCGTCGCACGCTTTCCAAAGGGCGAGTTCCGGTCGGAAGTCGCGTTGTTCAAGCACCCTCGCCACGGCTTCTTCAAGCTCGGCCTCGTTCGTCGGATAGCCAGGTCCGTCTTCCGCACAGCGTACCTTGGCGCGCATGGCGAGAGGCACCCAACGAATGAGGTCTTGCACCACGGCCTCGGGGTTGCCGTGGTGTACTTCTAACGTAGTGCGAATGCCTTGAACCCACACCCAACGGTACCAGCCATGACTCGCGCCCACCTTCTCGTGCAGCCACGAGGTCCGCGTCTGGTGCAACTTGCGTCGGAGCTCTTCGGACTCGCCAATGGCCCGCAGTAGGTCGCCGGTCTGCAAATTCTCTTCGGTCGGTTTCCGGTGGAACGCGGCGCGGTAGTCGGCGGCTAGTTGACGAAGGCGTGCGCGTAGCTCTTCGGGCGCGTGTTCCGCTTCGGCGCTAGACTCGTGTTTAGTCGGCGGCTTGTCCATTGGTTGCTGGCCCATGCCCGGGGCGCTGCACACGCTGCCGGGCTTTTCTAATGGCGCAGTCTAGCGCGAAAAACGGTCCACGCAGAGGGCTGAGACAATCGAGCCCACAACAAAACAGCGACCCGCAGAGTGATCTGAAGGCCGCCGCGTAAGCTCCAGCCGAAGCCGGGGCTTCTCTGTCATCGCGTTGGGTTACACGCCTTAGTCGAAAACAACCGTGAAGGTGCCCGTGGTGTTGGTGTTCGTCGTCGGCGAAGACGCAACGGTGCTCCACTTGCCGGTCCTGCCCTCAAATCGCCCTGTGCCGCCAGAAATCGGGCCCGTAAGCTCGGCTGAGGTCAGGGTTCCATTTGTGCAGAACGCTTGATCTGCGTCAGCGAAGCCAGACAAGAGCGAGCCGTCGCTATAGACCTGGCCCCACTCAAAGCGGACAACGTCTGCTCCCAGGGGGAGTTCGTCAGGGCAACGGTCATCTTCCACGAACAGCGTTTTGAAGACAAGCACTGCGCTCACGTCGGCCCTGCCGGGTTGCCCCTTCGCGATCCCGCTCGCTACCCCCGTCGTGTTGCCGGTGGGGTCCTCGTTGCCGTCGGCGTCCAAGTCGACATCAACGGTAATGATCTGCACGAAGAGCCGCTGGTCGACGTCTGGTCCGTGGTGGTGGCCCTTCCAGGCGTGCGCGTCTGGAACCGCAAAGACGGTCAAGGCCAACGCGGCTAGTGCGACAAAAATTCCCTTTTTCATAGTGAGTCTCCCTTTTCCAAACGGAACGAGGCGGCGTGGGTGTCGCCCTGGTTCCGGAGGGCAGAACGTTTCGCACGTGCGCCAACTGGCGCCATACGTAATTCTTTACTCGATCCGCTCGCGCAGAAGCTGCGCCACGATCGGCGAGAAGGTGTCGCGAAAGCATTCTA
The DNA here is from genome assembly GCA_049645265.1 of Polyangiales bacterium. Lineage (GTDB taxonomy): Bacteria > Myxococcota_A > Polyangia > Polyangiales > Houyiibacteriaceae > SG8-38. Next base: position 17,357 of record JBARTN010000139.1, read on the forward strand.
ATTTTCGCCGCTCAGGACCAAAGCGCGCAGAAATTGCGGCGTAGGTGATTCTTTAGCTTCGGGTTTTGCGCGGTGACGATTGACGGCGCCGGGACTGATTGGGTAGTAGTCGAACTCGCGAAGGGGGCGAGGATGTCATCGGGCTTCCGTATTCGACGAAGATCCAACCGACGTTGGCCAAGATCCCGAAGATCCAACCGACGTTGGCCCGAACGCAGCAGCCATCGACGGATTGGTCTGTGGTTTCGTGAAGTGGCGCCCGCCGGCGGCACCCGCACAAAGGAAGATCCAACCGACGTTGGCCCGAACGCAGCAGCCATCGACGGATTGGTCTGTGGTTTCGTGAAGTGACGCCCGCCGGCGGCACCCGCAAATCCGCCACCTCGACGCCGCTAAGCGCCTGACATCGCGAGTCCCCAAGTCGGCACGGCATTCGCTTCCATCGACGAGGCATGACCCGACCCCGTATCGTGGATCCGGGCGCCACCTTGGCGCTCTCTCGGCGCACCACTCGACGCCACTTCCTCCTTCATCCCGACGGCGCGCGGCAGATGGAGCAGGTGTATTGGTATTGCCTCGCGTACGCGGCAAAGCTCCACGGTGTCTTGGTTCACGCCGCTTGCCTCATGTCGACCCACTCGCACGAGGTCATCACCGATGTGAGGGGTGAATATCCGAAGTTCCTACAGACGTTGCACCGTAACCTGGCCCTATGTACCAAGGCCTACCGCGGCTGGCCCGAAGAGGTGTTCAACAAACAGAGCAGCGGCGCCCATACGCTGCTGACGCCCGAGGCGATCGTCGAGGCCATCGCCTACCTCGTCGCCAACCCGGTCGAAGCGGGGGCCGTGCGCTACGCCAAAGACTGGCCCGGGGCCCACACGCTCCCTGGGCATGTCGGGACGCGCGTCATCCGGGTCAAGCGTCCCAAGCACTACTTCGACCCCGATAACCCCGAGTGGCCCGAACAACTCGAGCTTCGCTTGGAGATGCCTGTCGCGCTCGAGCTCGACTACGGACCTGAGCTTGCCCGCGAGCGCATCGCAGAGCGGGTGCGGGACAAGCAGCACCAGGCTTGGAACAAGGCCAGGCGCAGCGGCCTTTCGTTTATCGGGCCGAGGCGTGTCCTGAAACTCGCTCACACCAAACGGGCCAAGAGCTACGAAGCGTTTGGGAGCCTGAACCCTCGGTTTGCCGCTGCGGGCAATCGGGCGGCGGCGACCGAAGCGGTGAAGCGGCTTCGAGCATTCAAGGCGCAGTACGCACGAGCGCTGGCGGCGTGGACTGCCGGAGACCGAAGCGCGTGCTTCCCTCAGGGCACTTGGTGGATGCGGGTGTGCCACGGAGCGCGCTGCGGACCTGGGCCGTAGCGCTTAGCCACAGTCTGAGTGGGTGTCGCGGCTGGCCGAGGAAGGCGGCGGCGACGGGGTGCATGCTCAGGTGGCGATTCGCCCGACGACGGTTGCTATCGAGGAGCCTCTGGGGTCGAACTGAGGGGAGTCCGGCTCATCGTCGGACGTGAGTGTGCACAATGCGCCTTCATCGCCAACCTTGCGCGCGCATTGTGCAGCCCTGCCCGACCGCCAACTACGGCCGGATCTTTCCTCGACGTTACCTTGCTGCTTGCGGACAAGTCGGCGAAGGAGCTCGACGCGCTCGTGTTACCTGGCGGCGGCCTCAAAGCGTACAGGTTCCCCGAGCAACTCTTCGTCGCGGCGGAGGTGGACGGGAAACACCGCGTAGACGGCTCGGTCCCGCGCGCGCTCGATCGACTGCTCGGCCCCAAGTTCGAGATGACGCAGCGGCTATGCCGGGTGCAAGCACTGACAATCGAGCGGGCCAGGGAAGTCGTCGTACAGCATCACCAAGAGATGCCCTGGCGAATGGTGGAGATCGATCGCGACCTGCAACCACTCGATCCGAATTGGTTTCGAGTGACCGAACCGCAGATGCAGTTGAGCATGTGAAGATGACGCGCCGATCCAACATGGAGCACTTCTCCGGCTCGGGTGGAAGGACGGCGCACCAAGTCCCCGGCTTACGTTTCGGCTGGGCAGCGACCGCGCGGGCCTAGTCGGGTTAGTCGAGTTTCCTGGCCGGGCCTGCGCGGTATCGCGCTTGACGTGAGCCCCCGTCTGTATCGGCTACTGGTTGAGTACGAAGACGGGACGTTCTGCGTCTACGAGGACACCTTCCACGAGCTGCGAGAATTCGCCGACCGTTACGCGAAACGCTTTACGCTCTGTCGGACTCCGGCTTCGCACGCACGCAGCCGCTGCGCTCCCCACGCCCCAAACGCAAGACCTGCGCGAACGGTAGCTGAATCCCCCGCAAAAACCGGCCTCCCGCCTGGCACGCCTGATGCACCCACATCGTCTGACGTAGTCGCACTGCGCCTGAACGGGAGGTTGTCATGCGGTACTTATTCGGATTTCTATGTGTCTGCGCGCTGGGCGTGATGCCGCTGGTTGGGTGCGGTGAGACTGAGGGCGGTGGTGGAACGGGTGGCGACGGCGGCATGGCTGGTGATGGTGGAACCGGCGGCATGGGCGGCGCGCTCGAGCGGCTCATGCAGAACGCCTGCGTTCACCGAGAGATTGGAGCGATCTATTTCACGGAGGGACGCACGCTGGCTGATGGACGTCCGTGCGGCAATCTCATCTACACCTATGAAGACGTCTGCGGCACCGACCCGCTGCCGGTCGCCTCGGCCTGTGTTCACTACTGTGCCTTCGATCGATGTCAGCCCGAGCCTTGTCAGATCGACACGGACTGCGACTGGATGATCGAGACCACCAACACGGAATACGAGTGTCTCGAGTACACCATCGATGAGCTCAGTTTTGGGACGTGGTGTCGAGAGAAGGATCCCGATCCACCGCCAGGCTTTTGTGATCCCTGTGGGGGTGTGTTTTGCGCCGGTGAGTGCGCGCAGTGCCCACAGTGTACGGGGTGATGCTCAGCCGCGTGTGCATCTCGGGAGACACCTGTGGCTTCGACCAAACAGGCGACCAGTCGGGCGTCACCACAGAGCAACTGAACCTCGGACCGCTTGCTGACAACGGCGGACCCACCATGACGCATGCGTTGCTTCCGGGCAGCGTCGCCATCGATCAGATTCCCGTAGAGGACTGCCTCGATGCGGACGGCGCGCCACTGACGACCGACCAGCGCGGCTTGCCACGCCCAGGCAGCACGATGTGCGACGTGGGGCGTTTGAGGTGCAGCCGTAAAGGTAGTGGAACGCGCGACGCTCTGCTGGAAACGCAGTCAGGCCAGCGAGACTCACTCTGCGACAACTTGTGACTGCTTTCGTGACTGCAGTTTGAAAAGTATCCGGAATCATTAGATAAAACACCGTTCTGCGACGTCCTGTCACGCCGGAGGCCGCGGGTTCGAGTCCCGTCCGCCGCGCCAGAACCCAGCCTGAAAGGGCTGGGTTTTTGCGTATTCGGCCAGCCAATCGAAACTGCAGAATCGCAGAACGGCTCGCGACGGGCGTGCTCGGTCGCGGGGTACCCGCTCTGGCCTCGCCCCCCACTCCCTGTGCTGCCCATCCCGAGCCGTTCTCCTATGTACATGTCGATGCGCCGACACTGAAACTGACACCGCCACGACCGCTGGATTTCTCGCACAGAGGGGCGCGGAAAAACCGCCCCGGCTCGTACGTCTACCCCTTCTGCCCAGCCTTCACCGCAACGAGCCCTGCACGCGCCTTGTTGACCGACTCTTCGTACTCTTTGTCCGGGTCGCTGGCTTCGACGATGCCGGCGCCGGCTTGGAGCCACATTTCGTCTTTGTGTGCGACGATGGTGCGGATGGCGATGGCGACGTCCATGTTGCCGTCGAAGCCGATGTAGCCGACGGCGCCGCCGTAGACGCCTCGGCGTTCGGGCTCGAGGTCTTCGATGATCTGCATGGCGCGTACCTTCGGGGCGCCGCTCAGGGTGCCCGCCGGGAAGGTGGCGCGGAGGACGTCGAGGGCGTCGCGGCCGGGGGCGAGGTCGCCGACGACGTTGGAGACGATGTGCATGACGTGGCTGTAGCGCTCGACGAGCATTCGATCGGTGACGATCACGGTGCCCGGCTGGCTGATGCGGCCGACGTCGTTTCGGCCGAGGTCGACGAGCATGACGTGCTCCGCTCGCTCCTTGGGGTCAGCGAGGAGATCTTCCTCGATCTCGCGGTCTTCCTCTTCGGTGCGGCCGCGATGTCGGGTCCCTGCAATCGGGCGAACGTGAACCTGGTCGTCTTCGAGGCGGACGAGCGTTTCGGGGCTCGCGCCTGCAACCAGGCGATCGGGCATCCGCAGGAAGTACATGTACGGGCTCGGATTGATGATCCGCATGGCGCGGTAGACGTCGAACACGTCGGTGTCGCCGAGGGGAACTCGGAAGCGTTGCGAGAGCACGACTTGAAAGATGTCGCCCGCGCGGATGTGCTCCTTCGCCTCTTCCACCGCCGCGCAGAAGCCACGACGATCGAACGACGACGCGGGAAGATCCAGCTCGCCGCTCGAGCTCGGCGGATGCAACCTTCGGGGCAGAATCGGCTTGTCGAGCGCTGCCATCGTCGCCTCGATGCGATCGGTCGCTCGGTCGTAGGCGCCTTTTGAATCGCCATCCACGCGCGCCGGCACGACGACGCGCAGGGTGCCACGCACGTTGTCGAAGATCAGGACGGTTCCGCCGACCGCAAAGCAGAACTCCCAGTCGTCGTCGCGTTCGAGCGCCTTACCGACCGTCGGCTCGAAGGTTCGCACCGAATCGTAACTCACGTAACCCACCGCGCCGCCCCAGAAGCGCGGAAGCCAGTCGACCACGGGCGGCTTCCACTCCGCAAGCGTCTCCCGCAGGCGCTGCCAGGGGTCGACGCCAAGCTCTTGCTGCACCTCGCCGTCCTGGACACGTTCGAACTTGTCCGCAACTCCGCGAACGATGAGCTCGGGCGCAAAGCCGACGAAGCTGTAGCGCGCCCAGGTCTCCCCACCCGTGACGCTCTCGAGCAGATAACTGCCCGCGTCTTGGCCGAGCGTGGCGTGCGCAAGAACAGGGGTGAGTCGATCCGCGATGACCTCGCGGTAGACCGGAACCACCGTGGCGCCCTGGCCGAGGTGCTCGAACTCTTCGGCGGTCGGAAAGTACTCACTCACCGCACTCCGAATAACACCGATATGACAAACGTGCTAAGGCCCCGCCCAGAGGACAACCTGGAGAGAACATGGCCGATCTACCCCTCACCGAAGTCGACCCCGAAATCGCCCAGTGCATCGCCGACGAAGAGCGGCGCCAGCACGACAAGCTCCGCCTCATTCCGAGCGAGAACTACGCCAGCGCCGCCGTGATGGAGGCCTGTGGCAGCGTCCTCAACAACAAATACTCCGAAGGCTACGCCGGCAAGCGTTACTACGAAGGCCAGCAGAACATCGACACCGTCGAAAAGCTCGCGATCGAGCGCCTAAAGGCACTGTTCGGCGTCGACCACGCGAACGTGCAGCCCTACTCCGGCTCGCCCGCGAACCTCGCCGTCTACTTCGCGTTCTGCAACCCTGGCGACACGATCATGGGCATGGGGCTGCCGAGCGGCGGCCACCTCACCCACGGCTGGAAGGTTTCGATTTCCGGCAAGTACTTCAACGCCATTCAGTACGGCGTGCGGCGCGACGACCAACTCATCGACTTCGACGAGGTCGCCTCGCTCGCTCGCGAGCACAAGCCAAAGCTCCTCTTCTGCGGCGCGACCGCCTACCCGCGCCTGATCGACTTCGCGAAGTTCGCGGAGATCGCGCAAGAGGTCGGCGCGATTCTCGTGGCCGACATTGCGCACATCTCGGGGCTCGTCGCCGGCGGCGCACACCCTTCGCCCGTCGGACACGCCGAGGTGATCAGCAGCACGACGCACAAGACGTTCCGCGGGCCGCGTGGCGGCATGATCATGTGCAACGACGCGCACAAGAAGGCGATCGATCGCGCTGTTTTCCCGGGCCTTCAGGGCGGGCCGCACAACGGAACGACCGCTGGCATCGCCATCGCGGCCAAGCTTGCCATGACCGACGAGTTCAAGGCGTACGCCCATGCGATCGTCGACAACTCCCGCGTGCTCTCGGAGACGCTCGTGTCGCGCGGCTTTGATCTCGTCACCGGCGGGAGCGACAACCACCTCATTTTGATCGACCTGAGCGGCAAGGACGTGCCGGGCAAGGTAGCCGCACAGGCGCTCGACCGCGCCGGCATGGTCGCCAACTACAACTCGGTTCCCTTCGACACGCGTAAGCCGTTCGACCCGAGCGGTGTTCGCCTCGGCACGCCAGCGATCACGAGTCGCGGCATGGGCCCCAACGAGATGAAGCGCCTGGGCAACTGGATGGCCGACGTCGTCGAGGACGTGGAAGACGAAGCGCTCATTTCGCGCGTAGCCGGAGAGATCAAAGACCTTTGTGACCAGTTCCCCGCCCCGGGCGTGCCTGTTCACTGAGCGTTCGGGCAGCACGACACCGGCCTTCCGTTCAGTCCGGAAACCTGCAGATGGCACGTCGCAAACAGGTCCACCCCTGCTAGACTGCCCCGAAGATGTCCCTGCACGGAAAGCGCATCGTTGTCGGCTTGGGAGGCGGAATCGCCGCGTTCAAGGCGGTGCAGCTCGTCCGGGAGCTGATGCGGCGCGGTGCCGAGGTCCGGGTGGTCATGACCGAGGCGGCAACCCGATTTGTGGGCCCGATCACGTTTGCAGGCCTGACCGGGAAGCCGGCCGTCACCGACCTCTGGGCCGAAGACTATGCCGGCGAAGTCCACGTCGAGCTCGGCGAGTGGGCGGACGCGGTCGTCATTGCCCCTGCCACCATGAACCTCATGGCGCGCGCGACGAGCGGGCAAGCCAATGACGCGGTGCTCGCGACGCTCGCCTGCGCCCGTGGCGACGTCTTTTTTGCGCCGGCGATGCACCAGCGCATGTGGTCGCATCCGGCAACCCAATCGAACGTTGGCGCGCTCACCGAGCGTGGCGCGGTCGTGCTCGGCCCGGTGAGCGGCCCGCTCGCCAATGGCGAAGTCGCCGAGGGGCGAATGTTGGAGCCCGACGACATTGCAGACGCCGTCGAGTCGCACTTGGCTCACTCCGACGACCTCGCGGGGACACGCGTCTTGATTACCGCTGGCCCAACCCACGAAGACCTCGACCCGGTGCGCTACATCGGGAACCGTTCGAGCGGACGCATGGGGTACGCGATTGCGGCCCAGGCGCTCCGGCGCGGCGCAGAGGTGACCATTGTGAGCGGCCCCGTGCAACTGCCGGTCCCCGCCGGCGCAGAGGTCGTTTGTGTGCGCTCGGCCCAAGAGATGCACGAGGCCGTGATGTCGCGCTTCGATCGATTCGACGTCGCGATCATGGCCGCAGCCGTTGCCGACTATCGCCCCGTGCGGCGAGCGACCCAGAAAATCAAAAAGGGCGGCGGCCTGAAGCTCGAGCTCGTTCGCAACCCGGACATCTTGGCGGATGTGGGCTCGAAGCGGGTTCAGAAGCCGTCTGTCCTGGTCGGCTTCGCGCTCGAAACCGAAAACCTCGAGCAAGCGGCTAGAGAAAAACTCGAGCGAAAGGCGGCCGACCTCATCGTCGCAAACGAAGCAAGCGTGGGGCTCGGCGGTGACACGAACCGCGCCACCCTCGTGGACGCGACATCGGCCAACCGACTGCCTGACATGAGCAAACGGGCCCTTGCCGATCAGATTCTCGACCGCGTGCGAACGCTGTTGAAAAACCCCTCGCGGAAACCTCGACACGAGGCGAAGCGCGGAGCCCCCAACTGACTGGATCGCACTGTGACCCGTCCCCTCATCGCCTCCTTTCTGAGCCACATCGACGGTAAAGCGTCACGCGAGGTCGCGCTGCAAGCGTACCGCGAGGCGGAAGAGAAACACGGCGTTCGAATCTACGACGACCACGACGCGCGCGTCGCGCCAGGCGCGTTCAAGCCGCACATGCCGATCTCCGAGGAGCGTGTCCGAACTTTGACGCGGAGCTGGGAGCAATTCGACCGCGCCCTCGAGCCCCTCGGGAGGGCCGCCGAGCGCGACCTCGTCATTCGATCCCTCGGGCCTTTCATTTCCGACACCGGCATCTGGATCACCGGAACCGATCTCGCCCACGATCACTTGTTCATTTTCCGCTCAGGCGAAGTGGGCTCGTGGACGGCGGACCAATGGGATCAGCACCTCGCCAACTGGGCGGGGGTGAAGCAGTACAAGGGACGCGACGACTGGACCGCAGAGCGCCTGGTCGAACAGATGCGCCGAGCCCCTCGATACAAAGAGTGGACGAAGCTTCTTCGCAGCATCATCGCAGAGGCTCGCGGGACAGCGATTCGGAGCTAGTCAGAGAACGTCGACGGGCCCGGCGCCTTCGCGCAAGACCACCGCCTCATCGCCGCTGAGGTCGATGACCGTCGAAGGCTGGATGCCACCCCAGCCTGAGTCGACGAAGGCGTCGACATGCGGGAACCGCACGTTGAGCTCGTCCGGGTCGTTGAGAACCTCTCCGTCGAGGGTCGCGGAGGTCGACACGATGGGGCTTCCGAGCTCGTTGAGCAACGCTAGGGCGACGGTGTCGTCGGGCACGCGAATCCCGACGGTCTTTTGCTTGCGGACCAGAAGCTTCGGCACCTCTCGGGTCGCCTGAAGCACGAAGGTATACGGCCCCGGCACGAGGCGTTTCATGATCCGATAGGCGAAATCGTCCACATGGGCGTAGCGGGCGATCTTGCTGAGGTCCGGACACATGAAGCTCAGTGGGTGGTCCTTTTTGAGCTGCCGAATCTGGTAGATGCGCTCGATCGCCTTCTTTTGGTGGATGTCGCAGCCAAGCCCGTAGACGGTCCCCGTGGGGTACACGATCACGCCGCCTCGACGGAGCACTTCCACCGCTTGGTGCACCCGTCGGGCTTGTGGGTGAGTGGGGTGAATCTCGATACGCATCCGGAGCCGCTCCAGGTAGCGATGGGGCCAGTTCTCGTCAAGGCGACGAGGACTACCCAAGCGCTCGCAAATGCGCTAACTAGTCGCCCGCCAATGAATGATGAGCGAGACCCGCGCCCGTATCTTCTGATTACGGTGCTTCTAGACAGCTCGGCACGCCCTGCCGAGATCAGCCGGAGCCACGGCAACGCCTACGAACGTTCTCTAAACGCAAGTCAGGGGCAGGAGATCGCGGGGCTCGAGCTGGTCGAGCTTCCGATCGCCGCGCCGGTGTTCAAGGCCCTGCGCCACCCGCTCGCGGTGCCGGGGGATGCCGTCGGCCTCTACGATGTGTTTCCTTTGGCGAGCCATCTCAAACCGGAATATCGAAAGATCGCCGGACAGTTTCTCGCGGCCGAAGCGCTTTGGACGATGGAGGAGCAAGGCCTCCTCGGCGGTGTTCCGGTGAATGTGAAGCTCGAGGTGCCCAAGGGCTGGAAAACCGATCCGAAGGACATCCATCAGCACCTCGTCGGCGAAGGCGCCCTCGACCTCAGCCCAAGCGGCATCGAGACGTACAAGGCGATCAAGACGGCCTGGGACAGCGGCAACGCCAGTTGACGACCGGGGGACTGTCCCCTTTTTTCTAGTTCAGGGAGTACGGGCGCTCCAGAAGGAACGGGGCGATCTCGGCGTCGAACTGCGCGCCGTCTGCGCGATGCATCTGGTAGGTGCCGTGCATCGTCCCCCGTTCGGTCGGTAGTACTGCTCCGCTGCTGTAGCGGAAGCTTTCGCCTGGGCTGAGCACGGGTTGCTCGCCGACGACGCCCGGCCCTTTCACCTCTTGGACGTCGCCGTGACCGTCGGTGATGATCCAATGCCGGGTTTGAAGCTGGACGACTTCGCGCCCGTTATTGGTGATGGTGATGGTGTAGGCGAAGACGAAGTGTCGCTGCCCCGGATGCGACTGCTCCTCGAGGTAGAAGCTCTGGACCTCGACCAAGACGCCGTTGGTTTCTGCGCTCGAGCTGGTCGCCAGTGGGCTCATCGTCCTGCACCTCGAAGATGACGCGCGTGGCTCACCCAGGGCGAGCCGGCGACCGCCAAACGCCACTCGGCGTGCTGATGTTCAGGCTCCGCGTACCCGATGCCGATCCGCGAGCCGACGACGATCTCGCTCGCGAGGGTTCCTTCGCGCACTTCGAGGCCGCCGCGCCGGTAGAGAGGGTGCCCGCTGAAGCTCGCGTCGAGGCCCAAGGCCTGACCGACCTTTCCTGGACCGGTCAACAGCACCGGGCCGTCCTTGCCACCGCGCCGGCGGCGAATCGTGGCCGTCCCTGCGATCGGCTCACAGGATCGAATCAAGACCGCAGCGCCCTCGCCGTCGTGATTCGTCACGAGATTCAACATCTGGTGCAAGCCGTAACACAAATAGACGTACGCGCGACCGGGCGGACCCCACATGGGCGCGTTTCGGTTCGTGAGCCCGGCGCGGCAGTGGTTCGCGCTGTCGTCTGGATAGCGGTACGCCTCGACTTCGGTGATGCGCAGGCCGACGCCACCGTGCCATAGCTCTTGGCCGAGAAGGTCGCGGGCGACGTCGAGGGCGTCGCGTGCGTAGAACTGGCGAGGGAGTAAGCGGCCCGGCACGGGGGGAGTCTAGCCGATCTCGAGGGCGAGGCCGACGATTAGCTGGTAGTCGTTTTTCTCGGGGACCGTGCCATCGGATCGGGGCGGTGGTCTTTCCGTTCGGAAGAACTTGAAGGTGGTTTCGAAGTCGAAGATGTCGGTGATCTCGACGCTGAACGTCGTGCGGCCGACGTGGTTGGTGAGGCCGATCTGAGTATAAACCACGTTGGTGGTCCACTCGATGATGAGCTCGACGTCGTCGGTGAAGTCGAAATCCGCGTAGGTCCGAACGCCAACGAACCCGTCACTTTGTGGATTCTCCACGCCCGCTGCGGTGCTCAAGAATCGAATGTACTGGTAGCCAAGCGCGCCTCCGAGATCCCACTCGACCTTCTTTGTATCGAAGAGGTGGACACCGACGCCGGCGGCAGGCGTGGCGCGAAGCTTGAGGTTCTGAAACCGGTCGTTGAGAAACTGAGCGCTCGCTGGTGTAAAGAACAAACGCCTCGAGTAGTACACGGTCACATCCACGCTACCGAGGTGCCGATTCACGTTTTGCTCTCCGTTGGAATAGGCAAAGCTGCCGTCGTAGCTCATCTGGGAGCGAGTGAGCGGGTCGGCGCGCGCCAGGTCCCAGTGCGCGTTCAACTGGCCTTGATTCGTGTTGCCGGCATTGGCGGTGAAGCCCACCGAAAGCCGCGTCGACCACCAGTTGCGCTCTCGCTGCGCTCCCTCGAGAATCGCGAGCAGTTGGTCGCGCGGGTAGCTCACGACTCCGTCTATGGTCTCGATGATGACCTTCTCCTTCGTGACGACGGCCCGCCCGGCCACGTCGATCTTTCCTTCGAACACATAGGTGTTGACCCGAGGAGAATGAAGCTCGCTGACCTTGCTCCATGAAAACTTCAAGAGATCGAGCTTGTCGCTGTCGAACTCGATGTCTTTCTCGCGCATCCAGTGCACCTCGCCCTTGAGCCATTCGCCCGAGGTCAATCGAAGCCAGTCGTGGGTATCCCCAAACTTGATCGTGAACTCCTCGGGAAGACCCGCTTCGGTTTCCTCCTCCACCTTGTCCATGGCCTTTTCGACCTCCGAGACGCCTTCGCTTGCCTCGACCGCCTCGTCGGGCACCCCTTCGTCGGTGACGCCACTTGGCTCCGTGTTCTGGGCGAGGCCCCGCGGCGGGCTAGAGAACAAGCCCATGCTCACCAGCAGAACGCTGGCGGCAATGCAGCCCTTCACTGTGCACCGTCCCCACTCACATCAGGACGGGTTTATCGGGACCCGGCAGGAGCGACAAAAAAGAAGCAAGGAAGGTGCGAGCCGCGCCGGCCACCAGCCTCAAGAAAGTCCAATAGTCTTATGTTCAAGAAGCTTGTCCTCATTTCCCTACTGACCGGCCAGCTGGGCTGTACCAGCTCCGATTCCGCATCGAGCGGGAGCGCACCCCTAAGCGCTGAGATACGACGCACCGAGTAGGGCATTCCGCACATCACTGCGAACGACTGGGCGAGCCTTGGCTATGGCTTTGGCTACGCCTACGCTCAGGATAATTTCTGCGTGACGATGCGCGAGATTGTCTTTGCAGTCGGGCGCTCGGCCGAGCTGATGGGCGAGGAGATGGGCGATGTGGACTCCGATTTCCTATTCACCTATCTCAACGGTGACAAAGACGAGTTCCGCCAGCAGTTCGTAAGCGCCCTGCCCCAATACGCTCAGGATCTCGCCGCCGGCTACACGCGCGGCATGAACCGCTATCTCGAAGAGACGGGACTGGAGAACCTCCCAGAGGGAGACCGCGGCTGTCGGAATGCCGAGTGGGTGTTCGCCTTCGACGAAGTCGACTACTTCCTGTTCATACGCAGGATCGCCCTGCAAGGGAGCTCCGACCAGGGTATTTTTCGGACGGCCATCATCGCGACCGAGGGGCC
>JBARTN010000140.1:0-6958 GCA_049645265.1 Polyangiales bacterium
GCACGCATCACGTGCGCTCGCTCGATCTCGCGCCGGCTCATGACGACGAGCTCGGAGTCCATAGGGGGCGGGTAAACCCGACATTTCTATCTGGCACAAACCCGACACTTCTATATTGCGTCTACAGCCGAATTGCGCGGTACTAATCGTTATGTCGCCTAACTCACGGCGCGGGCAGGGCGTTTGTTCTTCCTATCAGCTCGATAGCCGAGCTCGCGACGAGCTTTCGCAGGTTCGTTTCGCCTTCACCTCACCGAGGTCTCATCAGTCGGGGCCGGTCAGCCGCTGAAATCTAGTGATTGCGACCATTTGGCGCTACGCCCGGGGAGCGCGGCCAGAGCCCAGGTTCTACGAAATTGGGGCACCGATAGCTCGAGTCGGGTCGCGTGAGAGTTCGACTTGCGGTATCTAGCAGCGATGAACGACCGGGGGGAAACCGACGAGCTCGATCGCGCACGGCGCCACTTCCTAAGGGCCGCGGCGTATATGGCACCTGCGATACTCGCGACTGTCACGCTGAACAAGGCACACGCGCAGCCGTCGTGCATGCCCGTGACGTGCATGCCCGCGACCTGCGATCCTATCGCATGCATGCCGGTGACGTGCATGCCCGTCGGTGGATGAGCGGATGGCGCTGAAGAAGCCACGATGAACAGCGCGGGCGAACCAAACGAACCCGATCGCGCTCGGCGCTACCTCCTCAGGGCCGCAGGCGAGCCTGGCATCCGCGATCTTCGCGACTATCAGACCCAACAGGGCGCCGGCGCAGGCATTGCATCCCGGCGCGCTGATTCGCGCGTTCCCGCCAGTCTCCATGCAACCGGCTACTTCTTGCCCAACGACTGGATCCTCTGGCACAGTGAGGGGTTGCTCGAAGCCATCAAGCTGAGCAGCGGGGATCACGTCCGAATCGAAGGCACGCCCGGCAACGATGCATCGCTTAGCAAACTACCCGCCTCCGTGTGGGATTCGCTAGCGCGCTTTGAGCCTTTGCTGGGGCAACTCCGAGAGCAACTTCAAAAGGAGGCGCTGCAGCCACTCACGCGAGAAACGGTGCTGCGCGGTTCTGGATGGAAACACCTCTTCGTGGAGCTTACAGCGAAGTGCAACGAGCAATGTGTGCATTGCTATGCTGAATCGTCGCCAGCCCGCACGGAGGCACTTGCCTGGCCCGAGCTTAGCAAGGTGCTCAAAGACGCGAAGGCGTTGGACTTTGACCTGGTGCAGCTGACGGGCGGAGATCCTCTGATCAGCGCCCATTGCGTCCAAGCGGCGGAGTTCGCGACAGAGATCGGAATCCCGCAAGTCGAGATCTACACGAATGGCCTCGCGCTTCGCGGAAGGACCTACGACCGCTTGCGCGAGCTCGCGCCGTCGTTTGCTTTTTCCTTCTACTCGCACAATGCCGAGACCCATGACGCGATTACCCGGACACCAGGTAGTCATGCGCGAACGGCGCGGGCGATTCGACGCGCTGTGGACGACGGCTTGGACGTGCGCGTCGGCGTCGTCTCGATGGGGAAGAACCAACACGACGCGTCGAAGACGCGCGAATATTTACGGGAGCTTGGCGTGCCCGACGGCTCGATCGCTTTCGATCAGATGCGCGATGTCGGTCGAGGGGACGCCACACGCATAGACGCCAATACGGGGCCAGCGGGCGTCCACACCGGCGGCGTCGAGAGCGCACGGCCGCGAAACTTCGGCGGATCGGCCGCGGTGAGCTACGACGGCCAAGTCTATCCGTGCATCTTCAGCCGGCACCTGCCACTCGGATCGATCTACGACACCAGCCTCGAGGCGATTCTCACGTCTGCAGAGCCGATTGCCCCCCAAGGGAAGAACCTGCTGCAGGCCCGCGCACGATGGGGTGAAAAGCTCTCCTGCTGGGAGTGTCAGGCCCGATCCATATTGCTCGATGGAAGCTGCAATGCCTGATGTTTCCGATCGACGCGTGCCCAAGCGCAAGGACACACTCACGCATGAGGTCACCGACACCGACGAAGTCGTGATCTACGACGGCAGCGGTCCGCAATTGCTCGTGTTGAACGATATCGCCGCCGGCGTTTGGCTGATGATCGACGGCAAACGATCAATTGACGAGATTACCGCCGAAATCCTGAACCACGTCGAGGCGGAGCGTGCGACGGTGACCCGTGACGTGCTCACGTTCCTCGACCAGCTGGAGCAACGAGAACTCATCGCATGGCAAGAGGCAACCTAGAGCAGCACGAGATCTTTCTCTCCGGCCTGCGTGTTCGCGTACAAAGCTGCTGCACGAGGACGAATCGTTACCTGCAACGTCACTGGTCCGCTGCAAAGCTGCCGATGCTGCCAACCGAGGCCAGCTGCGACATTGAAGTAATCGCCGATGCATCACCTCGAATCCTCGTGGACGGCGAAGTGGTCTGGGAAGGCGGTATCGTCGAAGATCTGGTGGCTGGTTTCGAGCACTGGCTCTATCGCGTGGCGCTCGCGAAGCACCGAGGCCAGTTTGGAGTATTTCACGGGGCAGCGCTGGTGTCGGATGCGGCGACTGTCGTTTTCTCCGGGCCGTCTGGCGCCGGGAAGAGCTCGCTTGCACTCGCGGCCGTTCGGCGCGGGTGGAAGTATTTTTCCGATGAGTTCGTGGTCACGGACGGCCAGCATGTGTGGGGGTGGCCGCGCGCGATTCGCTTTGATCCGACAGAACCGGGTACGCCCTGCCCGGACTATCTCGTCGGCCTCGATACCGATCAAGACGCGGTGGAGTCGCAAGAAGACCTTGCACCACCGTACTACGCCGTAAGCGGCGACGCCTTGCAGCGCGTCGCCTGTCCTGCGCGCGAGGTGCGTTTCGTTAGCGTAGAGCGCGGTACAGATACGACGCTATCGCACGTCCCCGCGAGTGTCGGCCTGAAGTATTGGACCGAGGCCGCGTTTTTGGAGCCCACGATGTCTTTGGGCGCGCTGGTCGGCGTAGGCCGGACTTGGCGCGCGTCATGGCGCCACCCAGAAGAGCTCATCGATTTGATTGCAACGACATGAAACGAGGTAACCCAAGCGTACGATATCGCTTGCTTAGAGGCTGGGCACGGCAGAGTCGCAAAGTTCAGTACCTCGCGCGCCGAATCGAGAGTGCGGTCACCGTCTGGACCGGAGCTATCTTGAACGGACTGCTTCGTGACGCCGAGAAGGAAGCGCTCTCGATCGACCTCTACGACGCCTCGTTTCGCCCGGACAACGATCATGACGGGCTCTACGAATGGGAGCAGCAATGGTTCGAACGGCGCTTGCCCCCTCCTCCAGCCTCGGTCCTAATCGGTGCGGCCGGTGCGGGGCGGGAAGCTTCCGCTCTTCGAGAGCTCGGCTATCAGGTTCATGCGTTTGAGCCCTCTGCGTCCGCTTTTCAGCTCTGTCAGATCAAAGTCGGCTCGGAGTTTGTCGACCAAGCGAGCTACGAGGATCTCATTGCGACGGCGCTCCGTGGCGAGAGCGGGCGGCTGCGACTCGGAAACGAAACAAGGTTCGATGCCGTGCTGCTGGGCTGGGGTAGTTTCGGCCACGTGCTTCAGCGCGCGGACCGATTGGAGTTGCTTCGTGCGTGCGACCAAATTGCACCCGAGGGCCCGATTCTCCTGAGCATCTTTGAGCCAAACGCCAAGGCCTCTACGAATGGGACCTACTACCTGCCATGGGGTGGCTTCCTGGTGCGGCCTACGCCCGAAGAGCTCGATCAACACGCGAAGGCGTTGAATCGGCGACTCGTTGTGTCGCTTCAGTCTTCGAGCCCGTACGCCACTTTGATCCCCGACGCCTCCTGAAATGCGTCACTAGGCGGCGCGCAGCCTCGTCCGCGTGCGCAACGAGCGAACGCGAACCTGCTACGAAGGAGCGATCCAACAGATGTGGTGTCCACCATCGAGGCGAGCCTGCGTTCGCCCTCGTGTCCAGACGCGCAACCGCGATCGCCAGACGGTCCCACCGCGAGAGCTCCAATGATCGAACCGCGGCGCATGCGATCGGCTCATCGCGAAACGACTCGTGCCCAAGCACATAGCCAGCGGCACGGTGCAGGCCCAAGGCCCGAAAATGGCGTCCCAGCGCATCTGCGTCTCCAAGTCGATAGACGCGTTCCCCGAGTAGCCATCGGATGTCGTCGAGGCTCGTGTCCCGGCGGAATGTGCCGCGTCCCTTGACAAAATGCCCGATCAAATGGGCGAAAACATCTTCATCAGACATCAGCGCGACAGGCGCTGCGAAAAGCGAAGCCTCTGTCTCTGCCCGGGAGACGACGCCACCCGTCGACATGCGAAACAGGCCGTGTGGAAAGAGATGCCGGTGCACGTCGATGCTAAGCGGCCAGGAATCGCTGGCAAACGTGCTTCCCGCGGTTGAGCTCACGGTCGCTTCGAAGCCCAGCGCGTGCAACACGAGGGTCAAAGCCTCGAGGTCCGAGCTACGGACCAGAAGATCGATGTCGACGAGATCCCGCCGCCCCCGCAAAGCAGGCCACCTGCCCAGCAAGAGCACGCCCTTCAATGGCATCACCACGATGCCACGCTCGGCACATGCCTCGAAGACTTGATTCGCTAGGCTGAGGGCCATTTCGCCGACGAGCGCAGTGCGAAGGCGGTCTTGAGCCGTGTGGTCCACTCGGGCAATCATCGACCGTCATCGAGGCGCGGGTCAAGGCCACCTTCGCGGAAACCCTCGCTGTGGGCGATCTGAGTTCCCAGATACGGCGATGACAAAAAGCCTGCTATAAAGGGCTTCGAACGAGGGCCCTATGAATCGCGCTTATTGTGGATACATCTTCTTGGCGGTGCTGGTTGTTCTGGGCGGATGCTCGGAGACGAATGGGGGCCCGGGCGGCTCCGGAGGATCCGCTGGCGCGGGCGGAGCTGCTGGAACGGGCGGAACTGCTGGAACGGGCGGGTCCGCTGGCACAGGCGGAACGGCTGGCACGGGCGGGTCTGCGGGAACAGGTGGGTCTGCTGGGACTGGGGGCACCGGCGGCAAGGACCCGTGCGCCTCCTCGGGCACCGTGACGTTTGAGTACACGTCCTTCGACGCGGCGCCCGACTGCATCGTACCCGGGGTGTGTCTCAAGAGGGGTCGAGTGAAGGAGATTTACAACTCGGCAAGCGAGCTCGCCGCCAATGCCGCGGTGTCACCTGAGGGCACGCTGTGGGCGCTATCGACCTGCGCTGCTGCTACTCCGGATGACTTCAAGACGCTAACCGCTCTATTCTCAGGCGGCGTCGGTGGCGGCACGGGCACCGGCATCGGCGGAAAAATCGTCGCCGCAGACCTGTGCCTATGGCTTAAGAACGAGAACCTCTTCTACGACGTGGTCTTTTCGGATTGGGGTAGGGTTTCCGCAAGCAGCTTCGCCTATGAGCGAACCGTCGTGGACACGGATGCATGCGGCGTGGCCGGGGCGACGTGCGACACGACATGTGCTTGCCCTGAGGGCTGGGTGAACGAGGTTGGTACCGGGATCTGTGTCCTGCCCGACCCGTGCGACTCAGACCCTTGCGGGGTTGGGGCAACCTGCCGCAAGACGGGCGCGAAATCCCACCGCTGCGAATGCGACACGGTGGCGTTCAGCAAACCACCCGGGCAGACGGCCGTCGTCGACTGTGTGAGCCCCGGCGTCTGCCTCGCGCGCGGAGATGAGCGATCGCTCTACAATAGCCTCCAAGAAAGCCAGGCCGCCCTGAGCGGCGTCTGCCTAATCGACATTCTTGTGCGCCCCGCCTTTCCTACCCTCACCGAATGGGTGCGCGCACCGTGTGCTTCGACCGCGCCCGCAGACTTCGTGATCTTCTTGAGCGAAGAGTTCGCCTGTAAGGGAGTGCCAAGACACATCGTCGGTGTCCACAGCTGCCTCCACACCACCGATGATGACGAGCTCTGGGACATCCAGTTCACCGACTGGTGCCCCAGCGCCAGGACGAGCCAGCCGAGTGGATGCTTCAGCTACGTGCGATGGCACGCCGTCGACGACGGCGTGGCATGCCCCTAGTCACTCAACTCGTTCACCCTTTGCCGCGCTACCTCTTAGCCCATCGGGCTCATGTGGAAAGCCGAATTGCGCGGTACTAGCTTGTTATGTCGACTTGCGGCGCACCCTAGACCGCCTTTGGATCGCGTATCTGCGTCTCCACTCCGTCTCCTCGCATCTCACAATTCTCTTTCTTGGTCGGAACGGCCTCGCTCCCGCTCTGGTCGCTGTAGAAGTCGAATCGCACGGGCATCGCGGTGTGCGGCTCGACTAGCGACAAAATGACGCCATGTGCCAGGATGCGGAGTCTTCTGAATCGCTCTCCGTTGGACTGCGAGCTTCCGCTTGAGAGCCCGGGATTCGATGGCTTGGCGACGCCCCAGTTGTTGTGAAAGCCGTCTTCGGTCGCGGCTAGATACGGGTAGGGCAGCAAGGAGGCCTCGCTGGTTCCGATACTTCTCTTTGAGCCGCCGACGCTCGCGGGAGGCGCTGTCTCGGTAGCTGCTCCAGGCTTGTTGCCGCCGTCGACGGGCCCGGTCGAGACACTGCTCATACTCCTTGCACAAGCTGTGAGGCGCGATGGCCGGGATGGGGGAGTATCGTCGGGACGCAGTTCTTGCAGCTTCCAGCTGATGCGCGGGCGCTGGCTGGAAGGCCCCGAACCGTTGGCAGAGGCGCGACTTGCTGAGCTCGCGGTCCACAAATGACGCCTTCACACGGACGCCCCGCTCAACGTCCTGGAAGACGAGGCCGTTGCCATGCGGCCGAAGCACCACGCCAAGACTGGCGCACACTTCATGCAGGTCGTCCCAGCTTCGCAACTCCCGGGCTTGAAGTGCGGGACCTAGCTGCTTTCTGGCCCAGCGAGCAAAGCTGTCGACCCCGTGGTGAGCTTCGTGGTCCGCCGCCCTCTGCGGCACTTTCTCACGATCGCGCACTCTGGACTGAAGCGGCGTGAGTCCGAGCTCT
>JBARTN010000141.1:0-27775 GCA_049645265.1 Polyangiales bacterium
GAGTCCGGTGACCCGCTGGTGAGGCGCTGGGGCCGCAACGGTCCGTTCATCGGCTGCACCAAGTACCCGGAGTGCCGCTACACGCTCAACATCGGCCCCGACGGCGAAATCGAAGAGCCCAAAGAGCCGGAGCTCACCGAGTACGATTGCCAAGAGTGCGGCGCAAAGATGACGAAGCGCTGGGGCCGCAACGGTTGGTTCCTGGGCTGCTCCAAGTACCCGGAGTGCAAGCACACCCGCGCGGTGCCGCTCGGTTACAAGTGCCCCAAGTGCAAAACGGGCGACATCGTTCCAATCAAGCCCAAGGGCCGCGGGCGCCCATTTTACGGCTGCACCAATTACCGTTCCGAAGAGCCCTGTGATTTCCGCGTTTGGCAAAAGCCGATTGGGCAGAAGTGCCCGACCTGCGGGAGCGACTTCCTGGTCGCGATGGGCGGCAAGAAGAACCCGAAGCTCAAGTGCGTCAACGAGACCTGCGACTTCGAGCGAAGCTACGATCCATCCGAGCTGCTCGAAGAGGTCGAGTCGGAAGAGTCACCGCCGGCGGCTGGCTCCGCGGCGGGCTGAGGTTCGGCGGTGGCAGATCTGGTCGTCATCGGTGCGGGCCTCGCTGGCACGGAGTGCGCTTGGCAGTTGGCGGAGCGCAGCGTCTCGGTCCGTCTGATCGAGCAGAAGCCAAGGTCTCGCACTCCGGCCCAGCATTCGGACCAGATGGCGGAGCTGGTTTGCTCCAACTCGTTTCGGGGCGCGGCCTTGCACAATGCCGTCGGGCTGCTCAAGGAAGAGATGCGCCGCGCAGGCTCGCTGGTCATGGAGGTGGGGGCGCTGCATGAGGTGCCCGCAGGTGGGGCTTTCGCCGTCGACCGCGAGAAATTCAGCGCCGAGATCACACGCCGCGTCGAAGGGCACCCTCTCATCGAGGTGGTTCATGAAGTCGTCGATCGGATTCCCGAAGAGCGGCCCGTGGTCATCGCAACGGGGCCGCTCACTTCCGGGGGCCTCGCAGACGACATCGCCCTGGCGGTGGGCGCCGAGCACCTGGCCTACTACGACGCGATCGCACCGATCATCTCGGCCGATTCGATCAACTTCGACCGGGCGTTTCGGGCTTCACGCTACGACAAGGGTGGAGACGCCGCCTACGTCAACTGTCCGCTCAACGAAGAGGAGTACGACGCGTTCGTGCAAGCCATCCTCGAGGCCGAGAAGGTAACGCCGCGTGAGTTCGAGAACGTTCGATACTTCGAGGGCTGCCTTCCCATCGAGGTCATGGCTGCGAGGGGCCACAAAACGCTTTCCTTTGGCTGCATGAAACCGGTAGGGCTCACCGACCCGCGCACCGGTCGCTGGCCGCATGCTGCGGTGCAACTGCGCCAAGAAGACGAAGCCGGGACCGCCTTCAACATGGTCGGCTTCCAAACCCGGATGACCTGGCCCGAACAAAAGCGTGTCTTTCGAATGATTCCCGGATTGGAGAATGCCGAGTTCGAGAGGCTTGGTAGCATTCACCGCAACACCTTCGTGAACTCGCCTGCCGTGCTCGACGACGACTTGGCGCTCCGATCGCGGCCGGGTGTCTATCTTGCCGGTCAGATCAGCGGGGTGGAGGGTTATGTCGAGAGCTCCGCCTGCGGGATGCTCCTTGGAATGAAGCTGGCGCACGAGGCGCGCGGGCTCGAGTTTTCGTTTCCGCCGGCCACGACGATGCTCGGGGGGATGGTTGGACACCTGCGGGAGCCCAACGACGACTTCCAACCGTCCAACGTGATGTTCAGCATGGTCCCACCGGTCGAAGGGCGACGGCTGAACAAGCGTGCTCGGCGTGACGCGCAGTCGGAGCGCGCCTTGCAGGATCTCGGGGCCTGGCTGAGCGACGTGGTAGAGTCCAACGATGAGCGCAACCGATCCGATCGAACAACAGATCGACGCCTTCGCTCAATACCTGGCGGATGAGCGCAGGAGCTCGGCGCGCACCGTCGAAACCTACATCCGCGACCTGCGGAGCTTTCGTGACTTCTTGCGCGAGCAGGGGCTGCCTCTCGATGCGCGTGAGCTCGACATCGTGGCGCTGAGAGGGTTTTTGGGCAGCTTGTTCCGCTCCAATCAGGCCAGCACGATGAAGAAGAAGGTGAGCGCGATTCGTTCGTTCTTCAAGTTTCTCCTGAAGCGCCATATCATCGACCAGAATCCGGCGTCGGGATTGCGTTCGCCGAAAATCCCAAAGTCGCTGCCTCGGTTTCTCACGGTCGAGCAAGCGTTTCGCGTGATGGATGCGCCTCCAAAGGAAGAGAAGCGCGCCAAGCCGCTCATGGCGCGCGACCAGGCCTTGCTCGAGACGCTTTACGGAACGGGGGTGCGCGTGGGCGAGCTTGCGGGGATGAACTTGGACCATTGCGACTTCACCGAATCGTCGGTCCGGGTGCTGGGCAAGGGCGGCAAGGAGCGCATCGTTCCGCTTGGAAAGTCTTCGGTCGAAGCGCTTCAAGTCTATTTGCCCGCGCGGCGAAGCCTGCTGGTGAAGGCCAAACAAGGCGATTCCGATGCGCTCTGGCTTTCGCGGAACGGTCAGCGTCTGACCGTTCGACAGGTGCAGAACATCGTTCGGCGCCACGGGACGCTCGGGGCAGGGCGAGGCGACCTTCATCCCCATGCGATGCGGCATACGTGCGCCACGCATCTGCTGGATGCGGGCGCTGACCTCCGCTCGATTCAGGAGCTGCTCGGACACTCGAGCTTGTCGACGACCCAACGATACACGCACGTCAGCGTCGATCGCCTGATGGAGGTCTACGATCGCGCCCACCCGCTTGCGAAGGACAAACCCGGCGGCGGTTGACAGCCCAAAAGGCCGACTTAGGTTCCTTCGACAGAAGATGAATCAGCCTGACCCGCCCGTTTTTCGTTCCACCACCATCGTTGCCGTTCGCCGGGACGGCCAAGCCGCCATGGCGGGCGATGGGCAGGTGTCGTTCGGACAGACGGTCATGAAGGGCCAGGCCAGGAAGGTCCGGCGCATCGCCGAAGGAAAGGTCGTGGCCGGCTTTGCCGGAGCGACCGCTGATGCGTTTACGCTGCTCGACCGGTTCGAGGCGAAGCTCAAAGAGCATCGGGGTAGTCTGCAGCGCGCCGCGGTCGAGCTTGCCAAGGATTGGCGGACCGATCGGTATCTGCGTCGGCTCGAAGCGATGCTGGTCGTGATGAACGCCGAATCGACTTTGTTGATCAGCGGCACGGGCGACGTCATCGAGCCCGACGAGGGTGTGATCGCGATTGGCTCAGGCGGGTCCTATGCCTTGGCCGCCGCGCGCGCCCTGATGCGCAACAGCGACTTGCCCGCCAGCGAGATCGCGCGCCGAGCGCTCGAAATCGCAGCGGAGATTTGCATCTACACGAACGACGAGATCATCGTCGAGGAGATGAGCGGATGACGCTAGGGAACTTTACCCCGCGCGAAACAGTTGGCGAGCTGGACCGGTACATCATCGGGCAACACAAGGCCAAGCGTGCCGTCGCCATCGCGCTCCGAAACCGCTGGCGCCGCCAACAAGTGACGAGCGACCTCCGGGACGAAATCGCACCGCGCAACATCATCATGATCGGGCCCACCGGCGTCGGTAAGACCGAAATCGCGCGTCGGCTTGCCAAGCTTGCGCGCGCGCCCTTCGTGAAGGTCGAAGCCTCGAAGTTCACCGAGGTGGGCTACGTCGGGAGAGACGTCGAGTCCATGATTCGCGACCTCGTCGAAAACGCGATTCAGATCTGCGAGAAGGAGGCTCTCGAGTCCGTGCAGACACGAGCGCAAGACGCCGCTGAAGAGCGGCTCGCCAAGATGGTCCTGGCCGCCCGACGGCCGCCCGCCCAGCCACAGCACGCGGAGCCGAGTCCGCAAACCCACCAGTTTGGGCCCTTGAGCTTCCAGATCACGCCGCAGCAGGCGCAGCAGCAGCAGCCGTTCTACTCGGATAGCGAGGTCAACGACATTCGGCAGCAGCTTCGCAGTGGGCAGTTGGACGATGCCGAGGTCGAGCTCGATGTCACCGACACCAACAATCCCTTCATGACGATCTTCGGGGCTCAGGGCACCGAAGAGGTGAACCTGCAGGACATGATGTCGCAGATGCCGGGCTTCAAAGGGCGGACGAAGCGCCGCCGCCTGAAGGTTCCCGAGGCGCTGGAGGTTCTCAAGCAGCAAGAAGCCAAGAAGCTCATCGACCACGACAAGGTGCAGCGAGACGCGGTGCAACGCACCGAACAGGCGGGCATCGTGTTCTTGGACGAGATCGACAAGGTGAGCTCTGATCGCAGCCACGGCGGCCCTGACGTGTCGAGGGAAGGCGTGCAGCGCGACCTGCTCCCGATCGTCGAAGGCTCGACAGTGAGCACGAAGTACGGCTCGGTAAACACCGATCACATCCTGTTCATTGCGGCAGGCGCGTTTCACGTGTCGAAGGTTTCGGACCTGATTCCCGAGCTTCAAGGCCGCTTCCCGATCCGAGTCGAGCTCGACTCGCTCGAGAGGGAAGACTTCATCAGGATTCTCAGCGAGCCCAAGAACGCGCTGACTAAGCAGTATCAGGCGCTGATGGCGACCGAGGGCATCGAGGTTGTCTTCGAGCCCGCGGCGATCGAGGAGCTAGCTGGCTACGCCGCGGAGGCGAATCGACGGGCCGAGAACATCGGCGCCCGTCGCCTCTATACGATCATGGAAGCGCTCCTCGAAGAGCTCTCCTACGACGCGTCCGAGCGCGCGCAATCGAAGTACGTGGTGGACGTGGGTCGCGTAAAGGCCGCGCTGGATCCGATTCTCGCTGACCAAGACCTGGCGAGGTACATCCTCTGACCTGCCTCCGGGCACCGACTGCCTACTTCGCCCCGAGGTCGTAGATCTTCTGGATCTTCCCGAGGATCTCATCGAATGGAATTTCCAGGTCGCGCAGCAGCCCATTCGAAATGTCGTACACCCAGCCGTGCACCCGGGGGTGACCGGTTCGAACGTAGCTCTTCTGAACCACGGCGGTCTTGATGACATTGACACACTGCTCTTGGATGTTGAGCTCGATGAGCCGGCGGTAACGGGCATCCTGGTCTTCGATTCCGTCGAGCTCTTCTTGGTAGATGCGGTAGACGTCTCGGATTTCTCGAAGCCAACCGTTGAGCAGGCCGAGGTCGGCCGGCTGCATGGCTGCGGCGACGCCACCGCAACCGTAGTGCCCGCAGACCACGATGTCTTCGACATCTAGGGTTCCCACCGCATACTCGATGACCGACTGCGCATTGATGTCGGTGCCGACGACCAGATTGGCGATGTTGCGATGGACGAACACCTGCCCTGGGTCGAGTCCCATGATTTGGTTCGCAGGGACGCGGCTATCGGAGCATCCAATGAACAAGAAGTCCGGGTCCTGCGCGGTGGCGAGCCGCCGGAAGAACTCCGGATCGCTTTCTGTACTCTGCTCGACCCATCGGCGGTTGTTCTCAAAAACCTCGTCGTATTTGCTCATGCTTCCCTCAAGTCTGAGTATGGTGTTTCGCCTCGATCGGAGGCGGGATCGTGGCGGGGTCCTCGTCCAGCATTTCGCGCAGGTCGATTTCGATGCCCCGCGAAATCGTCGTAATGGGCACGTCGTTGGGGGTGCCCTCGAATGGGTTCTCGCTGACCCGGCCGATCCTCTCCATGGTGTGGAAGACCCACATGACGAGAACGCTAAACGGCACGCTCAGCCAAACGAAATTCGAACCGATGATTGGATACGTGTCGCTCAGCGAGAAGCCGATTTTGTCGAACTCAAACATCACGCCAAACGGCAGCAGGAGCACGAAGATCCACAGGAAGAACGAGTTCAGGGTCGCGTACTGCCGCGGGTAGGGGAAGTTCTTGATCCGTTCCGACTTCCCCTGGAGCGCGTACAGCTCGACCAAGATGTTTTCCATTTCCATGTGCCGGAAGTCCTCGATCAAGCCACGCGTTCGAAGCTGGCGTAGCTGTTTCGACTGAAGCGAAATCAGTTGGGTCGATTTGTTCGATTTGGAAAGCACATAGTCGAGCTGGTCCTTCGAAAGGTAGGCCTCGAGCTCTTCTTCGAGAGAGTGGTTCTGCTCACGGATGCCAATCGCGTCTCCCCACTCCTTATTGGAGGGGTGCAGCATCGAGTGCTCCCATGGGCGGGGCTGCCTCATGGCGTGCCGCAGGGCGGTGAGCCAGGCGATGTGACGGAAGATCAACTCTTCGCGGACTGCGTCGAGCTCGGTGTCGCTGACGTTCTCCGGGGTGAAGTCTTTCGTGATGAAGTCGTTGACCACGATGCCCCAGGCTCTCGAAGTGTTGACGATGCCGCCCCAGATCTTTCGCGCCTCCCACACACGGTCGTAGCTCGCGTTGTTTTGGAAGCTGATGATGAACGCGACGGCCGTACCGATGAGTGCGATGGGCAGCCAAGGCAAATGCAGCCACCTTTGATCGAGCACTTCGTAGAGGATGACAGGTACCAGCGCGACCATCAGCAAGAGGACGGTGTCCTGCCGAGTCCACCACGCCATGTCTTTGAGCGAGTAGTTTCTCTTGGTGTACATCTGGGCGCATGACTATTACCACAGTCGCCATGAAATCGTTCTCAGCGCCCAGGATCCCCAGGTTTTCTCCCAGTGCGGAAGAGTTGCTCGAAGAAAAAGCGGCCTAGTCCCATCGCCAACCGACAGAATTGAAGCGAGTTGCGGTATGCTTGCCGGCTCCCATGACCCTCCACCAACAGCTCACCCAGGAGATTCGAACCGGGCCGTCGGGCCCGGGGATAGGGGCGTTCTTCGACCTCGATCAGACCCTTTTCGCGGGCTTCTCCGCGACGCCGTTTACGCGCGACCAGTT
Source organism: Polyangiales bacterium (assembly GCA_049645265.1). GTDB lineage: Bacteria > Myxococcota_A > Polyangia > Polyangiales > Houyiibacteriaceae > SG8-38. The sequence continues at coordinate 6,863 of JBARTN010000141.1, forward strand.
CGCGACGGGTAGGCTGACGCCCAGAGACCTGGCGGATTCCCTCCGGGCCACCCTTTCGTTCACGATGGGGCGAACCGGATTCTCGGCGTTCGTCACCGCCACTTCAGCGGTCTATCGCGGGATGGCCGAGAGCGTGCTCGAAGAGGCAGGACAGCGTGTCTTCGAGAACCACCTGGTGACCGAGATCTATCCGGAGTCGCGCGCGTTGGTGAGAGCGCACCAGGACATGGGCCATACCGTGGCGATCATCACCTCGGCAACCCGCTACCAAGCCGAGCCGGTCGCGCGCGAGTTGGGAATCGAGCATCTCCTCTACACCCGGCTCGGCGTCGAAGATGGAATCCTAAACGGCAAAGTGGTGAAGCCGACCTGCTACGGCGAAGGAAAGGCGATAGCCGGGCGGAGCCTCGCAGTGAAGTACGACCTCGATCTCGAGGAGAGCTACTTCTATTCCGACAGTCACGAGGACCTGCCGCTTTTCGACATCGTGGGCCGTCCGCGTCCGTTGAATCCGAATCGAAAGCTCGCGCAGATCGCGAAAGAGCGGCAATGGCCCGTGCGCCGCTTCACCAGTCGCGGCAGGCCGACGATGGGTGACATCGTTCGCACCGGGCTGCTCTATGGGAGCCTCGCGCCTTCGGTGGGGTTCGGCGTGGCTGCAGGGCTCCTCAACCGCTCGAAGCGCGAAGCGATCAACGTGATGGGGTCGGTCTGGGGAGATCTGGCCACGTCGGCCGCGGGGATTGACCTGCGGGTCGAGGGCCAGGAGCACCTCTGGTCGCATCGTCCTGCCGTGTTCATCTTCAATCATCAAAGCGGGCTCGAGCTGGTCTTGATGCTCAAGCTTCTGCGTCGAGATTTCACCGGAATCGCCAAGCAAGAGCTTCGTCACAACCCGATCTTTGGCCCCCTGTTCAGGGCCGCCGGCGCGGTGTTCGTCGATCGCTCGAACACCGCCAAGGCGATTGAGTCCCTCGGGCCGGCGGTGGAAGCCCTTCGCCACGGGCGCTCCTTGATCATTGCCCCCGAAGGCACCCGCTCGACCACGACAGCCGTTGGCCGGTTCAAGAAGGGCGCATTCCACTTGGCCATGGACGCAGGTGTGCCGATCGTTCCAGTGGTGTTTCGCAACGTCCTCGACGCACTACCCAAAGGGGCTCTCGTGGTGCGCCCGGCGGTCGTCGAAGCAGTGATCCTCTCTCCCGTCGACACCTCATCATGGACGCACGACACGCTCGACGATGAAATCCGCAAAGTCCGCAACAGCTACATTGCGATCCTCGACGAGTCGTCCAAAGGAACCTAGTCGTGGAGGCGATCATTGCAAAGATCATGCAGGTCGAGCGCTTTCACAGCGGGCTCGTGAAGCTCAGCGAGGAGCTCCAAGAGCCGCTGCCGAAACTCGAGAGGCTCGCCATACGCGCGTTCGGCGAGATGATCGCTCGGCATGATGCCGCGGCAACGGCTGCCTACCGAGGAATCGGTGCGGTTCTCTCGCGTCGCTACCGGATCGACGTCGACCGCGAGTCATTGGCCACGTTGCGGGAGCTGGACAAGGAGCATGCAATCATCTGGCTTCCGTCCCACCGCTCCTACCTCGACATGTTCTATCTGGAGCAGGTCGCCCAAGAGGCCGGCATCAAACCGGCGTACGTCCTCGGTGGCGACAACCTCGACTTCTGGCCGATCGGGCCAATTCTGCGTCGCGCCGGCGTTCTCTACATTCGCCGGGACACGCACGACAATCCGGTGTACCGCTTTGCGCTTCGCTCCTACCTCGGGCACCTCGTCGAAACGGGGCAGAACTTGAGTTGGTCGATCGAAGGCGGCCGGAGCCGGACCGGAAAGCTTCGCCCGCCTCGCTATGGCGCGTTGCGATACGTGGTCGACGCGGTTCGTGCCAGCGAGGGCCCGGACGCCATGGTGGTTCCCGTGTCGGTCGTGTACGAGCAGCTCGCGGAGGTGGCCTCGATGACTGCCGAGGCCCTCGGTGGAAACAAGAAACCCGAGGGCATCGCCTGGCTGCTGAGGTTGGCGAGAACGCAGCCAGGCCGCATGAGCGGGGTTCGAATCGATTTTGGAGAACCGATCGGGATGCGGGCGCACCTCAGGGAGATCGAGCGCGATCCTCGCGCCAAAGGGAAGGAAGTCGAGCGTTTCGCGGTCGAGGTGTGCCACCGGATCAATCGTGCGACCCCGGCCATCCCGACGGCGATCGTCACCTTCGCTCTCTTGGGCGCCGAGCGCGCGCTCACGCTCGGCGAGACGCTCGAGGCCTTGGCGCCCATCCTGGGCTATCTCAGAGACCACCCGACGACTCCAACTACCCTGGGCGCGCAGCTCGAAGATGCGGGGTGGATCACAAGCACGCTCGATAAGCTCACCGAATCCGGCGTGCTGAACCGATTCACCGGCGGCGACCAGACCGTTTGGTACATCGCGCCGGAGCAGCATCTGGTCGCAGCGTTTTATCGCAACACCCTCATCCACCTCTTGGTCAATCGCGCGATCGCCGAGCTCGCGACCTTCATGGCCCGCGAACATTGTGTCGGTGACTTGCGCGAGTCGATCTGGAACTACGCGATCAGCCTGAGGCAGCTTCTCAAATTCGAGTTCTTCTTTGCGTCACGTGCCGAGTTCAACGAGGAGCTGCGGGCCGAAGTCGCCCTCTTCGATCCCGATTGGGAGGGACAGCAGGTACGAGAGCCGGTGGTGACTCGGGAGCAACTCGAACGTTGGTTCGAGCGCTCCCGGCCGCACCTCGCACACCTGATCCTCCGCCCGTTCTTCGACGCCTATCGCGTGGTTGCGGACCAGCTGGCGCGTTGGCCGCATGATCGTGAAGTCGACGAGGGCTTGCTCCTCGAGGGCTGCCTTGGCTTTGGCCAACAGCAGGTCTTGCAGGCAAAGCTCCACAGCCCAGAGTCGGTGACCCTCGAGCTCTTCCGCAATGCCTTGACGCTTGCCGGTCACCGAGGCCTGCTTTCGGGCACTGGGCGGGAGCTTCACGAAAGACGAAAGGCATTCGTCGAGAATCTCCGCCAGATCGTGGACGACCTCGAAACGCTGAGTCGCCTGCAGAGCGCGGCCACCTAGTCGGAGATGTCGGCGTGCGGCTTCGATTCGCGGGCCGCGATGCGAAAGTCCGGGGGGGCCTTGATGATCTTGGGCATCCGGTCGTCGCCCGTGATCAGACGCGCGCCGCGGCCTCCGGTGAAGTAGAGCCAGACCCACTCGACGAAGACGACCAGCTTCGTGCGGAAATCGATCAGGAACAAGATGTGGATCAGCGCCCACATCAAGAACGCAAGGTATCCAGCGAAGCGTAGCTTGCCGGTCTCCACGATCGCGCGGTTGCGTCCGATGATCGCCATCGAGCCTCGATCTTGGTAGTGAAACGCTTTGCGTTCCGGAGCCGGCTCGCCTCTGTCGAGAGCCTTGATCTCGGCGGCAATTATCTTGCCGGCGTACTTGCCACCTTGAATCGCGCCCTGAGCAACCGCGGGCACCGATTTACCGGTGACTGGCTCGACTCGAAGTGCCAGATCGCCCGTGATGAAAACGTTGGGATGCCCGGGGATGGTGAGATCCTCGCCCACGATCACGCGGCCGGAACGATCGAGCTCGGCGCCCAGCGCCTCTCCGAGCGGGCCTCCTTTCACGCCGGCGGCCCAGATCACGTTGTTGGCGTCGATCCGAATTTCCCCGTTCGGCGTCTGCGCGGTGAGCCCTTTGTCATCGACGTTGGTGACCCGTGTCCGGAGCAAGACCTCGACGCCGAGGCTTTCGAGGTCCCGCTTCGCACGTTCAGACAAGTCGGGGTGATACGGGGTCAGGACACGGTCTGCGAAGTCGAGCACGATGATTCGAGCCGTCCTCGTGTCGATCGAGCGAAAGTCCTTTCTCACCGTTTCGGCGATTTCGGCGAGCGATCCGGCCATCTCGACGCCCGTCGGGCCCGCCCCGACGATGGCGAAAGTCAGAGCCGCCCGCTTGGCGGCCTGGTCCTGCTCGAACTCCGCCTGCTCGAAGGCGAGCAGGAAACGCGCTCGCACGTCGATCGCTTCATCGATGGTTTTGAGCCCAGGTGCGTACTTCTTCCACTGGTCATTGCCGAAGTAGTTGGTCTCGAGACCGGTCGCGAGCACCAGATAGTCGTACGTATAGGGTTCGCCCCCGAGCATGATCGTCTGGGCAGCCACATCGACCCCGTCGACTTCCTTCATGAGCACTCGGCAATTCGCCTGCTTACTCAGGACATTTCGAATCGGTGAGGCGATGGCCCCAGGGTGCAACGCGGCCGTCGCCACCTGATAGAGGAGCGGCTGAAACAAGTGGTGGTTGTGCTTGTCGATGACCACGACGTTGGCCTCCGCGCGCCGTAGCGCTCTCGTGGCGGCAACCCCTGCGAACCCGCCCCCAACGATCACGACTCGTGGCTTGGTCGTATCCATGCACCGTCTCTAGCTCACCGGTGAGCGTGGGTCTTGTCCAAGGCATCGCGGAGAATCGAAGCGCTCTCCGGTATGCTATAGGCCCCCCGTGGACGACCTGATCCAGAAAGCCGCGACCCTGCAAGAGGCGCTCCCGTACATTCGGAGCTTCCATGGGGCGATCTTCGTCATCAAGTACGGCGGCCACGCGATGGTCGATCCGGCGTTGCGAGATAGCTTTGCGCGCGACGTGGTGTTGATGAAGTACGTCGGGCTTCATCCGGTCGTGGTGCACGGGGGAGGACCGCAGATCGACCAGATGCTCAAGGCACTGGGCGTGGTCTCGGAGCGCCTCGAAGGGCTCCGTGTAACCGACGAGCACACCATGGAAGTCGTCGAGATGGTCCTCGGTGGCAAGCTCAATTCGGAGATCGTTTCGCTCATTGCAAGTCATGGCGGTCGGCCGATCGGGCTCACAGGCAAAGACGACGCCTTCCTTCGCGCCAAGAAGGTCGACCAAATGCAAACCAAGAGCGGGAAGTGGGTCGACCCGGGCCGCGTCGGGGCGGTCACGCAGGTCAACCCAGACATCTTGCGCCGACTCGTCGATGACGGCTTCATTCCGGTGATTGCGCCCGTGGCGGTCGATGCGGAAGGCAGGTCGCTCAACGTCAATGCCGACACGGTCGCTGGTAAGGTCGCCGAGGCGCTTTCGGCCCGTAAGTTCATGCTGCTCACCGACATCGAAGGCGTGCGCGGCAAGGACGGCGAAGTTGCGAGCTCGCTGAGCGCCTCGGAGATCGACGCCCTCAAGCACGAGGGCGTCATCGAGGGCGGGATGATCCCGAAAGTCGACTGCGCGTTGAGCGCCTTGGCCGGGGGTGTTCGTAAGGCGCACATCATCGACGGGCGCGTGCGTCACGCGGTGCTCCTCGAAATCTTCACCGACAAAGGCATCGGCACCGAGATCACGCGCTGAGCCTGAAGAGCCAGGGTCGACGGCCCAGGGCAATGGTGGTATGTCGCGAGCTTCCCAAAAGGCACCGCATGACCAGGCAGGAAGACATGCTCCGAACCGCCAAAAAGGTTCAGCTCGGCAACTACGCGCCAGCCCCCTTCGTTCTGACGCATGGGTGCGGCCGTCGTGTGACCGACGCCTCCGGCCGCGAGTATCTCGACCTTTCCGGCGGGATTGCAGTGCTTTCGGTCGGGCATAGCCACCCGACGCTGGCCGCCGCAATCGCGGAGCAAGCAGCTCGCCTGATGCACGTGTCGAACGTCTTCTACAACGATCGCGCCATCGAGCTAGCCGAGTCGATTTGCGCGCGGACTCCGTTCGACAAGGTCTACTTCTGTAACAGCGGCTCCGAAGCCAACGAGTCCTTGCTCAAGCTCGCGCGCCGCTACCACTACGACCGGGGCGACCAGCAGCGAACGGAATTCGTGTCGACCCACGATAGCTTCCACGGTCGGACGATGGGCTCGCTGTCGGTGACCGGGCAAGCCAAGTACCACAAAGGCATGGAGCCTCTGGTGCCGGGAGTGAGCTTCGTCGATTTCAATGATCTGGCTGCCCTCGACGCGGCGGTGACCGGCCGAACCGCGGCCGTCATCTTCGAACCGATTCAAGCGGAGGGCGGGATCATCCTCGGCACCGAGGAGTTCGCACGTGGTGCGCGTCGGATTTGTGACGAGCGGGGCGCCTTGCTCTTCTTCGACGAAATCCAATCCGGATACGGCCGGACCGGTCGATTCCTCGCGCAGGAATGGTTCGATACCATCCCGGACGCCTGCTCGCTCGCCAAAGGTATCGGCGGAGGGTTTCCGCTCGGCGCCATGGCGGTGACCGAGCGAATTGCGGGAGGCCTTCCACCCGGGAGCCACGCGAGCACCTTTGGCGGCAATCCACTCGCCTGCGCCGCGGGCCTTGCCGTGCTGCACATCATCGACGAAGAAGGGCTCATCGAAAACTCACGGCGCCTCGGTGGGTATCTGGCTGAACGGCTTGCCGAGCTCGATGCGCAGCTCGAGACTACGGCGGGTACGCGGGGCCTCGGCTTGCTGCAGGGCATCGTCTTGGCCGACGACGTCGATCCCAGCGCAACGATCGCGGCGGTGCATTTGGCCGGGCTGTTGCTCACGCTCGCCGGCGGAAACGTCGTCCGGATTTCACCGTCGCTCAACGTGACCCGCGACGAGCTCGACGAAGGCCTTGCGATCTTGGCACAGGTTCTCGCCGAGTCGCCGAGGAAGCCATGACTCGACACTTCCTGACGATTTCCGACCTGACCCGGGAAGAGCTTTTCGTCGTGCTCGACCGGGCAGAAGAGCTGAAGGCCCTTCGTGGCACGCCTGCTCATCCACAGTCGCTAAAGGGAAAGTCGATTGCGGTCGTGTTTGAAAAAGCATCGACGCGAACGCGCCTCTCGTTCGAAGTGGGCATCCACGAGCTCGGCGCGCAGCCCGTGACACTGAACTCGAGGGACACGCAGCTCGGGCGCGGCGAGCCGATCGAAGACACCGCCCGCATGCTGAGCCGATACGTTCATGCAACGGTTTACCGGACCTTTGGGCACGATCGCCTCGAGGCGCTGGCGCGCTACTCGAGTATCCCCGTCGTCAACGGGCTCTCGGACAAATTTCACCCCGTTCAGCTGCTCGCGGACATGATGACGATCCGCCAGAGCTTCGGACCGGCGCTCGACGACGCGCGCGTGGCGTGGATCGGCGACGGCAACAACATGGCGCACTCCTGGATCGTGTCGGCCGGAGTTGCAGGCTTCGAGCTCGTGCTCGCTTGCCCATCGGGATACCAGCCAGATGAGCAGGTCCTGGCCGACGCGCGTGGGCGTGGCGCCAAGGTTCGACTCGTCGATCGGCCCGAGGAGGCTTTGGATGGCGCCACAGTGGTCAGCACCGACGTCTGGGCGAGCATGGGGCAGGAGGACGAGGCCCCGGAGCGACAGGGCGCGTTTGCCGGCTTCATCGTCGACCAGGCCGCCATGGATCGGGCGACTTCGGACGCGATCTTCCTCCACTGCTTGCCAGCGCATCGCGGCGAAGAGGTGAGCGCCGCGGTCATCGATGGTGGGCAGTCCCGAGTTTGGGACGAAGCCGAGAACCGGCTACACACCCAGAAGGCTCTATTGGAGTGGCTCATCGTTTAGTGCCGGTGAAGTGGCTGCCGAGCGATGCGCCACGCTAGACTAGGAAGATAGGGGGCAGCTAGACAGTCGATGTCGGAGGAGAGAATTCCGCGACAGATCGAAGGGGCGAACGCAGGCGCGCAGAGCATGAGCCCGCAGGAGGCATTCGTGCACTCGTGCGTCGATGGGGTCCTCAACATCGACGACATCGCCGACCTGACGGTGCTCGAACCTGCGCTCGTGTCCGAATCGATCGAACGGCTGATCTCGTTGGGAATCGTCGAATGGTTTGGCGCCAAGCTCTCGAGCGCGCCACCGGCCGCGCAGCTCATCGAGGATGTGGAGATCGACGAAGCGCTTCAGGAGAAGATCCTGCAGGCCTTCAAACAGGCCGACCGGCTGAACCACTACGAGCTCCTCGGGGTTGTGATGGACGCCGACCGCTCCGAGATCCGCAAGGCCTATTTCGCGCTCTCTAAGACCTTCCATCCCGACTCCTATTACGGCAAGCGTCTCGGCTCCTTCAAAGCGAAGATGGAAGTGATCTTCCGCAAGGTGACCGATGCATACGAAGCGCTCGGTCGCCAACAGAAACGCGAGGCGTACGATCGCTACCTCAAGAGAAGCATCGTGGTGTCCGCGGCCGAAGAGAAAATCAGCCGCGTCGAGGAACGCGCGCAAGCCATGTCCAAGGCGCTCACGCGGTCGCCGGTTGCCGAACGCCAAGCGGAGTCCGTCGACGCTGAGGCTCCCTCCGGGAGATGGCAGCCGACTCAGGCGCCAGCGAAGACGTCCATTCCCCTCGTGCCTGGGACGCCGGAGCACGACCGGATGCAACGCAAGCGCGAGCTTCTGGAGCGAAAGCTTCGCGGCCGATTCATGACGCCGTCGAAGAAGGCCGCGGTGGCGCGATCGACGCCCGCACCGACCGCCAAGGTCGGAACGAAGGCCGCGCTAAGGGATCTCACGCGCTCGCTCAAGCACACGGCCGGGCTCACCGGAGGCGTGGATCGCGCCGAGCATCACATCGAGGCCGCCCGGATGGCCGAGGCCAAAGGCGACCTGGCCGCAGCGGCCACAGCATTGCGAATCGCGATCACCCTCGATTCGAGTCGCAGCGACGTTCAAGAGCAGTACCACAGGGTCAATTCGCACCTTCGCGTGCAGCTCCTCGACATCCATCGGGAACAGGCGACCTACGAGGAGGACAACAACCTCTGGGCGGCCGCCAGCATTTCCTGGGCCAAGGTGGCCGAGGCTGCTCCCGAGGACCCCGTCGCTCCTCGACACGCGGCCAGGGCGCTTTTGAGCGCCGGTGGTGATCTCCGGAAAGCTCGGGATTATGCTCAAATGAGCCTCGACTTGGCCCCGGATTCGCTCGAAGCGCGGCTGCTTTTGGCCCGAATCTATATCCAGGCCGGCATGGACGCCAGTGCCGCGAAAGAGCTCGATGAGGCAGCAAAGCTGGACCCGGGGCACGAGATGGTGAAAAATCTTAGGAAGCAGCTCGTGGGGTGATGTGACGAACGCATCTGAGCGCTTGAAAGTGGGGCATGGAAAGAGTCATCGGGATTGACCTAGGTACGTTCAACTCGTGCGTCGCCGTCGTCGAAAGCGGCACGCCCGTGGTCATCGCAAATCGTGGGGGATACAAGGTCACCCCGTCGATGGTGGCCGTGACGGAGGGTGGCAAGCGATTGGTGGGCCACATCGCAAAGCGGCAGGCTGTGACCAATGCCGAAAACACGGTGTACGCCTGCAAGCGCCTCATCGGGCGGAAGTGGGAAACCCCTCAGGTCAAGAACACGATCCAGACCACGCCATTCCACATCGTGGAAGGTCCGCACGGCGACTGCCGCATCAAGATGCGCGACAAGGTCTACAGCATTCCCGAGATCAGCGCGATGGTGCTTCAAGAGATGAAGATGGTCGCGGAAGATTACCTCGGTGAAGAGGTCGACAAGGTCGTCGTGACGGTGCCTGCGTACTTCAACGACAATCAACGCCAGGCGACCAAAGATGCGGGCGCGATTGCCGGCCTCGATGTGATTCGCATCATCAACGAGCCGACTTCAGCGGCGCTTGCCTATGGTTTCGGAAAGAACATCGATCGCACGGTCGCGGTCTTCGACCTCGGGGGCGGCACCTTCGACATTTCGATTCTCGAGATCGCGAGCACCGGTGTCTTCAAAGTCATCAGCACCGCCGGTGACACGTTCCTCGGCGGTGAGGACTTCGACCAGCGCGTGATCGACTGGCTCGTCGAAGGCTTTCAACACGAGCACGACATCGATCTTCGACAAGACCGCATGGCACTGCAGCGCCTCAAAGACGCGGCCGAGAAGGCGAAGTGCGAGCTTTCTGCCGTCACCGAGACCGAGGTGAACCTTCCGTTCATCATTTCGAGCGCGCGCAACGAGGCGCTCCACCTTCAGCGCCTGCTCACGCGGGCCACGCTCGAAGAGCTGACGGCAGACCTCGTCGATCGAACCATTCAGATTTGCGAGCTCACCCTGGGTGAAGCAGGCCTCAACAAGGACGAGATTGAAGACATCATTCTCGTTGGGGGCATGACCCGCATGCCGAAGGTGCAAGAGCGCGTTAGCAAATTCTTCCAGCGCGACCCTTGCAAGGGAGTCCATCCCGATGAGGTGGTTGGGCTTGGCGCGTCCATCCAGGGGGCTGCGCTCGTCGACGACTCTCCGGAGCTCGACATGGTTCTGCTCGACGTCACGCCGCACACGCTCGGCATCATGGTCGTCGGTGGTTACTTCGAAGAGCTCATCCCGCAGAACACCACGGTTCCGACCTCCCGCAGCAAGCCGTTCACCACCGTGCGCGACAACCAGACCGCCGTGAAGATCCTCGTCCTACAGGGTGAATCACGACGGGCAGAGGACAATGAGCTTCTGGGCGAGTTCATTTTGACCGGGCTTCGCCGTGCATCTGCCGGCCAGGTCGAGGTCGAGGTGACGTTCGAAATCAATGCCGACGGCATCGTCAGTGTCCATGCCAAGGACGTCGAGACCGGCAAGGAGCAGTCGATCACCGTAACGGCGACCAGCGGCCTCACCGAGGACGAAATCAACGAGATGATGGTGGACGCTTCGGATTTCGCCGTTTCGCGGCGTGACGATGAGGCTTCCGAGAAGGTCCGCCAAGAAGCCGAAACTCTGATTGCCGAAATCGAGCGCCTGTTTCCCGAAGTCGAATCGATCGTTGCGGGCAGTGACTTTGGGCGTGATGCCATCGACAAGGCCAAGGGCGTCGTGGACAACGCTCGCACGCTCCTCGAGCGAGGCGACATCACAGCGCTCCAGGACGAGCTGGAGTCGCTTGGTCGAACGCAACGCATGTTCAAGGGTGTCGTTGGCAAATCGGCGTGACCCATGACTTCTGGTAAACCAGGTTCAGGCCAATCGTCGTTCCCGAGCGTACTGGGCGACAATGGTGCAATCGACCTGGCTGCGGAACCCGACCAGCAGGACATTCACGAGCGGCCGACCCGTCGCATCTCCGGCGACGCCTGGGTCGCCGATCGGGATCGACGGAGCCTCGCACCGACGGCACCGCCTCCGGCGTGGCCCGAGGCAGGGGAAGCCGATGAATCGAGCCCTGACCTCATCCATGCCGAGATCGCCGATTACTACGCGCTTGGCGACTACGCGCGATCCTTGAGCGCGGCCGAGCTGCTGCTCGGCCTAAACCCGGAAGACGAGAATGCACGGCAGTACGCGGTCAATAGCCGGGCCTGCCTCGAAATCCGTTACATCAGCCGCATCGGCTCGCTCGATTACGTCTTCAACCTTGCGGTCCCGGCGGCGAAGGTGAAGTGGCTCGGCCTGGATCCCCAGGCGGCGTTCCTCTTGTCGCTGGTGGATGGCCAGACGACGGTCGCCGAGGTGCTCGAGATTTGCCAGATGGGCAGGTTGGAGGCGCTTCGCGTGTTTACCGAGCTACTGGACGCCAAGGCCATCATCCGAGTCGCCTGACGGCGCGCCCGCTTGCGCCGCGTCGGCGGACCACTACCATCCCGCCCCATGGCTGGTTCCCCGAAGAAGATTGTGCTCGCCTACAGCGGCGGCCTCGACACATCGGTCATTTTAGCCTGGCTCAAAGAAACCTACGACGCCGAAGTGATCGCATTTTGTGCCGACGTCGGCCAAGGCGAGGAGCTTGGCGGACTCGACGAGAAAGCCCGCGCGACCGGTGCTTCCAAGTGCATCATCGCGGACCTCAAAGAAGAGTTCGCCCGTGACTTCTGCTTCCCGATGTTGCGAGCCAACGCCGTCTATGAAGGCGACTACCTGCTTGGCACCTCGATCGCCCGCCCCGTCATCGCCAAGGCGATGATGGAGGTGGCCCGCCAAGAGGGTGCAAACGCGATTTCGCACGGCGCGACCGGCAAGGGCAACGACCAGGTCCGCTTCGAGGTCACGGCGATGGCCATCGATCCGCGGATCGAAGTCATCGCACCTTGGAGAACCTGGTCTCTGAAATCGCGGAGCGACTGCATCGACTACTGCAGGGACCGGAAGATCCCGATCGAGGTTACGGCGGAGAAGCCATACTCGATGGACGCCAATCTATTCCACATCAGTTACGAAGGCGGCGTTCTCGAGGACACCTGGAATGAGCCGCTCAAAGACATGTTCCGTTGGACGACCGACCCCGAAGATGCGCCGGACCCCCCGGAGTACTTGGTCATCGGGTATGAAAAGGGCGACCCAGTCAGCGTGAACGGCGAGCGCCTTTCCCCGGCCGCCCTCATCCTGCGTCTCAACGAGCTCGGCGCGAAGCATGGTGTCGGCCGAGTCGACATCGTCGAGAATCGATTCGTCGGAATGAAGTCACGGGGCGTGTATGAGACCCCGGGCGGGACCATCCTTCACAAGGCACACCGAGCGGTCGAGTCGATTACGTGTGACCGGGAGGTGCTGAGGATTCGCGACGGTCTGATCCCCGAGTATGCGTCGCTCGTCTATCGCGGTTTTTGGTTCGCGCCGGAGCGCGAGATGCTCCAAGCCCTCATCGACGACGCTCAAAAAGACGTCACTGGCGAGGCGCGCATCAAGTTGCACAAGGGCAGCGCCACCGTCGCGGGGCGGCGGAGCCCTAACAGCCTCTACGACCCCGAGTTCGCAACCTTCGAGGAGGACGAGGTCTACGATCAACAGGACGCGACGGGATTCATCAGGCTGAACGCGCTTCGCTTGCGAATTCGGGCTCTTCGGGACCGGCACCGAGGTGGTTGACCCTAGCTGTTGCGGCCCATTGAGGTCCTCGGTACTCTTAAAGCTCTCAAGGTCTTGGACGTCCCAAGTATACAATTGGCCGCCGCGATAGTCGGTGGCCTTGGTCTGGCCGCGCTGCTTGCAGCGGTTAGCGCCGGCCTGCACGCGCTCGGTGAAGCGGGTCTGCAGGCGCTATTGGAGGCCGACGACGGCAACGCCAAGGTCGCCGAGCGCGTCCTGCGAGACATCACCGCCGTGCAGTCCCGCCTCCTGATGGGCCGTGTGCTCTGCTTCACCCTCGCCGCGGTATTCGTCGCCTATACCCTTCTGCAGTCCAGCGGCCTTTCGGTGGCGGTCGTCGGCGTGCTGGGCATTGGGGTGGCCTACACGATCGCGGCGACCGTTGTTGGGGCAGTTGTCCGCCAGCGTTCGGGGCAGGCGACCTTGCGGATCTGGAAATGGCTGCGTCCCGTTGACCTCTTACTCACGCCCCTGGCGGCACCGCTGAACTGGATGGAGGAGATGGTTCGGAAGGTCGTGCCGAGCATCCAGCCGCAGGACCCAGGTCGCCATGCCGAGCTGGCCGTGGAGCACGTGATCGAGCAGGGTGAGGAGACCGGCACCATCGCGGAGGATCACGCGCAGATGCTCCGCAGTGTGCTCGAGTTCAAGAACACGGTGGCCAGGGAGATCATGGTCTCTCGGACGCAAGTCGTGGCGTTCGAGATCGACACCAGCATCGACGAGGTCCTCGCGAGCATCGTCGAATCGGGTCACAGCCGTTATCCGGTGTACCGCGGGCAAATCGACCAGGTGGAAGGCATTCTCTACACCAAAGACCTCTTCCAACTTTTAGGCAGCAGCTCGAAGGCCGCCGACATCCTTCTGGCAGACGTTTTGCGAAAGCCCGTCTTCTTCGCCGCCGAGAGCCAAAAGATCGACGTGCTGCTTCGAGAGATGCAGCGGCGACGTTCGCATCTCGCCGTGGTGGTCGACGAGTTTGGGGGAGCAGCCGGGATCGTCACCCTAGAAGACATCGTCGAAGAAATTGTTGGTGAAATTCAGGACGAGCACGACGAGGAGGCGCCCCTGGTCTACGAGCGCGCGCCGGGCCACTACTTCGTCGACGCGAGTATCTCGGTATACGACCTGGAAGAGCACCTTGGCGAGCCGGTTTGCGAGGACAAAGGCGATTTCGATTCGCTTGGCGGCATGTTGGTGCACCTTCTCGGTCAGGTGCCCGCCCTTGGCGAGACGCTCGTCGCGGGGCCGTATCGTTTCGTAATCCTCGACGCGGACGAGCGCCGGGTTCGACGGGTCGAGATGCTTCGAGTGAGTACCAAGGAGCCGGACGAGCCCAAGGCGGTGGCTGGCTAGGAAGCCTCGGGCTCCTCGTAGCTGACCCAGTCCTGGAGGATTTCCGCGTTGCTCATCTTTGGCGTCAAAACCGTGTAGTGGGCGATCTGTCCCTCGGGGGCGCCGCCAACCGAGCCCACGTTCACGACGTGATACTCGGCGACCGTACGCTGGAACGGAACATGGGTCGAGCCGCAGATAATGATGTCGGCCGGGTCGTCATCGAGCAGGGCGAGGATTTCGTCGTCGGTCAGATCGTGACCGATCTCGCGGCTGCTATCCACCGGGGAACCGTGCATCATCAAGACTTCGCGACCGTCGATCAGCGGGATCCGCTGTTGTTCAGGCAAACGGCGAAGGCGCTCCGCCACCAAGTCTCCGATCGCCGCCCTGGTGTCCGCAAAGAGCCTAGCCTGCTTGCGCTGCTCGCCGTCGATCGGAACGAGGGTGCTTGGATCGACCGAACCGAGCGCCATGTCCGAGGGACCGCGCGTGCAAATCGCACCGACTGCTTGCAGGCGATGCCAAACTTCGAGCGGTTCGTCGCCACCTAGCAGCAGATCGCCTGCGACGTAGATGCGCTTCACACCAAGCCGTTCGAGCTCCGTCAGCACGACCTCGAGGGCGGCGAGATTGCCGTGCACATCCGAAAGAAACGCGATCGGGCCCGTTGCTGGAGGGTGCGCCATGCCGGAACCCTAGCACCGTCGGCTGGGTGCCGCGGCTGGGCATCGACGCTTGCACGGAGGCAAGCTCGGCCTATTCTCAACCGTGGAGAGTGACTTGAGCGAAGGCAGGGATCGGGACAACGTAATTCGCGTTGGTTTCGGGGCGGATGGCAAGCTGACCCGGGCCGCGAACCTGGAGCCTGCGCCCTCGCAGCCGGCGCCTCCGAGGACGGATCCGCGCAAAGGACTGTACACCGTGGCAGAGGTCGCTCGGCTGTTCGGCTTCAAACCCACGCACCTTCGATATTGGCATCGCTCAGGCGTGGTTGCTCCTTCGGTGCGGGTCGAGGGCCGCAACTACTATAGCTTTCAAGATCTAGTTGGGGTGCGAGCGGCCAAGGGGCTTCTCGAGCAGGGCGTGCCCCTTCGGCAGGTTCGCCGCTCGGTGGAGTCCTTGCGCGAGGCGTTTCCAAAGACGACGCGGCCGCTGTCTGAGCTTCGCGTCTTGGCGGACGGACGCACCGTCGTCGTGCAGGACGAGGCAGGCACCTACGAACCGACGACCGGTCAAGCAGTGCTCGACTTCCGCATCGACGGCCTGGCGTCGGACGTCGTCCGGCTCTTGCATTTCGACCATGATGACCGGGCTCGCGCGTACGAGCACTACCTCGAAGGCTGCCGCTTCGACGAAGACGAGCAAACTTTCGACGAGGCCGAGCAGGCATACAAGAAGGCTTTGTCGCTCGATCCGACGCTGTCCAATGCGCTCACCAATCTCGGGAACCTCGAATACCGCCGCCAACAGCTCGAAGCTGCTGAACGGTACTACCGGCAGGCGCTCGGAAGCGACCCAGAACAGCCCGAAGCCCTCTACAATTTGGGATTTCTTTGTTTCGAGCGCGACGAGGTAGACGAAGCGATCGATTTGTTTCGCGAGGCGCTCAGAAGCGACCCTTCTTTCGCCGATGCGCATTTCAACCTCGCGATGGCGCTCGAAGAGCGCGGAGACCGCGCGGCTGCGCAGCCGCATTGGCAGCAGTACCTGACGCTCGAGCCCGACGGCTCCTGGGCGGATATCGCGCAAAACCATCTAAAGGACTGCCCCGAGCAATGACCCAAGACGACCCGATTTCAAGATTTGCGCGCGACTACGAGCGGGCGGGAGCAAGCGAGGAATTCGAGGTGAGCCGTTGTGCGCTGGCCACAGCCGACGAAGAAGGCCGGCCGGCCGTGCGCTTCGTCTTGCTCAAGGGTTTCGATGAAGACGGGTTTGTCTTCTTCACGAGTTTCGAGAGCGCGAAGGCTAGGGATCTCTCCGTGAACCCCCATGCCGAGATGGCGTTCCATTGGCACACGATCGGGGTGCAGGTGCGAATCCGAGGCACGGTGACGAAGGTGTCCGATCAAGAAGCCGATGCCTACTTCGCGAGTCGCGATCGCGGAAGCCAGCTCGGTGCCTGGGCATCGCTCCAGAGTGCGGAGCTCGACCGGCGGGAGTCCCTCGAGGCTGCCGTGCGTGCGACCGACAAACGCTTCCAGGGGATTCCGGTCCAGCGTCCAAGGTCTTGGGGCGGCTACCGTATTGCGCCAGAGGCGATCGAATTCTGGGAGAATCGCGACGACCGCTTGCACGATCGCTGGCTTTACGAACGAGATGGCAACGGCTGGCGCGTCGTCCGTCTGTACCCGTAGGCGCTCAGGGTTGCACGTATTTCTCGAGGTTGAGCGCCCAACGAACCTCGGCCACGGCATCGTCGACAGCCGCCAACGGTTTGCGATAGGTGACTTCGTGCCAGACGTCGAGGACGCGGGCTTCGTCGACCGGGTCTTTCACCTCGACGATTTCAGAGCCGGACTCTTCGTAGCCCCTTCTGCTGGCCTGCTCGCCGATCTCCTCACGCACTCTGCGGAATAACTCTGCCGACCGTGCGGACGGCGCATCCGAGCGCTGGCTGCGGGCGGTGAATTGCACGACCAGCTCGCCATTCAGGACGACCCGGACTCCGGAATCCATGATGTGAAGGCGAACGCGTTCCGCGATCCGGAGCTCCTGAGCCTCGGCCCGGTAAATCTCCACCCCGGCGTCGGCGAGCGCCTGCTGAATGTCCTGAATCGTCAGCGTTTCCTCCCACCCACACACAGAAGAACTGCGTTTCGGGCGAGGAACGTACCACCCTCGACACCGGGCGCGCAAATCAGCAGCTTCTTGGTGCTACTACTCGGAAGGGCGCCCGATCGGAGCGCTCCGAGCTTCCGATGATCGAAGTCGTCGACGCAATGGATCGGCAAGTCCGGCTCGCACACCCTGCGAAGCGTGTGGTCTCGCTCGTTCCGAGCGAGACCTCTTCGGTGGCCGATCTCGTGGGCGTCGAGCGGCTGGTCGGTCGGACCGACTATTGCGTCGAGCCGCTGGGCGTGGTCGAGACGATTGCATCGGTGGGTGGAACCAAGAGCTTCGATGTGGCTGCGGTCAAAGCGCTGCGGCCGGATTTGGTGCTTGCCAACAAGGAAGAGAACAGCCGGCCTCTGGTTCAAGCGCTCATTGCTGCCGGCTTGGCGGTGCACGTGAGCTTTCCGTGCACCGTGGATGAGTCGCTCGGATACCTCGAGTCCCTGGGCCTCCTGCTGGGTGTCGATACTGAACACTCCGATCTGGTGAGGAAGTGTCGCTCCGTTGCACAGCGTGCGCGTCGCGAGAACCGAGGCATGGCGGTTCCGGTGTTCGTTCCCATTTGGAAAGACCCTTGGATGACGTTCGATGGAGGCGCGTACGCGAGCGACGTCCTCGAGGTCTGCGGCGCGCACAACGTCTTTTCCGGACGCCAGCGGCTTTATCCCTTGGCCGCGGATCTGGGAAAAGCCCGGCCTCGGAGCGGAGAAAAGGTGGACGCGCGCGATACGCGGTATCCGAGGATTCGGTTGGAAGAAGTCATCGAACGATGTGCGCGCGCGGTCCTCTTGCCCGACGAGCCCTATGCGTTCAGCAAGGACGACGCCGCAACTTTCAGGGCAATCGATGTGTCGCCTTCGCTGTTGGTCGAGCCCGTCGACGGGAAGGATTTGTTCTGGTACGGCACTCGCGCCGCCGGGGCGATTGTGCGTATTCGCGGTCAGGTGGAGCGATTGCGTTCGCTCTGCTTTGGTGGGTATGCGAACAAGTAACGGGGGCGTCTCCGCCTGAAGGGTAAGTGCGCGCTGGTTTTTGCCGTCAGCGAACGCAGAAAACGCTAGCCACCGATCGCCCGCTTCGATACATTCCGCGGTGCAGTGATACCCGTTCCCCAAAGACTCTCTTCGATTCTGCCGAAGGGCGGCGTCGACGTCGCCGTGCATCGCGGTGCGCGTCGTCGGTTCCGGCGCTGGCCTCTCGATGCCGAGATCGAGCTCCTGACGCCAACGCGAGGCGCAGGTCTGGCGATCAACGCGAGCGTCGGCGGCCTGCGGGTCGCGGTCGACATGGGCGTGCCCCTGGATCACGTCTGCACGTTGCGCGTTCGGACGGCGCCCGACCATGCGACGGTCGAGCACGCGAGGGTGGTGTGGTCTCAGGCACGGCCGGACGGCTACCTGCTCGGCCTCGAGTTCATCACCGCGCCTACCGCCTGAAATTGTTCAATTTTGCCCGCCGGGATCGCAATTGATGCGAATGCTTGCGGAGTTCTGGTTCAGGGGTTAAGTTCTCCAAGCGTCTGAGCGTACCCATTTCGGGACGCTACGGAGGTTCAAAACATGCGCCGACGAATGTTCCTCGGAAAGATCCACCGAGCTACGATCACCCACGCTGACTTGGACTACGAAGGCAGCGTGACGATCGACGCCAACCTGCTCGATGCTGCAGGCATCCTCGAGCACGAAGAAGTCCAGATCTGGAACGTGACCCAGGGCACGCGCTTAGCGACGTATGCACTCGAGGGTCCGAGAGGTTCCGGCGTGGTTTGCGTCAACGGCGCGGCCGCCCATCACATGAGCCCCGGCGACCTCGCGATCATCGCGACCTTTGGCGAGATGAGCGATGAAGAGGCGCGAGCGCACGAACCCAAGGTCGTGCTCGTCGACAGCAAGAACCGGATTGTGGACACGAGCCCCGAGCGCCCGGGCCCGCAGATGCCGCGCCGGGTGGACGAGCTCATTCATTAGCGCGATGATTCGCGCCTTGCCGGGGTGGCGGAATGGCAGACGCAGGCGACTTAAAATCGCCCGTGGCAACACGTGTGGGTTCGAGTCCCGCCCCCGGCACCACACTCGATCGCGCGTTTGGTTTGTGATTGCCGCGGCTTGCGTGACTCATCGCTTGCCGCCGCGTGAACAGGGGGACGTCAGGGGGACGTGCCGATGTTGGTGAGGCGGTGCCTCGGGCTCGAGTGACTCGACGAGTCGGAGCTGCGCTCCGTTGCTCAGGTGCGCGTATCGGTCCGTGCTGCGGGACGAGCGGTGGCCGAGCTGCGCTTGAATCGTCTTGATGGACTGGCCTCCGGTGGCCGCTTGTGAGGCGACCGAGTGGCGACCGATCTTGTGATGGCTGAGAATCCGCAGCCCGAGTGCTTTTTGCGCGTCGCGGAGCGGTTCCTCGTGGTCGTTTACCTTCTGAGGCCAAGTCCCGTCGTTGCTGAACAAGAACTCGGGGCCCGAGTAGCCCTGTCGGATGTGCCAACGAATCGCATCCATCACGTCGGTCGGAAGGCCGAGGGTGAGGACGCGATTGTTCTTGCGCGTGATGAGCTTTGGCCTTCTTTCTTTGTAGCCTTCCTGCACCGCCCGGTCGACGACCAAGAGCGGTGGCACCTCACGGACTCGGTCCCGGGAGATGGCATACACCTCGCCTCGCCGAAGTCCGAGCCTGGTCGTGAGGTAGAAGAACGCGTACCATTGTGGGTACATCTCGAAGATCCCAGCGAGGAGTCGATCCCGCTCTGATTCGGTGTACCAGTCGGGGGCAACGTCGGGGACGCTTTCAGCGGGCACATGTGGCACCGCTTGAAGGTGTCCTCGTTTCCACATGAACCGGAGAACGGTCCCCACCAGCTTCACGCGGTGGTTGACGGACTTCGGCGCAAGGTGGTCGGGTAGGGTGAGTTTCAGTTCGTCGAGTGAGGACGTGTCGACCTCCTCGATGTAGTAGTGCCCGAGCACGGGCTCGATGTTCCGACGCCAGTGACCTCGGTAGGTGTCCCGGCTCCGGTCCTTCATCTTGGTGGCATTGAGATACATCTCAAACGCCTGCGCCAGTGTGAAGCGCCTTCGCCCCAAACGGAGCTCGTCGCGCTTTCGTTTCTCGGCTTCCTCCGCTTCGGCCTTGGTGCGGAACCCCGCTTTCTTGTGGCGCCCAAAACCTTCGAGAGTGAAGTCGTAGTACCATGATCGTTTTCGTTTCCTGACAGTCATGCTCGTTCCTTTTCTGCTCGGAACTTCCGCATGGCCATGTCCGGGTTCGTCAGATAGAGGTCTAGCATATCTCGACGGAACCGGCGCGAGCGAGGCTTGCCATACACCGGAATCTTCCCCGCGCTCACGAGGTTCTGTAGGTAGCCGACCGACCAGCCTGTGTAACCGGCAGCCTCGGCATAGGTAAGCCAGGGCGTCGTCGGATGGGTACGAAGATCTGCCGCGCGGGGCAGGGTTGACGGCCTCGACGCGAGCATGTTCGGCCGGCACTCCTGGTGCGTCGGGCCTGGCTCCAGGTCACGAGGCATTTTGTTCTTTCCCGCAGTTGGTGTGTCCCACGACCGATACCCCTCTCCGTAGTCAAGCGGTGTTCACTCCGTCGCGACGAACCATCGCTTCCACTCCCTATTATCGGTTTTGCCCCCCTAAATGTTGTCCGGGGCATCCAGAGAGCGTCCTCAAGCTGCCGGAACCAAAAGCGATACCGAGAATTCGTGTCCCTGTGATCCACCTCACATCTGACGGGGGCAAGCTTTGGCGCGCGATTGTCCGAACGGACGGGAAGGCATCGGTGATCGCGATGCTCCGAAATCCGAATGGGACAGCGCGTAGAGGTTCGAGCAGGCCGTGTGCCGCATCATGTGGAAGAGCACGTGGCGCTCAATTCCGGCCCAGGCCTGCCACACGATGAAGC
>JBARTN010000142.1:0-2522 GCA_049645265.1 Polyangiales bacterium
TCCTCATCGGCACCGAGCTCGGCACCGCGAACGACAACCAGCACTACGTCGATTACATGACGTATTGGCTGGCGGGCGGGGGCGGCCGAATTCAAAACGGGATCTTCGACTACGACGGACGGTCCGATGTCGACCTCTACAGTACAATCAGCCGCGCCATGAGCATGGGCGACGAGTTTGGCGACATGGGCGACTTCAACGGGCACTTCGACCTCGTGCGCTGAGCGGCGCCCAGCGCCTCGCGGCACTTCCCCCCTTGCCAACCATCTGTGGGATCCCTAAGGTCTCCTCAACGGGGCGTGGCGCTTTGCCCGCCCTTTGAACCCGCTCGGGAGCGATGAGCCCCGAGCCGTTAGGAGTACAGAATGCATCCAGGTTTCTATTATCGATGGAAGCGATCTCAGGAAGGTCGTGGTGGCGAGGAACGCGTGTCCGCTTGCGGTCGCGAGGGCTGGCGAAGGCATCGGCGTTCGCATGGGCATTCCGGCGTTCAGGCGTCGGGCTTTGGGGTCCGTCGGCCGCTTCGTTACATGGCGCACCGGCTCGATCTCGATGACGAGCAAATCGACATCTTGGCGGGCATCCTCAATTTGCTCAAAACAGAGCGGGCGCAGGCCCGGCTGGACGAGCAACGAAGCATCGCCGGCATTGCCGACGCTGTGGAAGGGGAGGACTTCGACAAGGCGCGAGCGGTCGAAGCGCTGAGTGCACGCGTCGAGGCAGCGGAGCGTCTCAAAGAGGAAGTCCTCACGACCTTGGAAAAGACGCACGAAATGTTGGATCCGGAGCAACGCAAACGCTTGGCGTACCTGCTGCGTTCCGGTCAGCTCACGATCTGACGCTGCGACCGCGGTAGATCTGGTATCTACCTCTTGTGAAAGAGGGTCAGGCTAGCCGTACCGCGGAATTCATGGCGCTGTTTCGGGCGATCGAGTCCTCGCTTCCGGCCAAGCGCCGGCTCTTCGAGGACCCGTTCGCCCGGCAGTTCCTGGGTCCACGGTTTGCCCTGCTCGCCAGACTTTGCGGCGTGCCAGGCGTTACGGGCCTCGTTTCCCGCTACATCGACGGACGATGGGCCGGCGCCCGTTCATCGGCGATCGCTCGCACGCGTCTGATCGACGACACCATTGCAGACGCGCTCGCTCAGGGCCTCGACCAGCTGGTGATCCTCGGCGCCGGATTCGATGCGCGCGCGTATCGACTCGCTGGCCTGTCCGAAGTGGATGTCTTCGAAGTCGACCACCCCGATACTTTGGCCAAAAAGCGAGCGATCCTCCGGCGCGCCTCTTTCGACGCACCCGCTCGCGTGCGTTCCGTGGGCATCGATTTCAAGTCGGCCGACCTCGAGCGCGTGATGGATGCCGCCGGCTATTCGACCGAGGCACGAACGTTCATCCTCTGGGAGGGCGTCACCAACTATCTGACCGAAGCCGCGGTCGATACGACGCTGCGATGGTGTGCGCGAGCGGCAGCAGGGAGCCAGCTTCTTTTCACGTATGTGCACCGCGCAGTCCTCGACGACCCGAGATCCTTTGCCGGAACCGAGACGCTCTTTGCAACCTTGAAAGAAGCCGGCGAGCAATGGACCTTCGGCTTGGACCCTGCCGAGCTCGCAGACTTCCTCCGTCAACGCGGCTTCGAGCTCGAGCACGACATCGGGAGCTCCGAGTACCGGGCCAGATATCTGCCTCGAGTCAGCCGAATCATGCGCGGCTACGAATTTTACCGAATCGCGATCGCACGCGTGTCCTAGCGGCGTCGAGGTCGGTGGCCCCGAGCCTAACTGCTTTGCAGAGCCGCCTCGTGGACGCGAATCCAAACCAGTGTAGGAAAGGGCAGCGTCCTGCCGCTTCCGATTCGCGGGACGACCCTGCGCCGAGTGGGAAAGACGGCGTTGCCAAACCTCAGGTGATCATCGCAGTAGTGCGATGCAATCGCGTAGGGTCCGATGACCTCTCCGTGGTAGTCGTGGCGGCGAAGGCGTGCCCGCTGGTCGAAGTAGAACACCTGCTTCGCATTGTGGGTCGGGACATGTTCGGGAAACGTCGCCGTGAGGCCGCGCCAGGTCCGCCCTTTGTCCACGCAGGAGGCGCCTTCCTCGATGGCCACATCCGCGCGACACAGCAAGTAAGGCGCGGTGAGGTAGTTCCAAACCGCATATCCTGCGAAGTACACCGAATCGAGGTGGCCCCAATGCAGCTGCTTTCGAATGCCGCTGAAGGACGCGCGCGGATCATGCCGCTCTGCAAGCACCTGTCCGTCGCGATCCTCGATCCACACGCGGCTTGGGGTGAAAAACCCCGTTTGGCCACCCCGCGGAAAGTCCCTGATCTCGGTCCGGGGGGAATGCAAATCGACGACGACTTCGGTCTGATGAAACGCATCTCGAGTCGTCCGCATCAAAAACAGGACGCCGCCGGTCGACATCACCGCGCGCACTGCCTTGGCCCCGTCCCATGCAGCGAACCCTCCGTGCGCGTCCATCACTTCCCGGAGCAAGCCCCCGCGAGGCTCGAGATAGT
>JBARTN010000143.1:0-8426 GCA_049645265.1 Polyangiales bacterium
GTCATGCTCGTTGAGAGCCAAGGCGTCGATAGATTCAAACTCCAATCCCTTGAAGCGAAGCACCATCCGCACCTTTCGAGCGAACGGACTAAAGGGGTTGTCGTACAAGGTGAGCATGACGTGCTGCGACATGATGCCACTGAAGCCCCAGCTTTGAAACACATGTCGCCTCCATCGATGTCCTCTTGAAGCGGGTGCGCCGGGTGTGGAGGACGTTGCGCGTCGTGTAGCGCAACGCTCAACAGGCTATCTTGCGCGTGGCGTGACGAGCTCGATCGCTGGACTCACGTAACGTACCCACGTATGGTTCGCGCGTGCCCATCACGTAATCGAACCAGGGTCGCGTGACGCACCAGTTGGCTTCCTGATTCGGTCCCATGTGGTGGTCGTAATGCCAGGGCAAATGCGTTCGTGCCCAGTTGGGATCGAGGTGTCCGCGTTTGTGTACGCGATGATACCGGATCGCGCTGTACCACACGGCTGCCGTGAAGAAAGGTGCAATGGGCAACAGTGGCAGGTGGGCGGCGGCAAGCATGGTGACCCCCAACGCCTCTTTGCCTTGGGCATGCCAGCCCCAAACAGGGCGCTCGTAGTGAGGATCCCGAAAACCATGGCGACGTGAAAGCCGATGGTGGTCGTGCCAATGAAAGCTCCAAACGCTTCGCTTGTTGCGACCCCGTCCATGAAGCACGTAGCGATGAATGAACCACTCGGCTCCATTCGAGTAGACAAGCCCCAGTGGGAATCCGATCACGTGGTTGCCTCGACAAGAGCGCGACCATGCGGTCACGTCACCCACAAGATAAGTGATTGGACGCTAATCTGCAAAAGAGGGCGTTGACGGATGAGCCAAGGGGGCCTCAGCGCTGGGACACAAGTCAGCCGTCACGTTTCTCAAACTTATGGCCGATCACGACTATCGAGCTCCCCCGGAGCATGCGCCCCACGGCGAAGCGCCGGAATGTGGCGCTCGAGACGTTCGAGACCCGCTACAGCGAGGACCAAAGCAGTGGTAAGGAGGAGCGGCGTCCAGACCAAACCGAGACCCGCTGCGCTCCCAAGGGCGCCGAGGAGCCAGATGAGGGAAGCGCTGGTCAGGCCTTGCACGGTGTCGCCACGATTGAAAATGACGCCGGCGCCGAGAAAGCCTATCCCCACGACAACCTGTCCGATGATGCGACTCGGGTCTCCTTGGGAGCCGGCCAGGCGAGTGCCCAATAACACAAACAGCGCCGTCGCGACGCAGATGAGCATGCCGGTCCGAACGCCCATCGGCTTGCCGTAAAGCTGTCGTTCGAGCCCGACCGAGCCGCCGCAGACAGCCGCAATGGCGACCTGCCGCCAGAGGTCGATGCTCAGTGCAAGTTCGTCCATCTTAGACCCCCAGCGTCGTAGGGCAATAGGTCATCACGCCGAGCGAGTATACAGGGTCCGAGGGCGAGCGAACGGTAAACGCGCTCGGCGGAGCCTCGAAATTCTAGGCCAAGCTGCTCCCGGGGCTGAGAGGGCGGGCCAAGAAGCGCCTCGCAGATTAGCGGCAGGCTGGGGTCAGAAACGAAAGACCGGGCCGAACTCTACGGCCAGCTCGTGGACCAGATCCGAGTCGAAAAGCAACAGGTATACGACTTCCAAGTCCAAGCCCCACGGGCTCTCACGAAACCAGAAATAGCTGCCAGCCGTCGCGAGGATGCCAAACCTCGTAATGGTTTTCTCCGGACTGATGAGGATCGAGACGTTGGGCCCGAGCCCAACGTACGGATTGACCGACTCGTTGACATGGAAGGGCTTCTTGGCGAAGAGGTCGAACCCGATCACGGTCTCGTCTTCGACCCAGGCGAACGTCAACGCGGCCTCGAGTTCGAGCCACCCGGGGATCACGTTTCGCTCGTAGAAGGGGCTCAGCCCACCTCCAACGGCGCTTCGCCCCTCACGGAACGCGCTGACAAAGCCACCTTTGAGCCCTACGATGTTGGCCGTCTCTTCCTCATGCGGACTTCGGTGCATCGTCTGGGCGCCTGCGGGCACCGCCAGCGCAAGTGCCGCAAGCGCTCCGAGTGGCCGCTGACAACAATGTCGTCGTCGCCGCGGGACTGACGGGGAGGGCAGCCGGGGAGACCGCTGCCGCCAGCTGGGATTTCGTTCGCATCGCTGGCACTCGGGACCTCTTATCAAAACCAGCCTCGAACGTCATCTGTCCCGTTGGCGGATAGACCCGTAGCCTCTCAGGGAGCGGCTTTTGCATTCAGAGCGATGCCACCAAGCCCGGTCCGGCCGCTCCGGCGAGTGTTGCGACGGCCGCGACGGTTGATAGCTGGTGTTTCGCGCGTGACGCTGCCGCGACCATCAAGATGCCGCCAACGGCGATTGACCCCGCCGACCACCACAATCCATGGGGAAGTCGGCCCGTGAAGATACCAATCGCAACAATGGAAAACGCCAAAACTATGAGAGCAGAAATTGCGACCATCGTGGCATCCTTGCCGACACGAACCGCCAGCACCCTCTTGTTCGCTCGGCGGTCTGTCTCGAGGTCAGGCAACTCAAAAATCAACATCATGGCGAAATGGACCGGCAGTAACGCTGCTATCAGCCACCAGAGGTAGGTGGTTGGGCCACCACCTGTCATCGCAATCCCAATGAGCGGGACAACGCCGACTACGACCGCAGATGTCACCGCTTCCCCGAAGCCCGTGCCGAGCAGTCTGACGGGCGGGATGGAGTAGAACCATGAGACCACCAGGGCAACCAAGCCGAGTATTGCTGCGAGCGGAGACGTACGCGCGATCGCTACCGCACAGAAAAGCGCAACAGCCGTTGAGACCCGGGCCGCCCTCATCGCGACAGACGAACCCAAGCCGCCCTCAACCAAAACCCCACTCCCCCCGGAGAAAATCGTCCGATTCTTGACCAAACGGTCGGCTTCAACATCCGCGTACTCGTTTACGTAGTGCGCAGTCACCTGTGCAGCACTGACCATCGCTTGACCAAGGAGATAGGTCGCGATTCCAATGGCCTCGCCTTGGGCCACCCCCACTGCGTACATCAACGCGCCGCCCATCAGGAAGTGAGGGCGACTAAGCCGCAGGAACGCCATCAAAGAGATCATTGCAACACGCTCCAGATATGTTCACATGGGGGAGTGGTCAATGCCGGATCGCTTTTGGCGCCCTCGAGCCCTAGAGCCAGCCGGCCGGCTCTGGTAAGGTTGCGCCTCTACCAGGAGCGCCGCCCATGACCGATCGATGGCCCGACATTCCCTATGAGCCCTGGAAAGACAGCGGCGAGACGCTCCACCAGTGGCTGCAAATCGTCGGAAAATATCGGCTCGCTCATGCCCCATGGCTCAACCAGTCCTGGCACGCAACCTTTTACCTGACCGCCCGTGGCCTCACGACCTCGATGATCCACTGCGCCGACAAGAGCGTTCAGGTCGACTTCGACGGCGCGCCCAACGAGGTGCCCGACCCGATCCCATTCGCGAACAACACCGCGCCCGGCGCCTATGACGCCGACTCGGTCCATCGCTTCTGGCTCGCACTGCTGCAGGTCGACCGCGTCTTCAAACTCTTCCGAACCGGCTTTCTCGGTAAGGTGAGTCCGGTGCACTTGTTTTGGGGAAGCTTCGACCTGGCGGTGACACGGTTTTCTGGCCGCGCAGCCCCGAGACATCCGGGCGGCGTCCCTGGGCTGCCTGACGAGGTGACGCGCGAGGCCTACTCGCACGAAGTCAGCTCCGCCGGCTTTTGGGGTGGCGGCGGAGGTCTCGGTTTCCCCGCGTTTTACTCCTACGCCTACCCGACTCCAGAGGGCTTCGGGGAACAACCGGTGACGCCAAGCGAGGCCTATTTCGACGCGAATCTCGGCGAGTTCTTGCTCCCGTACGAGGCCGTTCAGAATGCAGCCGACCCCGACCAGACTCTCCTCAGCTTTTTGCAGTCCACATACGACGCCGCGGCGCGGCTCGGTGATTGGGACCGAGAGGCGCTCGAGTGCCCCCGGGGCGTCCCGCGCGTTCCCCGTGTGGTTTGATCGGACACCGAGGCCACTTCTGTGAAAGCCAACTTGCGCCCGTCGCCGGCGGCGCCCGGTTCCACTTACGAACCGTAGTAAAAGCGCTCGTGGACGACTTTGCCGTCCTTCCAGCGCCGCGCTGTGACCTGGTGGTTCTTCATCCGGGTGCCGTCCTTGAACGTCACGTCGAAAATCCACTCCGAGTAGGATCGGTCGCCCTCCGCGGCGCTGCCGTGAAACGAGCCCTCGTGAAACTCGGCGACGTTGCCGAAGAATTCTTCTTCGTACGCTCGACATGCGGGCTTGCCCACGCGGGGGTCCTGATTGTTCTCCTGCATGACGACATCGTCGGCATAGAGCTTTTCAAAAGCCTCCATGGCATTGCCGGCGGCGATCATTTCATTCAGCTCACGCTCGAGCTCGGTGATGTTTGCGGACATGGTTGATGTCTCCTTTCGATGCTCGATCTCTAAGACTTGCGTTCGCACCTAGCAATATGCGATATCACAACTAGCTCCATCCAGGCTTGGACGGGTTGACGTTGATCTGGTGGAACGCAACCTTCGATCGTGCCACAGGATCGATGACGCCAATGCCCGTGATCTTCTTGTAAGTCACATACGGGTGTTCTCCCTTCGGCCCATACTTGACGACGGGAGGCGCTTCCGAGTGCTGCTAACGCTGGACCTGCCGCTGCGCCTCGAGTGCCGCTCGAAATCCCCGCGCAAGCTCGAGCGCCGGGCCCTTTGCCCAGAAGTGAGTGAAATAGTAGGCCGGTGTCTCGCCGACCATGTGGTTGTGTAGCGCGACGATATGGATGTTGGCGCGTCGAAGCGCCCGCAGTACCGGCTGAACCTCGTCTGCTGTCATGGCGAAATCGCCATCGATGGCCGCATACGCATCGCTTCCGGTAAAGGCGGCCCAGGTGGTGAGGCCCATCGATCCGCCGAAGGCACTGTCATGCATCACGGCTTTGCGGAAGAGGGTCACCTTGACCACTCCATCCGTCGTGGCGGCCTGCTCGCCGATCACACGGGCGATCGCCTCCGCGTCGATCGCGCCTCCAGGCAAAGGGGCCTCGCCTGGAGAAGTAGTTGCGGGCTGCGGTCGGCCGAGCCGTACCACGCGGATCGCATCCCACACCTCTTTGACGGCGCGGGCGAGCGCTTCGGGCTCTCCGTCCCCGCCAATGTGCATGAAGTACACTTTGGGCTCGTCGTAGAAGAAGTGATTGTGGAGGGCCGAGACCTCGAGCCCGCGGCCAAACGCGGCGTCCATCGCAGGGCTCACCTCGTCCTCGAACACCACGGTGTCGCCCATCATCATTGCGCCTTGAGGTCTGGGCATGAACGCGGCCCAGGACGTGAGCCCCGCCGACGGCGGAAAGCGCATGCCGTCCACAGAGACCTGGACATCCGTCCGGGGCCAGGTCGCTCGCACCACGCCGTCATCGGTCGTGCTGATGTCTGTCCCGATCCCTCGCCGAATCGCGTTCGCGTCCAGTGGCGTGGGCGGCGCGCGCTCGACCGGCAATGGCGCTGAGGGCTGGTCTCTCGGATCGCTGGCTTCGCCCTCTTTCCTGTTTGTGCAGCCAGCGAGAGCCAAGCCAGCACCGAGCAATCCGATGACGATGACCAATGATCGGCTCATGATGTTCCTCTTCGGGTTGGTTTGGGGCCGTGGTTAGTTCTACATGAGCCCCGCGAAAAGCGGAGAACAAACAAGCGTTCCAAGTGTCGGGAGGTAGCCGCCAACCTCGGTCGGATCTCTTTTTCGCATGATTCAGTAGCGATTACGCGGAAAGGTCTCGACGCTGAGACCCCGCTAAACCCCAGTGAATCCGAGTTGGCGGATCCACTTGGGACACGTGTCCCAAACCCGGAGGGCCGCGATGCGTTGCGCGAGGCGCTGCTCGCGTGGGGCGCGCTGCGCGTGGTGTGACGCCGGTCGAGGGCCTCCGTGCCGCTATTACACCGCGGAGCCGCGCTACTGCACGACGATGTCGGTGCAGCAACCGGTCAGGCAGAAGCCCCCTGCAGGACAAGCTGGATCGCCGAGCAGACCGCAAGCCTGCTTTCCGATCGGGCAGCGCAGACCGCCGCCGTCTCCACCCATGCCGCCGCCGCCCATGCCACCGCTTCCGCCAGCGCCAGGGAAACAGTCTTCTGGAATGGTCGGCTTGCCGAGGCAGATCTCGCAACGCTCGCAGGTGTTCAAGCAGTTGCCTGCGGGCGTGCAAGGTCGGCAAAGCGTCGGCTCAAGTAGGTCATTCAAGGTGCAGGTGCCGTCATTGCCTGTCTCGGAGCCGAGGAAGACGTACCCACCATCGAGTGCGGGGAACGTGCAGCATCCAAAGCAGTCACAGCCGTTTGGCGTGAGCGCCCCGCAGCCTTCGGCGCAGGTCTCGGGTTGAGTCGCGGGACAGATCTGAGGTGTCGGGTTGTACGAGCACTGATCTTTGGGATCGAGCGGATCGCAGCGTCGGTCCCAATTGCACTCGCCGGACCCCGACCCATTGCCCCTGTCGAAGTAGCAGTCTGCACCGCACTGATTGCCGGTTTCGCCCGGGGTACCGGTCAGCAGGATGGGCCCTTCGGTGTTGTCGCACGGCCCAAGGCATTCGAGGTCTTTGTCGTCGATGAGGCCGTCGTCGTCGTTGTCTACACAATCGCCACATCCGTAGGAGTTGCCATCGGGACAAACGACCGGGAAACAACCGCCGACGGTGCCCGCGGTCCCTCCACTACCGGTCATTCCGCCGACGCCCGCCGACCCGCCGGTCCCGCTAGCACCAGTTCCGCCGGTGCCGCCGACGCCACGGGTTTCACCAGTTGGGTCACCGCCGCATGCCCCGGCAGAGAGGGCAAGAAGCGTAATCAGTGAAAATACAAGAATATGCTGAGACTGCATTTTCTCAAGTTAGCGGATTGGGAAGGCTTGAGGCAACAGATCCACGTCGATTTTGCACGGCCTGCCTCCTGGCCACCGCCGAACGAGCCAGCCAGCCAGCCCAGAGCGCTTGAATTGACAGTACTAAGCCGATTTGGGGGGCACTCTCTCCGGCTGGCATAATTCGAGCTGGGGATGGGGACGATGCGACTGGTAGTGGTGATCACGTGCGCGCTTGCGCTGGGGGCGTGCAGCGACGACGGGAACTCGGGCGGTTCAAGGCTGGTGCCGGGGGCGTGCAGCGACGACGGGAACTCGGGCGGTTCAAGGCTGGTGCCGGGTCCCCCGTGTCCAACCGATCTAGAGCAGGTATCCAGTCAGGTGTTTCAGCCAGGTTGCATCGACGCCGGCTGTCATGGCTCCGGCGACCGCGCCGGGGGACTCGACCTCGAGACGAACGCGCTCGAGCTCGAGCTATTTGGTCGCGAGTCGGCGCTCTGTGGAGGAGAAACCCGAATCATCGCAGGCGACGGTGAGAGCTCACTGCTCGTCATGAAACTCCGCGGGTCGACGGACTGCGGCGCGAGAATGCCCGTCGGCGGAATCCTCGCCGGCGAAACCGTGGACTGCATTGCCGCTTGGATCGACCAGCTCGATCCCTCGAGTGCCTGCGAGACTTGTGGCGGGACCGCGTGTATCGATCTTCGAACCGATGCTCAACACTGCGGCACGTGCGATCAAGCATGTTCATCCGCGGCCACGTGTGTCGATGGTGGTTGTGCGTGCCCGGGAGGTCTTGCCGCGTGCAGCTCGGGATGCGCCGACCTCGCAAGCGATCCCGACAATTGCGGCACGTGCGGCTCAGGCTGCGGCGATCTGTTTTGCCTTGCAGGAGAATGCTCGGCCGATTGTGGAGGTCTCGTCGACTGCTCGGGAGCATGCGTCGATATCATGACGGATTCGCGCAACTGTGGAGCGTGCGGCGCCGGCTGCGGCCCGGGCGCGTCTTGTGCCGCAGGAATGTGTCAATGCGGCACTGAGACCGTGTCATTTGCGAGCGACGTGCAACCGATCTTCACCGCGAGCTGCGCCTCGATGGGCTGTCACGATGGCGTCGGAGGGCCCGGTCGCCCGGGAGGACCAGGGGGCGGAGGCAGCGACCTCGATCTGACGCCAGGGAACGCCTTTGCCAGCCTGCTGAATGCAACGACCAACTGCGGTCCCGTCGTCGCGCCAGGTGATCCGGGGGGCAGTCTCCTCATCGGAAAGCTCACAGGAAGTGAGCTGTGCACGGGGACCCAGATGCCAAAGGGGGATCCACCCCTGGCCGAGAACCTAATCGATACTATCGCGACCTGGATTTGCCAGGGCGCTGCCGACAACTGACTTTGGGGGAACCAATGAATCGAATGATCAATGCCGCAGCGGTCTTGCTGCTCCTAGCAAGTGGCTGTTCCAGCACCAGCAATGCTTGTGATCCCGTCGCGCAGACGGGCTGTGAAGAGGGCCTCGTTTGCGAGGAGGTC
>JBARTN010000144.1:0-1767 GCA_049645265.1 Polyangiales bacterium
GCCTCCGCCCCCCGCGGATGCATTCACAAGCTCGCCTACGAAACCGATTCTTTTCTCGTCTCGCAACTCGCCAAGCTCAAGCCCTCGGACTTGAAGGAGGCGTCGGAGCTCGTGCGGGACGTGGCAGCTTTCGCCGCAACTCCAGCCTACGAGGAATATCGTGGAAACCCGGGCTGCCTTTTCCCGACCCCCGGCCGAATCGACGTGACGAAACGCTGGCTCGCCCCCTATCGCATCGGGCTTGCCGAGTGGAGCTGGCCAAGCGTACACCCGCTCATCTTCACCGACATCGAGCAGGAATATCGGAGTCACGACGTCAATCAGACCGCGCTGCTTCGGACGCTGAACCTCCGGATCGAGGGCAAGCCCATGGTGATCCTCGTGAACGGTTTTTCGTCCGGGCACCACCTCTTGGAGCGGGTCGCCTGGCCCATGCGGCCGTTCCGTCGCCTCGGAATCGGAGTGTCGTTGTTTGTGCTTCCGTTTCATGGTCCACGGGGACGTTCGTTTCCGCCGGAGTGGCCGCAACAAGACACGAAGCTCACCATCGAAGGCTTCCGCCAGGCGATCTGGGACTTGCAGACCGCAATCCGCATCATGCGCGAAGCGGGGGCGAGCCACGTCGGCGTTGCGGGAATGAGTCTTGGTGGCTATGCCGTGGCACTCCTGGCGACGGCTACGTCCGACGTCGACTTCGTGCTGTCTTATATTCCAATTGCAAGCCTCCCGGAGATCATGAACGACCTTGGCTTGATCCCCGGCTCCGGAGACATTCAAAGGCAACTCTACGAGGGCTATCGCGATCTGCTGGTCCCCATCACCCCCGAAGGCAGGCAGCCCATGGTCGAACCGCAGCGCATCGCGATCATTTCGGGCGAATTCGACCGCGTCGCCACCGTGCAACACGGCGCGCGTCTTGCGGCTCACTTCGGAACCGATCTCATTACGTTTCCCGGCGCGCACATGCTTCAATTCTGGCGTGCTCGAGCATTTCGCCAGGCGCTGGAGCGCTTCCAAGAAGCGGGCGTGCTACCTCCCAGCCGCTGAAGGCGATGCGGCCCTTGATGTTGGCGGCAGCGTCTGTCGTTTCTCCTTCAGCGCCTTTGGGTACCGAGTTGCATGGTTCTATTTCCTGTCTCGACTTTCTCGCGGGGGCAAGGGGTGGAGCGCCCACCGACTTCGAAATATCGATACGCCACGCTGAATCAGTCGATAGCGTTTTGTTGCCCAGCAACGCGCTGCGATTGTGATCGCAGGGTCAACACCCCAACCCAACCCCCACAATTTCTCCCACACACCACGAAACAACTAGAAACGACACGCAACACCCGGAAACATGTTCCCCTTTGTTTTGCGGGGATTTCTCAATGATTCTGGTCACTCAGCTTATGTAGGGGAGCTTCCCCTTAATTGCGCCGCTCTGAATGCTGCCGGGGAGATTGGTGGCTTTGGCGATGCCGAAGTCGGCGAGCTTGATCTCGCCGGCGTTGCTGAGGAGCACGTTCGCGGGCGACACGTCGCGATGGATGATCCCGGCGGCGTTGCCGTTCTCGTCTGCGGTGTGCGCAAAATCGAGTGCCGAGCCGAGGGCGTGTGCGAGATAAGACATCAGGCCAGGGCCGAGCGCTTCGTCTCGGCTTCGCAGATGACGCAACGCTGCGCGAAGGTCGGTGCCCTCAATCAGCTCGAGCGTAAGATAGTGGGCGCCGTCGGCGATACCGAAGTCGAGCACGCGCGCGATGTGCCCGTGATGGAGGAGCGCCGACA
>JBARTN010000145.1:0-3545 GCA_049645265.1 Polyangiales bacterium
TGCACGCAGCCGACGCGCTGGCCCCTTTCCGCGCCCAGCGCGGACCTCAGCCTGCAACGTCGTCGTTTCCATTCTCAAATGCTCCAATCATACAAACAGCGAGCTCACCGAGTCGCTGTGGTGAATCCGTTTGATGGCCTCTCCTAGCAAACTTGCCACGGAAAGCACGCGGAAGCGGCCGGTCGCGATCGCTTCCTCCCGAAGGGGGATGGTATCGGTCACGAGGACCTCCTCGAGAGGGGAATCCACGATGCGCTCGAGGGCCGGACCCGACAAAACCGGGTGCGTGGCGGCCGCAATGACCCGCTTCGCGCCCTGCTCCTGGAGGGCGCGGGCCGCGTTGGTCATCGTGCCGGCGGTGTCGATCATGTCGTCCAAAATCACGCATTCGCGCCCGTTCACGTCACCGATGATGTTCATGACTTCGCTGACGTTCTCCAGCTCGCGGCGCTTGTCGATGATGGCCAGGTCAGCGCCCAAACGCTTTGCATAGGCGCGCGTGCGCTCGACCCCGCCGGCATCGGGCGACACGAAGACCGGCGGCGTGCGGAAGCGGGGCCTCAGGTGCTGCAGGAAAACCGGCATGGAGTAGAGATGGTCGAATGGCTTGTTGAAGAAGCCCTGAATCTGGCCGGCGTGCAAATCCATCGAGACCACGCGATCCAAGCCGGAGGTCGTGAGTAGATCCGCGACCAGCTTCGCGGTGATCGGCGTCCGCGGAGCAGCCTTCCTGTCCTGCCTTGCGTATCCGTAATATGGGATGACCGCGGTGATGGAGCCGGCGGACGCACGCCTCAGCGCGTCGATCATCACCAAGAGCTCCATCAGATTGTCGTTAACCGGAGCGCAGGTCGACTGGATCACGTAAACATCCACGCCACGGACGTTTTCCTTAATCTTTGCGAACACCTCGCCGTCGGAAAAACGCGAGACCCGCGCGCGGCCTACCGGCAATTCCATGTAGTTGGCGATCTTCTCGGCGAGGCTCGGGTTTGAGTTGCCCGTGAAAATGCAGGTCGACTTGAACATCGCGGGGTCCCCTTAACTTAGCGAAGAGTTGCCACCCGGTAGAAGCGCACGGACGTAGCAAAGCGGCCGTCGAGTGTCAACCACGGCCTGTGTCGGAAACCGCTGGACAAAGCGCGATCGGTGCTTTCCAACGATACACGGTTGAGGTTCCTGAGCTGGGAGTGTACACCTCATCGCTCCTGTCCCCGGAGGAATGATGACGTCGAGCGTGACATTGTTGACGAAGCGCGAGCACGTCGCACGGCAGTGGCGAGATGCCCTGGGCAAGCACGGCGTCGAATCCAAAGTCGTGGCGCCCTCTGATCTGGCGAATGCGGCCGGCGGCCAAGTTGCAGTCGTCGTCGATGTCGATCGCGCAGAGCTCGATGCTGACGAGCTCCTGTGCACACTGGGCTTTCTGCGCGCCTCCGGCGTGTTGCCGATCGCCCACGTCGAGCGAGGTCGCGACGAAGTCGAAGACATCATCACGGAGCTTTGCGATGGCCTGATCACGAGCGGTCAGTCGGACGTCGTACGCGTCGCGGCGGCCGTCGCGCGACGGGCGGATCGACGACGACACCTTCGTTTGGAGTTCGTGACGGTGAGCCCGTGCGGCGATGGCGTCCTGGCCATACTGGGCAACGGCGACGCTTCGCTTCACCCCCGGCCGATCGACGCCTCCGACGACGGCTCCGACATCACCAGCATCACGATTGATCCGAGTGCGACCAGAGCGGTGCTCCAACTGGAGAGCGGTGGGATCTGTCAGCTGACGATTGCGTCCGTGCAGGCGTCCTCCAACATGACCAGTGGGCAGGGCGACATCGCGATCGATGGCGAGAGGCTCGGTGCGCGTCTTCGCGAGCTTCGTCTCGCGGCCGGCCTCACCCAGGCCGAGCTGGCGCGTCGCACAGGCATTCACCGTCCGAACATCGCGCGCGTCGAGGCCGGGCGTCATACGCCCTCGCTCGAGACTTTGGCGCGCATTGCCAACGCAATCGGCGTGTCCACCACGCATGTGTTGGTGTCGCACGGGTCATGAACGCAGACGCGGCCGACAAACCGATCGAGAACGCATCGACGGTCATCGTGTTGCGCGAGACCGAGGCGGGGATCGAGACCTTCATGCTCTGCCGACACCAGCAAAGCGTCTTCATGGGCGGAGCACACGTGTTCCCTGGTGGTAAGGTCGACCCGAGCGACGCTGCGCCTGGCTGGCTCGACCGAGTCGACCAGGCAGCCGAAGCGCTCAGCCAAGGGCTCGGCGAAGCAGACACCGAATCGGCGCTTGGTCTGCTCGTCGCCGCCGTGCGCGAGACGTTCGAAGAAGCAGGCGTGCTCTTCGCGAGCACCGCCCCGGACGCCGACCTGGCGCAAGCTCGCGAGCAACTTCACGGGGGGGTGGCGTTTCTCGAGCTCGCGAGCCAGATCGACATGAAGATCGACTCGACCTCACTCACGCCCTACGCACGTTGGATCACGCCCAAGATGGAGAGCCGCCGTTTCGATACGCGCTTCTACATCGCCGTGCTCCCCGAAGGACAACGTGGGTCGCACGACGGGACGGAAACCACGTCCGCCGCGTGGATGCGGCCCGCCGACGCGATCGACGACATGTTGGCCGGACGAATCAAGTTGGCGCCGCCAACCGTGCGAACCTTGCAGTGGCTAGCGGAGTTCGAAGACGCAGAGTCGGTGATCGCCGACGCGCTCTCGCGGAAGCCCCCCTTGGTTCGGCCGCGCATCGTGAGCGGTGACTCGGGTTGGTTTCTGGCCTTGCCCGGCGACCCGGAGCATCCCGAAGACGATGCGGTGCTGCCAGGCGCGACACGAATGGTCTTCGACGACGGCGCCTGGCGAGATGCGCCCTTGCCTGTTCGCTAGGGTACAGTTTTTCCAGTTTCTTCGGATTGTTCCTTGTGTCGGTATGAGCGGAGCCGTTACCCAGGGGGGATGGTGGCTCGATCCCGCAGGCCCAAGGATCTGTTCACGGCGTCGCAGATCGCGCGTTTCTGCCAGGTCGACCTGAAGACGATTCACAACTGGGCGGACCGGGGTCGAATCGCGCATTTCCGAACTCCCGGCCGACACCTTCGGTTCCGCCGGCCGCACGTGCTTGATTTCCTGCGCAAGTACGGTTACCCGATCCCGGACGAGCTCGACGCAGCGCGACCCCGTGTGGCGTTGCTCGTGAATGGGAACCAGACGAAACAACGAGTTCTCCAGTGTCTGCGCGGCGCGTTTGACGTCGCCCATTACCCCGACCCGCTCGATGGTCTTCTTCGAATCGGTGAGCAACCGCCCGACGCCGTCGTCTTGGCCGCCAAGGTCGGACACCTCAGCGGCCCAGAGATCATCGAAGCGCTCAAGCGCGGCAGCCATACGAAGCACGTACGTGCAGTGCTATTCGCCGACGGCGAAGCCGAAAGGCAAGCCGCCCTCGAGGCAGGTGCCTCGGCCCATGTCGGCGAATCGGATCTGACTGGCTTGAGAGACACCCTCGAAGCCTTGATGGGCCTCCGGCACTAGCGTCGGGC
>JBARTN010000146.1:0-30342 GCA_049645265.1 Polyangiales bacterium
TCGTAGTAGGGCGTGCCGAAACCCGTATAGGCGATCAGCCCGGGCGCGACGTAGGTCGCATAGTTGATCATCGTGCCACGGTAGTTGAGGTCATCGACGAAGCCGCCGAATCCAATGCCGAAGGCGACGAAGAAGATCACCGGCTCCATGGCTGGAGGGATCACGGCGGTACGCCAGTTTCGCAGAAAAACCAGGGCATTTCTGCGAAACACAGCCCAGGAGCGCCAGTCGGCAACCGCCGTGAGGTTACGCAAACCGCTCATGTTGACCGACCGTTGCGTCGCGCGAGCGCGATGAAGAGGTCGTCGAGGTTGGGTGGGCGCACCTGCCACGTCGCATCTCCGAACCGAGCCGTGAGCGCAGCGAGATCTTCTTTGCTCACCGGGACGCGAAGCTCCCCCAGAACCGTCGCCACTTGCTCTGCGCCTCGGTCTCGTAACCAGGCAGCAATCGCTTCACGCGCTGGCTCTGCCCGAGGCACGATGATGACGTGGTCGCCGAGGACGCTGTCGATGACGCGATGCGGCTCTCCATGGACGACGTTGCGGCCTTCGTGAATCACGAGCAGCTCGTCGCTCAAGCGCTCGGCTTCGTCCATGTAGTGCGTCGTGAGCACGATCGCCAAGCCCTCGGCGCGCATTCCGTCGATTAGCTCCCAGACGTCGAGGCGCGCGCTAGGGTCGAGACCGGTCGTCGGTTCGTCGAGAAACAAAATGCTGGGCCGGTGCACGATTGAACGGGCAATCAGAAGTCGCCGGACGTATCCACCCGAGAGCACGCGCGGCGAGGCATCCGCATAGGGCGTGAGCTCGAAGCGGTCGAGAAGCTCCGCGACCCGGCGCTTCAGATCTTCAACCCTCGGGCGGAAGTAGCTCGCGTAGATGAGGAGGTTCTGCACGACCGTGAAATCGTAGTCGAGCGAGTCGTCCTGAGTACTCACGCCGATCATGCGCTTCGCCTCGGCTCGATATTGGGAAAACCGTCTCCCGTCGTAGTCGATCGTGCCTTCATTGGGAGGAACGAAGCCGTACAGCATCCGCAGGGTGGTCGTCTTTCCGGCGCCATTGGGGCCGAGAAGGCCGAGGACCGTGCCCCGGCGGCAGCTCAAGTCGAGATGGTCGACCACCACGCGGTCGCCGTAGATCTTGGTCAGACCGTGCGCTTCGAGAATTGCTGTCGTCATGCGGAATCCGGCCCAGAACGTGACGGGGCCCGGCTGGGCATCCTACAATGGGAACCTGATCGCGCACGGCACAAATCCGTGGCATCGCAAAGCAGTGATGGTGAAGAGCAACGACGAAGAGAGCGCAACTCCTCTGAACAGCGTGGGGCGGGTGCTGGACAGCCGCTGGATGATGGCGGTCGCCGTCCTCGCCGTGCTGGTGGCGATCGCCTGGGCCTTGTTGGAGAGCGACCCGCGCGCGGGGCCGATCGCTGCGCCGGGGGCTGCGCAGCGAATGGCTACGGTCGAGTTGCTCGGCGTGCCGCCCGAGGCGGAGGTCCTCCTCGACGGCAGAAAGATCGACAACAGCTTGTTCGGGGTCACGCCGGGCACGCGACACGCGTTGGACGTCAGCGACGCGCAGGGACGGACCTGGCGCCAGGTGTTCCTGGCCGAAGGGTCGCTCTCGCTCATCGTCGAGCTTCGAACGCAGTTCGTCGAAGTCGAGGTCTCGCCTAAGGGCCCGCAGAAGGAGTCGGACTAACTTCGTAACCTCGAAGCCGGGCGGACACAGTCAGCGCGCGATCACTCAGGTTCGAGCGCATGGTCGACTCGACCGACACCGGACCCACCCTCGGGCAGTACACCGTGCGCACCTCCAGCTCGAGCTTGCCGCCGCTCTCGGAGACCAGCACACAATCTTCGAACGCGCCTGCGCGCGTCTCGACACTCAATCGCATGGAGACCAAACGAGCCGTACGGCCTCCGCGGCCCGGCCAGGTCGCGCCTGCTTCGAGCGGCACGCGTAGGACCCATTCATCTCCTGGGGGCACCCGAATCCCTTCGGGGAGCACTTCGTAGCGCAGCAGCGTCCGCGCCGTGCGAACTTCTGCGATTCGCCCGTCGAAGGTTTCGACCCGTGAGACGGCCAAGGTGGTCGAAGACTCGCCCGTATCGACGTCGTAGGACCATGCATTGCCGCTTGCCAACGGGTAGAGGTCGCGTGGTTCGATCGTTTCCGGTGACGCAGGGCGCATCGTCGAGGCACAGGCAGCCGTCACGAGAGCGGCTGTGGCAGCAAGACGAACGGCTGGCGTCATAGAGGTGAGCTTAGCAGCTCCAATGTAGGCACTGCGCGCATATTCGCGATGGGCGATGCTCCTGATAGGATGGAGCTGTGGCCGAGAAGAAGATGATCCTCGTTCTCGACGACGACCCGTCTGTGCGGCGCATGCTTCAAGTCCTGCTGGAACAAGACGGGCACAAGGTCGTCGCGGCCGCAGACGTTCGCTCGGCGCTCGCACAATGCGCGGTGCAGTTGCCGGACTTGATGGTCGTCGACCTGATGCTGCCCATCGAGGACGGCGAGATGTTCCTGCGTGAGTTTCGCCGCCGCTGGAGACATGGCGAGGTGCCTGTCATTCTGCTGAGCGCCAGCACCGCTCGAAACGACATCGCGCGCCGCCTCGACGTCGAAGCAACCCTCGCAAAGCCCTTTTTCGCCGAGGACCTGCGCGAGCTGGTGACGTCGCTGACTCAGGATCGCGAGACCGTCGCAGCAAGCTGAACGTCGAATCGTCCGATCTCGCCCCGCATGGTATGAGGCGCGAGATGGACCAGTTGTACGTTGACGGATTGTTCTCTGACGAAGTCGTTCTGATCACCGGCGGTGGAACCGGGATCGGCCTCGTTGCAGCGACGGAGATGGGCCTCCTGGGGGCCAAGGTCGCGATCTGCGGGAGGCGTGCAGAGCCCTTGAAGAATGCCGTGGCCGAGCTCGAGTCCAGAGGCATCGAAGCGTTCGGCGCGCCCTGCGACATCCGCGAGCCCGAGGCGGTTGCCTCGTATGTCGACGCGGTGATCGAACGCTTCAGTCGCATCGACGTCCTGATCAACAATGCCGGCGGTCAGTTCCCGACGACCGCTGAAGCACTATCGCCGAAAGGCTTTGCGGCAGTCGTTCGCAACAACCTGGTCGGCACCTGGGCCATGACGCACGCGGTGGCCAACAAGGCGATGATCCCTCAAAAGCGGGGACGAATCGTCAATGTCATCGCGCAAATCATCCGCGGCTTTCCGGGCATGGTGCATACCGGAGCGGCGCGCGCCGGTGTGGACAACATGACGAAGACGCTTGCTGTCGAGTGGGCGCTCCACGGGATTCGGGTCAACGCGGTTGCACCCGGGGTGATCGTCACCAGCGGCACGAAGCAGTATCCGCCGGAGCTCCTCGACACCGCCGAAAAGGCAAACCCCTTGAAGCGGCTCGGAACCGCGGAGGAAGTATCTCACCTCATCACCTATCTGGCTTCGCGTTACGCGGATTTCGTCGCGGGTCAGACCTTCTACATCGACGGCGGCGCGAGCATCTGGGGTGACCAATGGTTCCTCCCCGAAGACGTGCCGAAGTACCCGCCTTACCCGGTGCCCGAGCGAGGCTAGGGGCTAGGCTTCTTCTGGAAAACACCGATCAGATACGCGCAGGCGACTCCGACGTAGTAGAGCAGGACGAGCGGGATCAGCATCATGATCATCGTGTAGACATCCTGCGGCGTCAGCAGCATCGAGATGAATGACGCGCAGACGATCCACCAGCGCGAAAACCTCAAGAGCTGCTGCCAGGTCACGATGCCCGCACCCGCGAGGAAGGTCACGATGACCGGGACCTCGAAGACGATGCCAAAGGCGAGCAGCATCCGGCGGAAGAACGGCATGTAGTCTTTGACGAAGAGCGTCGCGACCAGGGTTTCGTCGCTGAAGCCGAGTAAGACGGTGAAGGCCTCAGGAAAGACGAGCTTGTAGCCGAAAATCGCTCCGCCGGTGAAACAGAGGGTCGACGCGATGATGAACGGCACCGCCATCGTTTTTTCCTTCTTGTACAGACCCGGCGCGATGAACATCCAGAGCTGCCAGAAGATCCAGGGGGAGGCGAGGAGCACGCCAGCGATGAGCGAGTTCTTCATGTACATCATGAAGGCGTCGGCCGGCCCAGAGAATCGAAGCACGGCCTCACCCGGTAGATTGAGCTTTTCCCAGGCGGGCTGAAGCGGCGCGATGAGAAAGTCTTTGATCTCTTTCTTGAAGATCCAACCAACGGCGACGGCTGGAATCAAACCGAGGATGGCCCGCAGCAATCGAGACCGGAGCTCGTTGAGATGCTGGAAGAAGGTCATCTCCTGATCGTCTTCGGGAACGCTTGCCCGCTCGGGCTCCGGGATTTGGATCTCCGCGGATGTCACGGACGCTTCGCCTCGACCGGTACAATCGCCTCGGCGGCGGGCTCTGGATCCTTGGCGAGCGCAGCGGCCGGAGGGGGCGGCGGAAGCCGGCTCGGCGCTTGGGTTGCGGCGGGCGTTGGCGACTCCGCCGTCTCTTCCTGAACGGGAACGGGTCGCGCTCTAGGCGGGCGAACCGGAGGAGCGCGGAACGGGTCGCCTTCGCGCATCAGGTCGTCGAGCCCAATCGCTTCTTTGAACTCACGGCTGGCATTGCGCACCTGGCGGAGCCCCTTGCCGACGGTGCGCATGAACGTGGGCAACCGATCCGGCCCGACCGCCAGCAGGAGGACCACGAGGAAGAAGGCTAGCTCCGTTGGGCCGATGCCAAACATGCGCTCCTAAGATGAATCCTTGCCCCCCCGGAAGGCAACCAGATGCAAGCGGCGGGTAGTCCGAGGAACCACCAGCTCGTACCGGTGGGAGTCACGACTCCATTCGTATCTGGCGGAGGCGATCGACCGCCCGATGCATGATTCGGACCCGATTCTCGTAATCGCGCGTGAGCTCCTGAATGCGGTTCGCGGCCGCCAAGGTCTGCTCGGAGCTGTCCGAGTGCTTCCGATGAGACTGATGGAGCTGGAGAACCATGTCGGAGATGTTTTCGATGGAGCCGCTCATCTGGCGGCCGCCTTCGGCCTGCTCCTGGCTGCTTCGCTCCATCTGCTGTGTGATCAGGCGCATGTTGTCCGCGCTCTTCATGATCAGCTCGGAGCCTCGAGCCTGCTCGGCCGTTGCCGCGGCGATCTGCTGGACGGTCTCTGCGATGCGGCCGATTGCATCGGTCACCTGCCTCGAGCCCCTGGCCTGCTCGACGGTCGCCTGCGCGATTCCGCGCACCATCGTAGTCGACTGCTTGGACGACTCGAGAATCTTCTTGAGCGCGCGTTCTGCCTCTTCGCTCACGGTCACGCCTCGGTCGACGGTGCTGGCGCCACGCTCGACGGCTTCAATCGCGTTCTTGGTTTCTTCCTGAATCGTCTTGATCAGCTCGGCGATTTCCTTCGTGGACGCGCCGGCCCGCTCGGCGAGGTCCTTGATTTCGTCCGCCACGACAGCAAAGCCCTTGCCGTGCTCGCCGGCTTGCGCGGCGATGATCGCAGCGTTCAGCGCGAGCAGGTTCGTCTGCTCGGCGACCTCGTCGATCACGTTCAAAATGTCGCCGATCGCTTCGATACGGTCGCCGAGGTTGGAAATCGTGCTCACCGCCTCTAGGGAAGAGGATTTGATTCGATTGATCTCGTCGGTGATCTTGAGGATCGACTCGGCGCCGGTTTCCGCGTCGGCGGCAACCTCGGCCGAGAGGCGCGCCGTCTCGTTGGCATTCGACTGCACGTGGTCGATCGACACGTCCATTTCGTTCATCGAGGAGGATGTCTCGTCGGCGGTCTGCGCGAGCGCATCCACGTTCCGGGCGACTTCCTTGATGCTGTAGGTCATTTCCTCAATCGACGATGCCGTCTCTCGAACGCTCGAGCCGAGGTTGCCCATGTTTTCGGCGACCTCGTGGT
Source organism: Polyangiales bacterium (assembly GCA_049645265.1). Classification (GTDB taxonomy): domain Bacteria; phylum Myxococcota_A; class Polyangia; order Polyangiales; family Houyiibacteriaceae; genus SG8-38. The sequence continues at coordinate 5,949 of JBARTN010000146.1, forward strand.
TCGTCGCGTTCATTTGTAGGATGCTCGAGGCGCTCTCTTCGGTGTTCGACGAAAGGGCTTCGACCCGATCGCTGATCGACTGCAAGGAGATCGCCATCGATTTGATCGCACGCGTCGTCTCCTCGACAGCCACCATTTGCTCTCCGAGGCCGCTCGAAAGCTCCTTGACGTTCTCGCCGATGACCCCTTCGACCTCTTCGATTTCGCCATAGATCGCGCGAATTTGTGCATCGACGACTTCGACCTCGACCGAAGCGGGCAGGCCGGACACGATGATCAAGAATCCGACGAATCCAAGAACCGCGGAGACCACACCCGCGATCGATGCTGCGTGCGTCCCCGCCAGCGCGCCCAGGGCGACCCCGACCGGGCCGACGACGAACGCGAGCGCAAAGCACATGAAGCCCAGCACTAGATATCGACTCTTGGCGATCGCCCGAAACATAACCCCCCGTTACCGACGTTCAGAGTATCGAACCCGGGGAGTGACCGGCAAGTTCCCCAGTCCGAGCCGTCGGCCAACTAGGGATCGTCCGTTCAGAGGGGGTTGGTCAGCAGCTGCATCGCGATCTGAAGCGCAAGGGAGTAATCCCCTTCCATCTTGAGCTTACCGCCCAAGAATAGCTCCTGAGCCGTGAGCTCTCCGCGCTGGAGCAGCTCCAAATCCGAAAACTGCAGCTCCGTCGTGAAACCGGGCTCCACAGGGGGTTCGAGCACGTTGAAGCCCAGGCGAACCTTGATGTCGCCGAGCTCCGGCACTCCACGGAGCGTGACGTGACAGGTGAGGGGCTGCCCTCCGAGCGCGTCCTCGAATCGCTTGGAAGCCGTCTGAGCGGCCCCGATGGCCACCTCGTCATCCTCGAGAGCCCCGGATTTGGCTGCTTCTCCTAGGAGCAGGCTCGCCGCTTGACCCGGAAGCGCCGCCGCGATCTTGATGGGAACTCCCTCGGCCGAAGTGGCACCCGAGCTGAGCGCTCCTTCCTTGGCCGAGAGCACGACAGGCGGTTCGTCGTCGATCTGGAGGCTCGCGGCGCCGGTAACCCCCCTCACGTCATCCAAGATGCGCTGTGCGCGCTCGTCCCCGCTCGCTGCGCGGCTCTGAAGGACTGCCACCCCTCGGTCGAAGAGCTTGGGAAAGCTCTCCTGAAGGAACTCAATTGCTGAAGTCGTCATGCGACGCGGAGCATAGCGAACGATCGCGTCACCTCAAGCTGGCAAAATCTCCCAGAATCGGCCACCATCTCGATGATGCCGGATCAGGAGCACCGGCCTACTGTCTTGATGGTGGGCCAGGGCGAGCCGATGCAGACAGCGTTGGGGGAAGCGCTTCGGCGCCATGGGATTTCCGTCGCTGTGTCTGCAACTGCGGAGCTCGAACGAGCGGTTCGCGTGTATGCGCCGGATATGGTCGTACTCATCGGCGATGCAGCCATCCGTGGAGGCGAGAGCGTCGTGCGGCGCATGGCAGAGAATCGGGCGACCGACGTGCTGCCCGTTGCCGTCGTCTCGAACGACGCGGTCCTCAAAGACGAGGCCCGCGACTTCCGGTCGGGTGCCGTGGCGGTGGTTCCACGCGGCGCGGGCGCGGACAGCATCGCGCGCCAGTTGGCGGAGCTCGCCGATGAGGTTCCACGACGGCCCGGGTTCGTGACCGGCGCATTGGACGAGAGCAACCTCCAAGAGCTGCTCGATCTCGTCTCCGACGAAACCAAGACGGGCATTCTGAGCATTCGCTCTCCGAAAGGCGTGCTCGACGGAATGCCTGTCGTGATCGAAACCGAGCGCAGCTCGGCACACCACACGCAGCAGATCCTCGACCGCTTGCGTGAGGCTGTCGCCAGCGACGTGCCTCTGGAGTACGAGTTCCACGAAACGACCGGAGGACGGCTCTCCACGTTGCCCTCCGCTGTGCCGCCGCGGAACGTGGACTTGAAGGCGCTGTATGGCTCGCGGGTCGTGGTCCTCGATTCAAACGAGCTTCGTGCCGAAAAGCTCGCGGCCGTTCTCAGCTCCCGGGGCGTTCAGATCGCGGCGGCGGACTTCTCAACCGCAGTGATCCCACGGATTCGAGAGGTCGATCCGCAGGTCGTCGTCTTGGATTCTAGCGCCGTCGGTGGCCAGGGCGTCGACTTCGTGCGCGCCATGCGAAAAGACCCTCAGCTGCGTTGGGCCTCGATGCTGGTCGTGCGTTGGGAAGACTTCTGGCCGACCTCTGAATCGGATGCGGAGCCCGACCTGCCCCAGCTCGCAAGCCGGCTTCTTCCGATGATCGACCAAGACGCCGAGCAAGCGCGGCGGGCCGAGAACGAAATCGATTTCGACACCAGGCTCGAGCTGATTGGGCCAGGACGTCTGCTCCGCGCGCTCGGCTCCGTTCCGGGTGTCCGACGCGTCTCGATCAGCGGAAGTAGGCGGAACATCGACGTCGACATCGCCGACAACTCGATCGTGGGCGCCTACGCCACGCTGGACGAAGGTACGAAACAAACCCTCCAAGGCATCCCGGCGCTCCTGGCTCTGTGGGGCCTGAACGCAGGCCGCGTATCGGTGCGCGAACAAGACCTACCCTCCGTAGCGAACATCATGATGCCGGTGGACGAGGCGCTGGGTGTGATCTCACATCAACTCGGCTTTGCGGACGGAGATACTGGCGTCGAATTCAACGCCGCGACGATCCCGCCCGATGTGCCCGAAGCCGAAGAGCATGCGACGGAGCCGCCCGAGTCTGGGACACCCCACGCGTTCGAAGAATCGAAAACGATGGCGCCCGTGCGCTTTGCTCACCTGCAAGCCGCGGTGGGTGGAGCTCCGGCCCAAGCGTTTCCGGAGGAGGAGACCCCAACCAACAAGCTCGGGCGGATGCTCGGTCGGGTCGAGACCAAGCAACGGACCATTCCCATTGCCGGAGGGGTGCAAGAGAGCCACGACCACCTCGGGCACACCGATCATGCCCATGCGACGCCGCGAAAGCCAAAAGCGACCGAAGTCGGTCTAGCGCCAGTGTTCGAGATGCTGCCGCAGGAAGTGCTCGAAGAGCAGAAGACGGTTCCGGTGCCGCGGAAGCCGACTCCGCCGCCGCCGCCGGTCGAAAGCCGAACGCCGACCGGCGAGCCCATGCTCAAGCCGAACTCTATCTTCGAGGCCGAGCTGGCGCGAAAGCTGGAAGGCGCGACGATGCTTGCGCCGGGCCCGGAACCCCGCGGAATGCCGGCTTCCATTCAAGCTTTGCTCCTGACGGCTTTGCTCGCGGGAGTCGGCGTGCTCGGCTGGCAGCTTTGGATGCGCGGCGGCTCCGACGCGCCGGAGTCGGCGGAGGCGACATCGGACGCCGAAGGCAAGAAGGGCCCCATCACCGGACCCCTCAACGGTGTCCGGGCGGTCGAGGAGGCCGAGCCCGAGAGCGAAGAAGAAGTCGCCATGGAGTTCGAGGAAGACGAGGTCGAGCAGGACTCCCCCGCCGACGTGAAGGTCGCCAAGGCCAGGGCCGAACCGAAAGCCGGCACGAAAGCTCCTGAGAAAGCCCCGCGAAAAGCCGAGCCCAAGCCTGAAACGAAGTCGCCTTCTGCGGCAGCGGCCAGTCCCAGGGTCCCCACCGAGAATTTGCCACGCGACCCGGCGACGGCCTCCGACGTGCTCGTCCATCGTGCACTGCCTTTGATTCGGAGCGGCCAGCTTTCCCTGGCCGAAGCCACCCTGGATCGCGCTTGGGAGCTCGATCCGAGGAACCCGCAGGCGATGGCGGGGTACGCGACTCTGTTCATCGCCAAGAAGGACCCGGGCCGCGCGACCAAATGGGCCAAGAAAGCCGTCCGAAAGCGGCCGCGCCGGGTCGAATACCACGTGCTCTACGGCGATGCGCTCCAGCTGGAGGACGACACCGACGCTGCCCGCAAAGCCTGGCGAAAAGCCTTGGCGGTCGACCCGAACAACCGGGCCGCCAAAGCCCGTCTTGCCGAGACCGGCAAGCGCGTCGCCAATTAGTTGCCCTGTATGGAGCCTCGCGCCTAGCGTCGGGCCATGGCGAGACGATTTTGGTGGGCGGCTGCGCTGATTGGGATCAGCGGCTGCTTGATACAGAACTTGAGCCCTGAAACACGCATGCGTGATTCCGTGATCGAGCTCAATGAAGGCGCGCGCTGGGGCCGTATGGACGTCGCGAGCGGACACGTCGCGCCGCCTTTCCAGACCCAGTACAAGCTCTCGCACATGCGATGGGGCCGCGACATCCAAATCGCGGATACCGAGATCCTCGGCATGAACCCCGAAACCGATGAAGAAGGCCAAGGTGCGTTTTCGCGGGTCGCGGTTCGTTGGTACGACGAGAGCACGATGGTCTTGGCCAACACCGTGATCCGGCAGACCTGGCAGAAGCACAAGCAGACGTTCGTGCTGACGAACGAATCGATCGAAAGCGGGCATCCCGGCCTACTGGTGATTCCCGGAGGCCAGCGGCAGACCCAACCGGCGGCTGAGCCTGAACAAGACGATTCGTTCGACGACGACTCACAGTGGAGCAGCGTCTACTGACTCAGTCGATCCCGACTGCGCTTCGCACCCGCTGAATCGTCGCGTGCGCGATCTCGCGCGCTTTGCCGGCACCAGCATGGAGCACCGCGTCGAGCTGCGTTTCGTCCGCGCGAATCGATAGATACGCTTCTCGCTTGGGACCGATCTCCGCTTCGATGGCTTCGAAGAGCGCTTCTTTGGCGTGGCCCCAGCCGTAGCCTCCCGCTTCGAGCTTCCTCTTCATCTCGGAAGCCTCGTCGGGAGCGACCAGCGCGTACAGCTCGTAGACCGTGGAGCCCTCGGCGACCTTTGGATCCTCGAGGGACTCCGAGCTGGTCTTGATGCCCATGATCACTTTGCGCAGCTTATTCGGCGGCTCGAAGAGCGGGATCCCGTTACCCTTGCTCTTGCTCATCTTTTCGCCATCGGTGCCCGGGACGAGCGGGGCCTCGCCGATCAAGGCTTCCGGGACGACCAAGGTGTCTTCTCCGTAGGCGTGATTGAGCCGCGTTGCGACGTCGCGCGTGAGCTCGAGATGCTGTTTCTGGTCCTTGCCGATCGGGACGACGTCGGTGTCGTAGAGCAGAATGTCGGCCGCCATGAGCGCCGGGTAGTTGAAGATGCCTGCATTGGGTGACTCCCCGCGAGCCAGTGCGTCTTTGAATGCATGACCCCGCTCGAGTTGACCGGTCGCGAGAAGGCAGCTCAGAACCCAGGTGAGCTCGAAGACTTCAGGCACGTCGGACTGCCGGTAGAGCAAGGTGCGTTCGGGGTCGAGCCCACAGGCCAGCCAAGTCGCAGCGACGTCGCGAATGTAACCGCGAAGCGCCTCCGCGTCGCGAACCGTGGTGAGCGCGTGATAGTCGGCGATGAAGTAGAGCGTGCTGTACTGGTCGACCAGCGAGAGCGCCGGCCGAATCGCGCCCAAGTAGTTGCCCAAGTGCGGAAGGTGCGTGGGCTTGATGCCGGTGAGAGAGGTCTTCACGGGGCGAGAGACTGTCCCATGTGGACATGGGCGGCAACCGGGGTATGTTCGGCGGCCCGCAGAGAGAAAGCATGACAAGTCGTCCGTTCAAGGTTTTGGGAATCCAACAGGTCGCCATCGGAGCGCCCGACAAGAGCGCGCTACGCCGGCTTTGGGTCGACACCCTGGGTCTGACCCCACACGGGAATTTCAAGAGCGAGAAGGAGAACGTCGACGAAGACATCGTGACCATGGGCGCGGGCCCATTTACGGTCGAAGTCGACCTGATGCAGCCGATCGACCCCGAGAAGAAGCCCCGGGTCGACACGCCGCCGCTCAACCACATTGGTCTTTGGGTCGACGACATCGATGCAGCCGTGCAGTGGCTGGGCGATCGAGGTGTTCGGTTCACGCCCGGAGGGGTTCGTCCGGGCGCCGCGGGCCATCGGGTCTGCTTCATTCATCCAAAGGGCAACGAAGGTGCGCCCATTGGCGGAGAAGGCGTGTTGATCGAGCTCGTCGAGGCGCCCGCGGAGGTGCGCGAGGCGTTCGAGAAGATCAGTCAGGCTTCCAAGCAAGCCTGAGCTCCGAAACCTGGATGTCCGATTTCTTCGGGCGGACGATCACATCTTCGAGCTCGGGCTCTTCGCGTTCCATCTCTGCGTCGAGGGCGCGGACCTCCTCTTCGGCCTCGATCTCGAGCGCGCGGAGTGCTTCTTGGAGGTCTCGCAGGTCATCCTCGGCGCGACCCACGTCTTCACGCTCGCGTGCAACTCGGCCCGCTCCCCGCGCCGCCGTCGTTGCGCGCCCCATCCCGCGGCTTCCGAAGATCGCGCCCAAGACGGTGGCCCCCATCGAAATCCCCGTCTGCAGTTTCTGCTGATCGTACTGGCTCTTCTCGCGTTCGACCTTGTCGTGCGCCCGGCTGACACGGGCTTCCATGCTCCTGACCTTCTTGGTGAATCGCTTACGAAGTTGCTCGGCAGCCTCATCGCGCTTTTCGCGTCGCGCAAGCTGCAGCCTCGCCGAGAACTCCGCTTTGGTTTCCCCCGGTTTCGACTGGAGCTTCAACGCCTTGTTTCGCCAGAGAGTCCTAGGACGGCTCTGATAGAGATGATTTTTGATCTTTTGGCCGTAGCTCCGGAAGCGAGCCTTGCCGACCGAGCCCGATGGTGGCGCGACGAACTCGGCTTGGTCGGGCGGATCGTGATCGAAGTCGAGCGCGTCCGTGCCCAAGAGCTCCGCAGATTCCCAAGGCGAGTCCTCGTCGAGCGGTGCGAGCATCAAGAGCTCTTCCCATTCGTCGAGACCCTGGGACGCCCGTGCATAGTGCAGAGAGACGGAGGCCAGCAAGTGGGGGCGATAGGTGCCCGGCTCATCGCTCAGGAACGCTTCGTCGATGCCGGCTGCAACGACAGGTCGAGCCCCTGCGGCCGCGGCCACCCCATGCTTGGGATTGGCTGCCCCGGCGGCAGCAGGCGTGGCTCGGCCCGTGGCAGGACTCAGGAGCTTGATTTGTTTCCGCGTGAGCGGCCCGCGCAGATACGACATGGCCCAGCGCGTGTGGAACAAGACGTCCTTTTCTTCGTGAGCGTTGTGCAGCAAGAAGACGCGGCTGCGAAGCCCGGCGAGCAAGCGTTCAATCTCGCCTCGATTGAGCGAGCTTCCCGAATACGACGATGCGCCTTCGAGCCCGTCGATGACGCGTGCCACATCGCGCTCGGTTTGAAGTCGCCCGAGAAACCAGGTGCCGCAATTCGAAAGGGCTTTGTAGTCGAGGTCGACCGGATTCTGGGTCGCTAGGACGATGCCGAACCCGTACGCCCGCGCCTGCTTGAGCAGTGTGAGTAGCGGCCTCTTCGATGGGGGCTCGGAGACGGGCGGAAGAAACCCGAAGACCTCATCCATGTAGAGGAGCGCGCGAAGGCTGGACGTGCCGGACTGGCTGCGCACCCAGGACACGACTCGATTGAGCAGCGTGCTCACGAAGAACATGCGCTCGGCCTCGCTCAAGTGCGCGATCGAAAGAATCGTGATTCGCGGCTTGCCGTCCTCCGTCCAGAGCAGTCGCTGAATGTCGAGCGGTTCGCCATCCAACCAGGTCGAAAACCCGGGAGACGCCAGGAGCCCGTTCATCTGCATCGCGAGCTTCTGCCGCTCGGACGCCGAGTAGAAAGTCTCCAAGTCCATGACGCCGATCCGGTCGAACGGAGGCTCCGAGATCCCGCGGACGAGGTCGCCAAGCTGCACCGACTCCCCCTTGGACCAGGCGTGGGACAGGAGATTGGACAGCAGGATGTGCTCCTTGCTGTTCACCGGGTCGGGGTCGATGCCGAGGAGCGCCAGAAGCCCTGAGACTGCCCCCATGATCTGATCGCGCTGCTCGTCTACGTCGGCTTCCTCGCCCGGCGGGTCGAACGAATCCAAGACGCGCAACGCGCGGCCCGCGGAGCTCCCCGGCGTGTAGATCGCGATGTCGACCGCGTCTCGGAAGCGCGCGATCCGCGCACCGTCTTGCCCCCATTTCGCAAGGCCCTCTCGCCAAAGGGTGGAAACCGCTTCGGCCTGCTCGGCGACCGTGCGTCCTTTTCGTTGGGCTTCCGCCGGGTCGATCCACGGCTCGAAGTCGCTCGGGCGGAGCTCGGGAAAGGTGAGCAGTAGGTTACCGAGGTCGCCCTTGGGATCGATGCAAAGAGCCGGGACTCCGTCGATTGCGGCTTCCTCGAGGAGCGACAGGCAGAGCCCGGTCTTGCCGCTGCCGGTCATCCCGACGCAGACGGCGTGGGTGGTGAGATCTTTCGAATCGTAGAGGACCGGCACCTCGTTTGGCTCGCCGTGCTCGGGGTCGAGCTCTCTGCCGAGATAGAGCTTACCGAGCTTCTCGAAGTCGATCATGGGGTCCGGGCTCCAGCTCGCTTCTCCCCTAGGAGAAGCTTCCGCGCCATTTCGAACTCGAAAAAGCTAACCATGTTCGTGTCGAGCACCTGTTGGAGCTGCTCGCGCGACCCCTGCTCGTCACCCTCGATGAAGAGCCGCGTGCCTTCGTAGTAAAGCGCCTCGGTCCGCTCTCCCAAGCTCGAAGCCACGCTCAGGAGGCCCGCATAGTCGAGCTCGCCGGCACCGAAGCTCGCGAGCTTGCCCCACCAGTTGGAGCTGCCCCCGAGACTCCGTAGAAGCTCCCGGTGTTCGTGGACCGGCGGCTTGCCCGCGCGAGCCGTGATGAACTGAATCCAGAGTGTGAAGTAGACCTTCCACTCGGGCGCGAGGGTGAGATGCAGCTGGGACATTCGCCAGACGGAGGACGCGAGCTCGAAATCGACCGGGGCCGAGACGAGGTGAGCGAGGATGCCAGCGTAGACGTCGCGCCATTGCGGCGCGAAAGTGATCGCACTCTGGAAGGCATCGATTGCCTCCTCGTGACGACCCAATTGATCGAGCAGCACCCCGCGTCGCATCTCGACAATGGCGCCAGTCGCCCCTTCAACCTGGTCGCGCGCCTCCGTCCAGGCCTCGAGCGCAGCTTTGTACTGAGATTTCGTCTCGCTGGCCTTGCCCTGAGCACGAGAGGTGTTGCCTAGGTTCTCCAGGATCTCGGCGCGGCGAACTTCGTCAGCAAGCGTCGTCGAAGGGCTGAGGGCAAGGGCTCGTCGGAATCGCTTCTCGGCTTCCGCAGGCCGACCGGTTCGCTCGAGCAAAAGTCCGAGCTGCATCAATGCCTCGATGTTCTCGTCTGCTTCGAGGCTCTTCTCGAACCGTCGCTGTGCTTCGGTCGCAAGACCTGCGTTCATCTCCAACATTCCGATCAGGAACTCGAGATGGTTGGGTGCGATGGGCGGCGTCGAGTCAGGCCATCGCTTCTGCCGTTCGGCCAGAATCGTTTCAGCGCCGCGGGCAAGCGCACTCGAGCGTTCGGGGTGCGGGTCGGTGAGCCGGGTCTCGATGAACTCGTCGAGCTGGCCGAGCGCCTCGTCGTAGAGCTCGATCATCTCTGGTGCGAGCCCGATGACGATCACGTACCAGGCGGTTGCATCCGCAAATTGCTCCGAATCTGCCGAGACCCGTGCCATGCAAGTGGGGAAACGGTAGTCGGTTGGGAAACGAACGATCGCCGACTGGCACAGGCCTGCGGCAACGTCGGGCCGCGCCACACGGTAGCCCTCGACCAGCTCGAACGTCGCCGCAGCGCCCTCCTCGTCGGCGCTTTGGGCGGCCCGCAGCAGATCGAGCAGGCGAAGTTGGAGCTCGCCCCCCTGACCCATCGAATCGACTTTCGTGACCGCCGATTGGATGTCTCCGTGCGAAAGGTAGACCGCCGCGACGTTCAGAGGGGCAAGCCTGAGCTGACGCTCGCCGCCAATGCCGAGCCGGTGACGATCTTCGACGGACTCCGCCGCGACCGCATCGCGCCCGACGATGTGCAGGCCGGCAAGGGTGTCGAGAACTTCAGGAGCGGGGGTCAAGTCCGCGTGATCGGTCCAGACCGAAATCAGGCCCGCGTATTGCTCGGAGACCGTATCGAGTTTCGAGCGCGCGTCCCGTCCCCAGGTCGCGATCTCGTCGTAGCGTTTTTCGTAGATCTTGTCGCCGGTCGAGCGCTCGAGGATGTAGTTGGCGGCGAGCACGTACCCCTCGTCGCCAAGCCGCCCTCCTCGGTCGCGGATGTACTTCGCGATCGGCTCGACCTGCTTCGGAAGTACGCCGGCCGCGTAGTCGGACGGGGACAGAAAGGACGTCAATCGACTCACCTCGATCACGACGCCTTCGTAATCACCCACGTCGGCGAGGCTCTGAGCTTGTGAGAGCACCGACGCGATGAGGCGATCCCGGAGCTTGAGCCGCTCTGGGTTGTCGAGAGACATCATGAGAAAGCGCCGCGTCTCGTCGGGATACTCGGCTCGAGGAATCGGCTCTGCGCCCTTCACTCGGGCGCTGCCGCCTGTTGATTTCGAATGCGCGCAGGCGACGCTGAGGCTCAGCAAGCCTAGAATGAACAGGAAGCGGATCCTCATGCTGCTCTGCCGCTATAGCAGGGTCGGACGAACAGGGCAGGCTCATATCTTGGCCATCCGCCAGGGGTACGTGGCAGGCTACGCGTTGTCGTGGCTGGATATCTGAAAGCGCTGCTGATCGCACTAGCGTTCCCAGCCCTGATTCAACTGTTCATGGGCCTCGCAGGGTTCCTCCAGCTCCGAAGCTGGTCTGCACCCTGGGCCGAGGCGACCGGGGCCGCGGGTCAGGCCCCGCTCAACTTAGCGTTGGTTCAAGCGGCCGCCGTCGGGGTCATCTTCATCGTTGCTTTTCCGCATCGACGGCGCGAGGGCGGCCTACTCGAATCGATTCACGTTCGGCCACTCGTCGGGGGGGTCGTGGCCTTCTGTTTCCTGGCCGGAGCGTTCATGCAGCTTCCGCTCGCCGAGCTCGGGAACCTCGTTCAAGAGGTATGGCCCCTCAGCTTCGAAGAATTGGCGCGGCGGTATCGGCTGCTCAATCCGACGAGCTGGTGGGCCTGGATGTCGATTCTGATCGCACTCGTCATCGTTGCGCCCGTGACCGAGGAGCTTCTGTTTCGAGGTTGGCTGCTCCCCGATCTGAAAGAGCAGTACGGCCAAGCACCGGCTTTGGTTTGGAGCTCCGTGCTCTTCGGTCTCGTTCACGTGGAACCTTCGGCCGTTCTGTACGCCACGCTCGGTGGCTTGGTGCTGGGTGCAGTGGCTTTGCGAACGAAGTCCACCTTGGCGAGCATTGCGATGCACGCCGGCGTCAACGCCCTACCCTTGTTGCTTCCCGCGAGCTTGCTTCGGGTCGAAGGCTTCAACACCCTGAGCCAGAAGGTCGAGCACATCAGCTGGTGGCTCGTCTTGCTGGCGCTCGCCGGAGCCGCCGGGGCGCTCTCCGTCGTGTGGCGGGCGACGGCTGACCAGAGCGGTTGAGAGGTTCGCGTTCGGCGCCTAAACGCGTTCGACGTCGAGGACGCCTTTGACCTTTGCGACGCCCCGCATGATCTCGCGGAGGCGGTCGATGTCGCCGACCCTGAAGTGGAACAGGTTCTCGGCGCGCCCGTCCTTCGACAGGCAAGACGCTTCGCTGATGTTGACGCCGTTGGTCGAGAACACCGACGAGACCGATGCGAGGATTCCCGCTCGATCGTCGGTCATGACACGCAGCGAGACCGGCAGGTCGACCTCAACGTGGTCCGCCCAGCTCACCTGAACGCGACGCTCGGGGTCGAGCTCGAGGACGCGAGGGCACCCTCTGCGATGCACGGAAACCCCGCGGCCGCGCGTGATCCAGCCCGTGACCGGATCGCCCGGAACGGGATTGCAGCACTGGGCGAAACGCACGAGCATGTTGTCCATGCCCTGAATACGGATGCTGGCTCCTTCGACGTCGCCGGAAACCCGCTGGACCGCGCGCTCGATGAAACCTGGCCGGAGGCTATCACGCTCGCCGTCTTCGCTGGGCATCACCTCTTGCATCACGCTAGGCAGCGCCAGCTTGCCAATGCCGATCCGGGCGTAGAGGTCGTCTTCGGAGCCCGTATGGAATCGCGAAAGGACTTCCTTGGCCCGCTTGCTCTTCAGGAATCGCGAGAGCGACATGTTGTTCTTTCGCATCTCCTTTTCGAGGAGCTCCTTGCCGAGCTTGACCGCGTGCTTGCGCTCCTCGGCCCGCATGTAGAGGCGAATGCGCGAGCGGGCACGGCTGGTGATGACGAACTCCAGCCAGTCCTTGCTGGGATGGTGATTCTTGCTCGTGATGATTTCGATCACGTCACCGTTTTGAAGCTTGTGGCGCAATGGAACGATCGCGCCGTTGACCCGGGCGCCCGAACAGCGGTGACCGACTTCGGAGTGAACCGCGTAGGCGAAGTCGACGGGCGTGGCGCCGCGCGGGAACGTCATCACGTCCCCCTTCGGCGTGAAGACGTAGACGTCCTCTGGAAACAGATCGACCTTTACGCTCTCGTAGAACTCCTCGGGATCGACGACTTCCTTTTGGAACTCCATCAGCTGACGAAGCCAAACGAAGCGTGCCGCGTCCTTGGGATCGATGCCGCCGCCGTGCTCTTTGTACTGCCAGTGCGCTGCAATGCCGTAGTCGGCCGTCCGGTGCATCTCGTGCGTGCGAATCTGGATTTCGACTCGCCGATTGCCTGGCCCGATGACCGTCGTGTGCAGCGACTGGTACATATTCGACTTCGGTAGCGCGATGTAGTCCTTGAAGCGGCCCGGCACGGGGGTCCACTCCGAGTGAATGACGCCGAGCGCGGCGTAGCAATCGGCGACGCTCTCGGTAATGACCCGGAACGCTACAAAATCGTGCACCTGCTCGAAACCGATCCCACTCGACTTCATCTTGCGATGGAGTGAATAGAGATGCTTGCGGCGGCCGCTCACATTCACCGAGAAGCCGCGGTTGAGCAACATCTTCTTGAGCTTTCTGGTGACGTCGCCCATGTAGTTGTCGGTGTTCCTGGCGACCGTACGAACCTGCTCATCGAGGACCGCGTACGCCTCGGGCTCGAGGAACTTGAAGCTCAAGTCCTCGAGCTCTGCCTTGAGCCACTGGATGCCCAAGCGGCCGGCGAGCGGCGCGTAAATCTCGATCGTCTCCCGGGCGATGCGTTCTTGCGCGGGCGGCGACATGTGCTCGAGCGTCCGCATGTTGTCGAGGCGATCGGCGAGCTTGACCAGGAGCACGCGAATGTCCCGCGCCATGGCGACGAGCATTTTGCGGAAGCTCTCCGCTTGGCGATCTTCCCGCGACGCGAAGTTCACCTTTCCGAGCTTGGTCACTCCGTCGACGAGGAACGCAACCTCTTCACCGAACACGGTCTCGACTTCCGGCAGACTGACTTGGCAATCCTCGACGACGTCGTGCAGCAAGGCGGCGCAAACACTCGAAGCGTCGAGCCGCATGTCGGCGATGATGTCCGCCACCGAAACCGGGTGGATGAAGTAGTCGTCACCCGACTTCCGCATCTGCCCGTCGTGCACGCGCGAGGCATAAACGTATGCCTTGTTGATCAGATCGGTATCCGCTCGGGGATGGTATCCCTTCACCTTTTCAAGAATATTGGTGAGGCGGACCATGATCGGGGACTAACAGGGAAACCTCAATTTAACACCGTCTCCAATTGGTGCCAAGGTTGTGGCGATTCTGCGGGGTTCGGTTGGGTTCAGTGGCATGTCGGGCGTAAGAACAATCATAGGGCCATCGTCCACAAAGCGAAGGATCGCGACTCTGATCGCCATCATCGGTCTGCTGGTGGTCGGGAATCACTTGGCGGGCATCTGGCCTCGGGACGTCGAGATCGCCTACACGATCGATCCCGATGTGACGGGGATCGCCGTGGACTACCTCTTGGAGGGAGACGCGGTCGCAAGCGGGAGATTCACGCAGCCCGATCGGAAAAGCGCCGACCTCCGGCACACGGTCAGACTGCGACCCGGCGAGTATCAGGCCCGGATCATCGTCTATTCCTCGGACGGATCGGGGGTCGAGTACCAGCGGCGGCTTCAGGTCCCGGCCGCCGGCTTGAACCGATTTGATCTGAAAAAAGCGACCAAGCGGTCACAATGACGCGGGAACCGAAGAACCTCATCCGCTTGCTCACGGCGGTCGCGGCGACGCTCGGGATGGTGCTTTGGATGGCCAACCGCGAGCCATTTGCGTTCGGCCCGCTCTGGGGTGCGCTGATCGCCATACTGGCCACCACGGCCTGGGTCGCCTGGCTGGTTCCGGTGACGCGGGGGGTGGTCGTCCCATGGCGCGAGACGACCCTTGGCCGACAGCCTGGCGAGGTCGTGTCCCCCGTGGCTTCGATCGCGTTGACGCTCGCGGTGCTGATTCTGGGGGCGGCGATCGGAGGATACGAGCGCTTGCCGATCACGGTTGTCGTCGCCTTGCTCTGCCTGGTGCCGGCGAGCCTTCGGCGGCCGGGTCTCATGGTGATGATCGCGATCTGCGCGATCTACGTGCCGCTGCTCGGCACGACGAGCCTGTGGGACCCCTGGGAGACCCACTATGGAGAGGTCGCCCGCGAAATCCTCGCGCGGAATGACTGGATTAGCTTGTGGTGGGGGCAGGACAAGTGGTTCTGGTCGAAGCCCATTCTGCTCTTTTGGATGGAAGCTTTGAGCATGGGCTTCTTCGGCGTGGATTTCATGCCCGACGCCAATCCGGCACACCCGGAGTGGGCGCTCCGTTTGCCGACTCTCCTGATGAGCTTGGCTGCGCTGGCGGCGATCTACGCGACGGTTCGGCGCTACTTCGGTCCGCGCGCCGGCGTCCTCGCCACCCTGGTGACTGCAACCATGCCGCAGTTCTTCTTCATCTCGCACCAGGCGATCACCGACCTGCCCCTGGTCGCCGCCATCACGATCGCGGCCTGCTGCCTGCTCGTCGCCATCGAGGCAGATCCGGAACGCGAGGCGACCTTGTTTCAGCTCGGGCCTTGGAAGGTCTCTCTTCAGCACCTGCTGCTGTTCGCGATCTTCCTGCTCGTTCTTCCCCAAGCGATGTACCTGGTCTCTCAGAACGTCTCCTGGGTGGAGGGCCACGGCCTGGTTGCCCACATCGACCGATTTCTCTACGGCTCGGCCGGCAATGTCGACGTCCCCGGCAACCCAGCCCCGCGCGATCAGACCCCAGCCTTCAACGGAATTGCGGGTCAGCCGTTTCTGCAGGGCGCCCTTTGGCTCACGCTGCTCGCCGGCCTTGCGCTGATCCTTCGGAAAGAGCGGCGCGTCCGCCCGCTCCTGATGTATGCGTTCTACTTCTTCACCGCGATTGCATTCATGGCCAAGGGCCTGCTCGGAATCGCCATTCCAGGAGCGATCGCTCTCTTCTACCTGCTCGCCTCGCGGCGATGGTCGCTGCTCGGCAATGGCGAGCTTCGCGTCGCGACCGGCGTGTGGATCGTCACGGTGGTGAGCATGCCCTGGTACCTGGCGATGTACGTCCGGCACGGCCCTGCCTTCACCAATCGGCTGTTGATCCACGACCACATCAACCGACTTGCGAGCGGAGTGCACGGCGACAAAGGAACGATCGCGTACTTCGTCGGCCAACTCGGCTACGCCACCTTCCCCTGGATCGCCCTGATCCCGTCGGCGCTGATGGTCGGCCTTTGGATGCGCTCACGTTCGGAGCGTGATGCCCGAAGCGAAACGCTGCTCTTTATCGCGATGTGGCTTCTTTCCTCGTTCGTCCTTTTCAGTGCGATGGTGACCAAGTTTCACCACTACATTCTCCCTACGATCGTGCCCGCGGGGATTCTCGTCGGGATCGCCGCGGCGCAATGGTGGGGCCCGAAGAAACCGAGGGCGACCGTGCTCGCAGCGGTCGCAGCGTTCTGCACGGTTCTCGGCTTTGCCTGGCTCGCCGGAGATCCGCGAGGCGTCGTCCCTGCCAGCGCGGTGCAAATCGAAGACTGGGTGCTCCAGCAGGCGCGACCGGTACGAGCCGGCGCGCTACTCGTTCTCGGCGTCGTGCTCGCTGCGCTCGCGCGCTCGGAGATTTCGCGAGCCGAAACCAAGCTGACCCCTCCACGCTGGGGCACCGCCCTCGGCGTCGCTTTGCTCCTCGGAGCCTGTCTCGTTGCGTTCGTGGGGCGTGACCTGAGCTGGGCGACTTCGGCGAGGCCCCAGGGGAACGAGCGGCTGATCCACTTGTTCGTCTACAACTACGAACGGCTCTGGCCCGAGCACCTGGACTACCGCGCCATCCTCACGGGCTTCGCGATCGCAGCGAGCGCGACCACCGCCGCGGCGGCCTTTCGATTCTGGCGTCCGGTCGCGACCCGCGCCCTGGTTGCGGTGTCGGTTCTGTTCTGCGCATGGGGCCTGAATGTCTACATGGTCGACCTCTCCGACCATTGGGGGATTCGCGATCTGACCCAGCGCTACTACGACCTCCGGCAGAGCCGCGACGAACCACTGGTCGCCTGGCAGATGAACTGGAAGGGGGAGAACTTCTACACAGGCAATCGCGTCTACGTGTTCGCTGAAACCGACAACAAACGGATTCGCGAATGGCTCGACGACAACAAAGGCAGGACCGCCTATTTCGTCCTCGAACACAAGCGGCTCGAGAGCTTTCGGAAGCTGGTTCCCGAACGAGAGGTTCGGGAGCTGTCGACCAAACGGGACTCCAACAAGTTCCTTCTGATCGAGCTTGAGATCTGATCCCAAAACGGGATAGAATTCAGACGCTTGTGGGTTTCGGACGTACTGAACACCAAAAACTGGACCGATTTTCAGTACTGAGCGATCCTCTGCATCCAATGGTACATCACGACGAAAAACTAGGCTGGCGTCTGCTCGAGACGCTGTACGAGCTCGGCCGCGCCGACATCGAAGCGAACCCCGAGGTGCTGGCAACCTGGCTCGATGTTCCCGAAACCCGCGTTCAGGAGCTCTTGCCGCGGCTCGACGCACAGGGCTTGGTCGATGGGAAACGTTGCCGGCTCTCGATGCAGGGTCTGGTGCTCGCGGTCTCGATGCACGGCGCGCAGAAGCTCTCACGCCAGTCCATCGCCGCTTGACCTGCCTTGACAGGCTGGGGCCCAACCACTATCTCGCCCTCTCTTCAGCGGAAGTGGCGGAATTGGCAGACGCGCATGATTCAGGTTCATGTGTCCGCAAGGACGTGGAGGTTCGAGTCCTCTCTTCCGCACTGTGCGCTTTGTAAACGCGACTCGCGTATCTACGAGGACATCGAACCGACGGTGTACTCGGCCCCTTTTAGGGGCCTGCGTACTGCGACTGGAATCTGGCAGCTGCGCGGACTGGCGTCCGCTCCGCTTTGCCATATTCCAGTCGCAACCGAGTCCTCTTAAGCCGCGCGTGGCGGGTGCTGGGGCTTTCGGCGTCCCGGGGTTTAGGTCTGCATTTTTTTCATGGGGGGTGCAGGTTGTTTATAGCTGGGGGGGGGTTGGGCTTGGGCGGTTTTCTTTGATTTCAGCTAGTTAGCGGAGGTCCAACTTCGGTACGGGAGTTGCATATATAGCGGACGTGGATGGAAATCATAGAAAACGGCGCGAGGGGCTGACGCTGGTGGAGCTCATGGTCGTCTTGGTGGTCATGGGCGTGCTGGTGAGCGCTGCCGTGCCGAACATCGGCGACGGATTCGCCGACCGGCGCGTCGCGATGGCAGCGCGGGATGTGGTGTCGCTGTTTCAGCGCGCGCGTTACATGTCGATGGCCTACGGTCGCGCGCACCAGGTGCTCTACGAGAACGACGGGGGCTTTGGCCTCGCCAACGGCAACCCGTACGCCTTCGAGACCCTGCGGGGCACCAGCGGTGGTTGCGCGTTGACCAGCTTCGAGAACGCGGGCGGCACGCTGCTCACCAACATGGACTGTGGCAGCAACTGGCGCTGCGTCGATAGCGTTTACCCCGACACCTACGATTCGGACCCCGGCGACGAGGATATCATTCGGGTCGACGGGTTCAACAACTCCACGTTTTGCTACGAGGCGGGCTCGAACAACCAGGTGTTCATCGACACGGTCCTGTACTCGAACTGGCAGGTCAATCCCGTACAGTCCGGGTTCGGGTTCCTGGTCTATCGCGAAGTCGAGGGCGTTGCGGTCGGCGTGACGCGAAAAGTTTTGATTCCGTCCGGAACCGGAACGCCACGGATGCTGCGATGAACCACATCGACAAGAAAAGACAAGCAGGTTTCACCCTCGTCGAAGTCATGATCGCCATCGGCATCATGACCGTCGGCTCGCTCGGCATCCTGGCGATGCACCAGGGCGTGGGCCAGGCGAACCGGGCGGCTCTCGAAATGAACACCGCGTTGGCGATCACCGAACGCTGGATCGAGCGCGTCGACCGCGATGCGCTCTCCTGGAACAAGCCGGGCCTCAATAGCATCTCGCTCCTCGGGACGGACTACCTGACGGGGCTGGCCGGCACGGTCTCGGCCACCGACTGGTTCAGGCCTACGCCGCCGCCCGGAGAATCGTACGATTTCGATTTCTTCGGCGATGACGTCACCCTCGGCAATCCAAATCCGCCGAAATACTGCACCAATCTGCGCCTTAGTTGGCTCCGGCAGGGAAGCTCGGCCCGGGTCGACATCCGAACCTTCTGGTATCGCGAGGGTTACATGCGAGGCGGCGCGACGCACCCGAACTGGGTGGGTGGCTCCACGTTTCGAGGCGCGGATTGCGACGCCGCAACCGCGGACGGATGGGGCCTCAACACGGCGACGCTCCCGCCGAACATCGATGTGGTGTTCGCATCGACCGTCGTGACCTGGCAGAGGAGGGAAGGAACGTGAGAAAGAGCGGTTTCACTCTCATCGAGCTCATGGTCGCGATGGTCGTAGGCCTCACCGCGATCACCTCGGTCTACAGCCTTGGGGCCGCGATGAGCGAACAGTTCTACGAAGAGCAACGGACCGCGACCTCGCAAGGCGCATCGCGTGCCGCGATCATGGAGCTCCGCCGCGACATTTCTCGGGCGGGTCTCTTCGGCTCGCCCAACGCCCAGAGCGAGGCCCGCTGCGAGGCCGGCCTGCCCGAGCTCCCCAAGCTCGGCGGTGGCAACATCACCATGGGCGCCTTTCAGCACTACCCGGATGCGGACCTTGCGGTCCTCGACCCAGGCGGCGACAACGCCGTTCCAGGAGTACGCGCCGACCGCCTTCGCATTCTCACCAGCCTCTACCTCACCGACCAGCTCCTCATCGACTCCGTGAGCCCCGAGGGGACGACCCTCATCTTACAAACCAGCAATCAGGCGTACCGCCGGACCTTCGCCTGGGGCCAGGCGGCAGGTCCGTTCACCGGCTCCGCGCCGGACTACCTCGTCAACGGCACTCTCGGCTGGGATGCCGCGTGGGGTGGTGAGACGGCGAGCTGGAACGGCATCGGCCAAAAAGGAGCGCGCGCGTTCCAGACCGGCTCGGTGCTCCACATCGAATCACCCGAGGGGTATCACTTCTTTCGCACGGTCTTTGGCAAGGCGGACAACACCGAGAATCAAGTGCGCCTGTCCGTCGCCCCGAAACTGCCGGTCGCCACCGCGTGTCTTCCTGGAGCCGGCGAGGGCTCGACCGTCGCTCCGCTGCAATGGGTCGAGTATGCGCTGGTCGACCCCTTCGATGACGCATCGGTCGGCGCCGACTTCATGGATTTCGCACAGCTCTTCGATCTCGGGGGAACGAACGCCGTGCTCGCCCCTGGTTTCGCGAGCGCCGGCGAAGAGGCTCTTCGAGAGCACAACAGCGTCATGCTGGTGCGACGCATCTTGAATCCGGCGGACGGCAGCGTGAGGCCCAACACCATGCAGGTGCTTGCCGAGTTCGTCAGCAACTTCGAAGTCACGTTTCTGGTCGACCGTCGGTCCGGAAAGACTACGGCACCGTCGGACCCGCTGATCGAAGCCGAGACGGATATCAACGACATTCCCCAGCAGGTCCGCTCGGTTCTCATCAACTTGGGAATCCGCAGCCCGATCGAGGACCCCTCGATTCCCTACTCGGGCGTGACCGACGCGAACACACGCTTCGAAGTGAACCCCGCCGAAAAGGGCTCTGCGCGCGTGCGCCACATCCGCATCGAGATTCCGGTGATGAGCGTGGCAAGGAGGAACCTCAAATGAAGCATCCTCGCAAGCAAGAAGGCGCCGTGCTTTTCGTCGTCTTGATGATCGTGATGGTCGGCACCGCGAGCGCGCTCTTCTCGGCCACGACGGTGTCGCACGAGGTCCGGGGCACCGGCTTTGCGCGCCAGCAGCTGCAAACCCGATACGCCGCCCGCTCCGCCTTGATGGGCGCGCTCGAGTGGTTCGACATCTTCGGCCCGGAGGCTGTCCGCGACATCCTGCAGACCGGAGGCCCCGCCAACTCCAAGCTCTTTACATGCACGACCAGCCCACCGATAAGCTGCTACCCGGAACCCCCCTTGGCGGGCAACCGCCGAGCCTACCGGCTTTACGAGGAGCACTTCGGAGCGCTGATCGAGCCCGACGGCAGCGGTAACTTCAAAAACCCGCCCGTCGACGCCGATGCCGTCTTCGGAGCCGGCTCTGCGTACACCCCGGCATTCGTGATCGACCTTTATGACGAGCACATCGTGAACAAGCTTCCGCCCGGAGCGGCAGCTCAGGGTGGCACCAAATTCAAATACATGCGGACGACCATGACGGCTCGCGGTCGCGCGCAAGTAGGAGACGGGACCGTCGATGCCGCCGAAGGCGAGGACGCGGGACGCCAGTGGAACCAAACGGGCGCGGATATGCGCGCGTACATTATCAGCGGGCCATTCATTTCGGGGTCATGATGAGATTTTGGCTACACATTACTTTGCTTGGCTTACTCGTAGCTTCCCTCGGTCCGAGGGCGAAGGTTTCGGCGCAGAGCCCCGACATTCGAAACATTCGACCGCACGTGATGCTCCTCGTCGACACTTCGGGCTCGATGGAGAGAAAACCGAACTGCCTCTGCACGACGCCAGCATGCCTCGAGTGCCTTCCCGTCTGCGGAGCCGGCACATTCGAAGAGAACCGCTGGTCGGTCGTCGCGCAGGCGCTGACCGGCGAGTTCACTCCCTATGAGTGCAATGCCGACCTCCGAATTGGCGGTATCTACACCGGTCAGTACGACGAAGGTTACTTCCTGCCGCACATTCAGCTGCCTCAGGAGATCCCGGCCTATGCTGGGTCGCAGAGCGCGAACGGTGTCCTCGATACCTACATCGAGCGCATCAAGTTCGGCTTGATGACCTTCGACTCGATCGGCACCCTGAGCGACAGGCCTCCGCTGGTCAGCCAAGCGGACTTCCTCCTCGCACCGTTCCCGGCCGAGTCGGCGGGAACCAAGGGGATGTACTCGTACGCGGATGATAGGCCCTATTCGTTCCCAGGCGCCCTGACGACCTTCATGCTCAACAGTGGCGCGCGCTCGGCCTCCGCGCCCGAAGGCGGTTTGGTCACCGTCGGCGCGGACAGCACCGCATCGATGGCCACCACGAACGCCGCGATTCAGGCGACGGTGCTCGGCGACAGCGGGCTCGGCAAGAATCCTCTGCGCCCCTACGGCGCCACCCCGACGGCCGGGCTCGTCACCGACCTCCAGTTCTTTCTTCAGACCGACCCGGACATCATCCAGAAGACGGTCGATCCAGGTCCGGGCGACCCCTACTACGGCTGCCGCCTGCGAAGCGCCGTGCTGATCACCGACGGTTTCCCGAACGGCGACATGCGTGGCAACCCGGTCAACTGCCAAGCCTTGGGCAACCCCGTGGGCGCGACCGGCTGTCCGTTCGAAGAGGTCGCCGACACGGTGTCCGCGATGATCTCGACGGGCGATTTGGACAATTTCTACGTCATTGGCTTCGCGCTCGACGGAGACCCCGCAGCGGTCGCCGCCGTCGAAGCGCTCCTCAACGACATTGCTTCGGTGGGCGACACGACCGAGGCCTTCCTGGTCGCCGATCGCGCCGAGCTGGTCACCGCATTGAGCTTCATTTTCAACGAGCAGAACCCAGGTGCAACCAGCCGAACCGCACCGGTGCTCACCGGCGCCTCGCCAGGCCTTTTGGAGTCGGAGTTCATCTCCGGTTTCAATGCGTCCTTGGACTCGACCGACCCCTGGGACGGCGTCTTGGAGCGCAGGCGCTTCTTGTGCATCAATGGCTTGCCCGAACCCCAAGACGTCGAAGACAGAGATCGCTTCCACGAAGTCCTGAACGCGCAGATCGTGCGCCCGCCGGGCGTGGAGCCCTGGGGGGGCTCGGGCTCGAAGGTCAACTTCACGGGTGGCTTCCCGCGAAACCTTTGGACGGTACTGCCAGACAATCCGGCCGACATCAATTCGCACCTCACCGGTAGCGGAGTGGACAAGCTCACGACGGCCGGCTTGGACGTGCCCGGTGTGGGCTTGGCGCTCACCGACCAACCAGTC
Organism: Polyangiales bacterium; assembly: GCA_049645265.1. Classification (GTDB taxonomy): domain Bacteria; phylum Myxococcota_A; class Polyangia; order Polyangiales; family Houyiibacteriaceae; genus SG8-38. The sequence continues at coordinate 28,340 of JBARTN010000146.1, forward strand.
GGCGAGTTCAGCCGGGCCATCGATCCCGAGTACCTCTTTGGCGTGGGCAGCACGGACACCGCGTTTCGAGATACGGTGGTCGAATGGGTTCACGGCGCGACAGGAAGCGGACGAGAAGACGAACGCCTTGGCGACATCTACCATTCCACTCCGGTGATTGTGGGCCCGCTTGTCGATGACATCGATGACAGCTCGTACAACGACTGGCGATTGGGCTTGGGGTTTCAGTTGAGCCCGGATCCCCTGGAAATCGTGCCGAATTGGCAGCTCAGCGAACGCCCACGCGTGATCTATGCGTCGTCGAACGATGGCGTCATCCATGCGTTCCTCGCCGATGACTACCCGGGCGGCGCCTTCTCCGGCATCCTCGACGAGTTCGCCTGTGCCGACAACAAGGACGCCGGTACCGAGCTCTGGGGCTTCATCCCGCCGATGTTCCTCGACGATCTCGACGACATGCTGGCGGGTGGCAGCAAGCAATGGTACGGCGACGGCAGCATTCAGGTCCGCAACCTCTATGACGTCCGCCCGTTCGCAGCGAATCAGGGCGGTGCGACGAACGTCTGGCGCACGGTCCTCTTCCTCAGCTTCCGAAACGGTGGCAACGGCATGGTGGCGCTGGACATCACCAACCCTTGCAAGCCCGAGTTCCTGTGGCAGTTCACCGATGCGAACCTCGGTGATACCTACGGGCAGCCCACTGCCGGGCAGATCTTCGTCGAAGGTGGCGACGACGGCAGTGGCGGACCGGCTTTCCTATCGAGGCAATCCCGCGCCGTGATTCTCCTTCCAGGCGGACAGGGCGTCGAGGACGGCGGCACCTGTCCGATCGGCGCGGGCGCCGAGTCTCCCGAAGGTATGGTCGAGGCGGACGATATCACCACGATTAACCCCCGTGCCAACGCGCGTTGCTGGCGAGATGAATCGACGGTCCCGGCACAGGTGCGGCACGGCCGGATGCTCTACTTCATCGACTTGGTGACCGGCTTTCTCATCGAGAAACTGGATCAAAACACCTTTCCGGCGCCGCTCAACGGTGCCGTTTCGGTCTACCGTGGCGATAGCGGCACGGTGGCAAGCGCCGCATACACGGTGGACGCCGATGGCCTGATTTGGCGGGTCGATCTATCTTCGAGAGAGCCGGCCGACTGGAACGCCGAGGTGCTCCACGACATCTACTACGATAAGGCGCCCGACGTGGCCGAGCCGACCTTCTACCCGCTCGCGCTCACCAGCGACCGGCAAGGCAGGGTCGTCATCGTGACCGGAACCGGCAACATCGACGTGCTCGACGACCCCACCGCAGTCAATAAAGTAGTCTCGATCACCGAGAAGCTCACCTTCGACTTCGACGGCACGGTGGACAAAGTCGAGGGCCGGCTGAACTGGGAAATCGAGCTGGACGCGGGCGAGCAGATGACCGGGCCGATCGAGCTCTTTGGCGGTCAGGTGTTCTTCGGGACCTTCAAGTCCGCGAGCGGCACTGCGGTCGACGCCTGTCCGTTCGGCGGCAGCCGGATCTTTGGACTGAACTTCTTGGATAACCCGGAGAGCCCTGGAGACCGGGTTCCCTTGCTCGGACCTATCCTCAGCCCCGTCTTGGTCTTCGATCAGACGGACCTCCCCCAGCTCGAGAACGCTTTGCTCGTCGGCCTGCAAGTCGCCCAGGCGCCCGTCTGCGTCACGACGCAGGCCACCCTGATCAACGATCCCTTTGACGGCACCACGCCTACCCTCGCCATGCCGGTCGCCACGAGCGGGCGCGAGTTCAAACTGATAGGCCACCTCAGCGGCTCGGCTGGCGTACCGGTCAACCAGCTCGCGATCAACATCCTCGAGCAGACGATTCAGTCGCCCGAAGCCTTCACTGTCGTTACGGGCATGGCCGACACGCTGGAATGATCGGTGGCACAGTGATACCTCCTAGACCGATGTACGGCTCACCGCTCCTCGTTCTCGCTCTCGTGCTGGTGCTCGCCGGCTGCACCTCGAAGCCCGAGCGG
>JBARTN010000147.1:0-13731 GCA_049645265.1 Polyangiales bacterium
GCTTGCCGTCCATTGCCACGAGGAGATGAGCACACTCGCCGGTTTCCTGCCCGACTTGTATGCGTCTGAATCGTGAGCCGCACGGCCTCACCACACTTGATACCCGGCCGCCCCCGAACACCACGCGCGTGTACCCGAGCTCGAGCAGCAGTCCCTCGATGATCGTGCGTGCGTTCTTTTGCGCTCGTTCTAGGATCCCCGCCTCGATGGCAGCGTTTCGGAGCACTTGTTCTGCGACCTGCCTTGCGTCGGACTCTAGCTTGGGGTCGCCCTTGGTGAAGAGGCCGGTGTCTCGGTCGATGACCTGGGTTTGCGCGTTGTCCATGGCGACGTATGTGATCTGTGCGGGGGGCATCTGGACGAAGACGGTTCCGGACTCGGTGTCGACCTCGAAGCTCTCCGTGTAGAACTGCTCGAAGTCGATGCCGGCGCCGATCTTCGCGACGACGAACATGAAGACTCGGTCGCCTCGTGCCCAGTTGAGCCAGCCGAAGTCGTTGCCTTTGTCGATGGTCGTGGACTCGACGACCTCGACAGTGGTCAGCGCCGCGAGGTCGCGCACCTTGTCGACGACCGACTGGCCTACCTTCGAGTAATGTTCGCCATGTCCGAACATCCTCAGGCCCGACGGGGCGTTCGAAACGAACAATGCCGCGATAATCAGTAAGCCCGCACCGACCACGAGTCCCATTCGACTTAATGTCGAGCTATTCGCCATGCCAGGTCCCCCAACCTCCAATCCAGAAGTCTAGCGGGCGAGCCACAGGCACTCCAGCATGCAAGCGCGATGGCGACGGTTTCTGTAGGGCAACGAACCAAACGCTAGTTCAGCGAACGGCTTCGGACATAGTGACCGTCCCCTTTGGGCGGCCGGCTCTTCGCTACTTGATCGTACCACGCCTCGGTGAGCGAAAACGTCGCATCGATGTCGACGACGACTCCGCGGTAGTCGAACCGTCGGTGATGAACGAGCTGTCCAATGGCGAACTTCGGTTTGACAGCGGTCATGAACAAAGTTGTTCTACTCGATTGAGGTGCTAAGCGGTATCCTCGCGGGCGGGGACCAATGAAGATAGGCATCGTGGGCATGGGCTGGGTCGGGGCGAGCGTGGCGTCGTCCATCCTTCACAGCGGGCTGGCCACGGAGCTGCTGCTCGACGACGCCAAGCCGGGGCTTGCGGAAGGTGAAGCGATGGACCTCGCGCACGGAGCAGCCTTCTATCCGACGGCGTCTGTTCGGGCCGCTTCGATCGACGAGATGCTCGACGCAGATGCGGTCATCATCGCGGCAGGCAAGGGGGGAGGCCCAAAGGACAGCCGACTCGATTTGCTTCGGGTCAACGCCACGATCGTGCACGACATCGCGCGGCGATTGTCCGAAATGCAAGGGATGTTGGTCATCGTCACGAACCCCGTCGACGTCATGACTCAAGTGGCCGCCGAGGCTTCGGGTCTGCCGCTCCCGCGGGTCATCGGCACCGGAACGATGCTCGACACCGCACGGCTCCGAGAGGCGCTTGGACGAACGCTCGATTTGGAGCCTCGCTCGATCCACGCCCAGGTGGTGGGCGAGCACGGCGACTCGTCCGTGGTGCTGTGGTCGGGTGCCCAACTCGGTGGGGTTCGGCTTCGGGCACGGCCAGGTTGGAGTCGCAAAAGGGAGCTCGAGATCGCACATGACGTGCGCAATGCCGCCTACGAGATCATCGCGAGAAAAGGCTCTACAAACCATGCCATCGGCCTCGTGACCGCAGCGCTGCTCCGTTGGACGCTCCGAGGAGGAGGACGACGCATTCTGACCATCTCGCGCGTCCAGGAAGGCGCCGCCGGAATTCGTGACGTGGCCATCTCACTGCCGACGATCGTTGGCCGAAGTGGGGCCGTCGAGGTCATCGAGCCCGAAATGGATGCCGAAGAACGAGAGGCTCTGAACCGCTCGGTCGAAGTACTGCGGCAAGCGTATCAACAGGCGCGAAGCAAGCCTTGAGGGCGGGCGTGACGTCATGACCGACGTCTCTCGCTCAGCTCGCTCTTCATCGTGTTCAGGCCATAAGCCGTCCCCGCTAGACCTCCACCACCACCTCACCGTTTTCTACAACCGCGCGATAGGTCTTCAGCGCCTTCTCGCTGCGGACGACATTGAGCAGCTGGATGCCGGGTGGGAAGTTAGCCCAGTTGTGGACCTCGCCCGTCCGAATATCGAACTCCGCGCGATGAAACGGACATCGAATGCGGCATCCGTCGACGATCTTGCCGCGTCCGAGCGGCGCGAAGACGTGCGTGCAGCTCGCCTGCGTGGCGTAAAAGCCGTCCTCTAGGTGGTAGACGAGGATGCTTGTGTCGCCGGCCTTAAAGGGCTTCATCTTACCGGCCGGCAACTCCGATTCCTTGCATACAACTTGGCGCGCCATGGGTCTTCTCCTCCCCTTCGAGCTCAGGAGCCGAAACTCTATACTCTCGATGACAGATCCGAAAGTCGTTGGGTTACAACAGCGCTGTCGTCACCCCTCAGCTACAATGCACCCCCCAAATGCCAACGACCCACCACATCACCGTCAACAACCTCCGCCTCCACTACGTCGAAGCCGGCTCCGGCCCCCCAGTCCTCCTCCTCCACGGCTTCCCAACCTCCTCCCACCTCTACCGCAACATCATCCCCACCCTCGCCAAAACCCACCGCGTCCTCGCCATCGACCTCCCGGGCTACGGCCTCTCCGACAAGCCCCTCGACGTCACGTACGACTTCGACTTCTACGCCGACGTGCTGGACGGCTTCCTCCACGCGCTCGACATCGGGGACACGAATCTCGTGGTGCACGACCTCGGCGGTCCCGTCGGTCTGTACTGGGCGCTGCGCAATCCCGGGCGCGTGACACGGCTCACGATCTTGAACACCCTGGTCTACCCAGAAACCTCCTGGGCCGTGAAGCTCTTCCTCCTCGCGCTGCGCACCCCGATCCTCCGCGACTACATCGTGAGCCCAAAGGGCATCGTCGCCGCGATGAAGCTCGGCGTCGTTCACAAGGAGCGCCTCAACCGTGCCATCCTCACCCCCTACACAGCGCCATTCGAGAACGCGGCCGCCCGAAAAGCCCTCATCAAGGCAGGCTCCGGCCTCAGCATCCAAGGCCTCGCCCAGATCGCCAAAGGCCTCCCCGCCCTCAAAGCCCCCCTCCGCCTCATTTACGGCGAAAACGATCGCGTCCTCCCCGACATCGCCCAAACCATGCAACGCATCCAGCGCGCCCACCCCAACGCCGAGCTCACCGCGCTCCCAAACTGCGGGCACTTCCTCCAAGAAGACGAACCGGAGCGCGTCGCCGAGCTCATCTCGGAGTTCCTGAACACACCGTCATCATCGCCCTAGACCCAGAAGTCAACCTAATCTTCAGCTTCATCACCGGCCTCTCGGACTAACCCCCCGCACCCGCCACACGCTCTCGCCGCCGCCCGCCTACGGCGCCCGCCGGCGGGACGCCCAGCGTCCGCCAGCTGCGCCGTTCCAAGTCACTGAAACCACAGCACCACTTGCCGGCACAAACCTTGCGTTCCCATCGCGCATGCAACCCAAACGAGTCCTCGAAGAGTCTCAGATCGGAAGGTATACTGTGCCCATGGCAATCATCGTGAACTGGAACGGCGTCGACGTTCCGGAGGAGCTCAAAGGCCTGAGGAAGGGCCGCTATGTGCTCCTTCCGATGGATGAAGCTCCCGAGCTCACCGAAGAGCAGGAGGCCGGCCTTGAGGCCGCTCTCGCGTCGGTGCGAGCAGGGAAGGGCGTCTCGCTCGAAGAGGCGCTGGCTGAGGCCGAAGCACACCTGCTACCCTCACCATGATGTCAACGATTCGCGCCCGAGTTCGTAACGGCCGCCTCATCGTGGACGAGCCCACGAGCCTCCCCGAAGGGACGGAGCTCGAGCTCGTCGTCGACGATGCGGGCGACAGTCTCGACGACGCCGAACGCGCCGCGCTCGACGCCGCAATCACCCGCGCATGGGCGTCGGTGATGGCGGTGATGGCCGGGCAAGGGCGCACCGCGGATGACGTCTTGGCTGACCTAGCCAACCGCTGAGCCCAGCGTGTCCAGGCAGGTCATCGTCGCGCCCCAGGCCCAGGCGCAAGTCCAGACGATCGACGGGTGGTGGCGGCGCAATCGAAATGACTCGCCCGGTCACAGGGCCAAACCTGATTGGTCTTGAGTAGCGAATCCGGTTGCAAAGATATGTCAGAATTGACATATAGAGCGCGATGAAGCAATCCAAGCGCCGTCGACTCGAAGCCAAAGGCTGGAAGTTCGGCTCTGCAAAAGACTTCCTCGGCCTCACCGACGAAGACGTAGAGTACATCGAGCTCCACGTCTCGCTGGCTGCGCTACTTACCAAACGAAGGAAGTCCCTCGGCTACACCCAAACTGAAGTCGCCGACTTCATCGGTTCGAGCCAATCCCGCGTCGCGAAGATGGAAGCAGGCGACCCAAGCGTCTCGGTCGACCTCCTCATTCGCGCGCTGCTCGCCCTCGGCGTGAACCGCAAGCAGGTGGGTAGAGCGATCGGCGCAGCGGTTTCGGCTTAGCTGTCCCAAAACACAACAAAAACCACCGGCCGCGCAGCCTCAAATCACCGCGTGATCTACCGCATTGAACCGGCCGACGTCGTGTTATTGGTGAAAATCGTCCATCGCCCTCCGCCAAGGCCATGTTCACAATAGTGGCTTTCGAGATGCACCGCAGCCGGATACTCTTCGGCGAAAGGTGGAGGCGCAATGAAAAGAGTATCTTTCGGTAAGGTCCCGAAGGCTGGGCTGTACACGGTTGTTCTGTTGAGCGCGTGGCTGCCGGCAATTGCGTCCTTCGCACAGCCACCGTCGGCGACGATGAGCTTCGCCCCGGAGTCGATCGGGCAACGCACGGTCAGCGCCCTGACGATCGCGTTCGCCAATCTGGACCCGGTGACGCCGGCATCCGACCTCGCGATCGTCGATGACCTTCCCGCCGGCCTACAGATCGCAAGTCCGGCCAATGCGTCCACCGACTGTGTCAATGCCATTCTTTCCGCGCCCGAGGGCGGCACGACAATCACACTCACCAACGGGCGCATCGGCGCAAGCAGCACCTGCGTCGTGCAAGTGGATGTCACAGGTGACGCGCCAGGCAACTTCATCAACACTTCGGGTGACGTGACTTCGAGCGAAGGGAATGGGGGCAGCGCGAGCGCTACGTTGTCGATCTCCGCCGCCCTCCCGATCTTCGAGATGTCGTTTGCCCCAAGCTCGGTGCCGCTCGGAGGCACCAGCACGATGACCTATTCAATCGAGAACACCACTGCCACAGCACTGCAAAGCGTGTTCTTTCGAAACGTGTTGCCACAGGGGATGGCCGTCGCGAGCCCGGCGAACGTGCTGAGCACCTGTGGCGGCATGTTCGTGTCGCCGGTCATCACGGCGCAGCCGGGCGCAACTGAGATCACGTTTTCTCTATTCGCCTTCGAGGGCGATGTGAGCTGCACCACGACCGTCGATGTGACTGCGAGCACTGCAGGGGCGCTCGGCAACACGACAGAGCCGCTGGCATTCTCCGACCCCACCGATCGCGTGACTGGAAAGGCGAGCGCAGTGCTCGATGTCACCTTCGAGCAGCTCAACCTGAGCGGGTTCTTCTCTGGAGATCCGGTGCCCCCCGGAGGCTCTCTCTCCCTCGATTTCGCCATCAGCAACTTCAATCGTGACTTCGCGGCCAACGACCTCGCCTTCATCAATGACCTCGATGCGACGCTTGGCGGCCTCGTCGCCGTCGGCCTTCCGATGAGTGATGTCTGTGGCGCGGGGTCGACGATTTCGGGCACGAGCGCGATCAGCCTGACCGGAGGAACTCTACCGCCCGAGGGGACGTGTGCATTCACCGTCCAGGTTCAGGTGCCCGGAGGTGCAGCGCCAGGCATCTACACCAATACGTCGAGCGAGGTGACGGCCGAGATCGACGGGCGCCTCGTAACGGGAAGCCGCGCGATCGATTCGTTCGAAGTGGGTGAGGCGCCTGTGCTCACGAAGCGCTTCCTGACCGACCCCGTGCCCGCCGGGCAGTCGACGACATTGGAGCTCACCATCACGAACGTCAGCGCCTCGAACGACGCCACCGACATCGGATTCGCGGACAACCTGGACCAGTTCGTTCCGGGGATCGAGGTGACCAATCTGCCCCCGGGAGGATTTTGCGGCGCGGGTAGCACGCTCGTCGTCGGCGCCCTGGGGCAGGATCGTGCGCTCATCATGACCGGCGGGAGCTTGCCGGCAGGCGCAGCGTGCACGTTCCAAGTTACGCTCGACATTCCACTTGGAACCCCTTCCAATCGATACCTGAACACGACCGAGCCAATCACCGCGACGGTTGATGGCAGCGCGGTCACGGGCAAGCCGGCCGAGGCGGAGCTGACCTTCGTAGCGGCGCCCGCCTTGCGGAAGTCGTTTTCTGACGCACGGGTGGCACCGGGCGACAGCGTCACGCTCGAGCTGGAGCTCGCCTACGGAGAAAACGCAACGGGCCAGGCCACCGAGATTTCATTCGAGGACGACCTGGACGCGATGCTGCCCGGCTTCGTTGCCACCGGGTTACCCATGAACGACGTGTGCGGGTCCGGTTCTCAGTTGGACGGAACGTCGCTTCTGACCTTCACCGGTGGGACCCTTGGACCCCAGGAGCAATGTGCCTTCAGCGTCGTGCTGAGCGTGCCCGGCGACGCGCAGACCGGTCAATACAGCAATACAACGAGCGAGGTGGCTGCAACGGCGGTTGGGCTGTCCGTGCTCAGCGCCCCGGCTACGGCCGATCTCGAGGTCACGAGTGTCGTCCTCGAAAAGGAGTTCGTGGAAGAACCGGTCTTTGCCGGCGACACGGTGACTTTGCGGTTTACCATCCGGAACAGCGATGCCACCGAGGTCGCGACCGACATGATCTTCACCGACGATCTCGACGACGCGGTGCCAGGCATGACGGCCCTCGGGCTTCCGATCTCGGACGTCTGCGGCGCCGGGTCGCAGATCCAGGGCACCAATTTCTTGATCTTCACAGGAGGCAGCGTGCCCGCGGGTGGTTCCTGCACCTTCGACACCACCGTTCAATTGCCACCGGACGCCGCTGCCGATACGTACACCAACAGGACGAGCCAGTTCACCTTCATGCTGGGCGGGGCGGGCCGCGTCATTCGCAGTGCGCAGGACACATTGACCGTCAGCGAGCCGCTTTCTTTTTCAAAGGGCTTCGATGCAGATGTCGCGGCCCCCGGCGACACCGTCAACCTGGAGTTCACGATTGAAAACGCCCATCCCTCCCTGATGGCAGACCAGCTTGCGTTCACAGACGATCTCAGCGCTGCGCTCGACGGGCTCGAAGCCACCGGCCTGCCCGTCTCTGATGTGTGTGGTGCAGGCTCCATTCTTGCGGGCACCGACGTCATCACCTTGACCGGCGGTGCGCTCGCCCCTGGTTCGTCTTGTACGTTCAGCGTAGAGCTGCAGCTTCCCGGCGACGTCGCAACGGGCACGTCGGTCGCCAACGTGACCAGCGAGCTCACCGCGATGATCGATGGCGTCCTGAGGACGGCACCTTCGGCACGAGACGAGATCGAGGTCAACCTGATGACACTCACTAAGCGGTTCGAAAGCTCGGCCGAGCAAGGAGGCTCGACGACGCTCACCTTCACCATCGAAAACCTCAACAGCGCATCGATGGCCACGGGCGTCAGCTTCACCGATGACCTCGACGCGGCGCTCTCCGGCTTGATCGCCACCGGGACGCCCCTCGACGATGTCTGCGGTGCCGGGTCCGCCCTGGACGGGAGCGCTGTGTTGACGCTACGAGACGGCAACATCGGCCCGGGCGCGTCGTGCACGTTCGGCGTGACCGTGGAGATCCCCGCCATGGCGGATCCAGGAGACTACGAAAACGTCACCAGCGCACTGTCCACCGACCAAGGGGTCGTGGGTGATCCCGCGACGGCAACCCTCACCGTCGACTTGGCCAGCATCCCAGATGGCGGCGTCGATGGCGGCGTCGATGGCGGCACCGACGGTGGCGGCGGTGGTGGTTGCAGTTGCCGAACGACGGCAGCGAACGACATGCCCCTTTGGCTCCTCGCCTGCGTCCTCTTCGGCTTGTGGCGCCGCGGTCTGACACCCCCGTCATAGCCCCGACACCAATGTCCTAGCCCACCGGGCGATCGCCCAACGTTCGCATAGCGATTTCCAGCCGGTCGCAATTGGCACGCCGCCTGCACATGTGCGCGGCCAAACACGCGGCACCGCGCCGCATACCGGGCTCCCGCAGTTGATGGTGGCTGCGGGGGCTTCTTTTTGTGCTGGCCGGTTTCTCCGCCGAAACCAACCCCCGACCTATACTCGCCGCATCCATCCCACCAGCACGACCCTCACGACGCGAAGCCTGACGTACCTCGCAGCGGTCACCGCAGCCTCTCTTGGGACCTGGTCCGTTGGCGCGAGCGCACAGTCTAGTGGCAAAGGCCCGGTCAGCATCCCGCGCGCGCAGGGCGAAGTTGCGCCGGCCGCCGAAGAACCTCACACGCGAACGCGTCGAGGAGAGGTGTTCTCGGACCTCTACATCGGCGCGGCCATCACGACGGATGCCACGCTCAAGCTCGACGGCGTCGTTCAGGAGGAGATCCTCTTCTGTGGAGCGGAATGCTCGAGCACGACGTCACCGGTCGGAGGACTCAGGGTCGGGTGGTTTGCCGGGCGCTTTCCGTGGCTCGGCGTTGCAGGGGACTTCTCCGTCTTCGTTCAATCGTGGGGCATCCAGAGCCCATACGAGGTCATCGCGATCCCGATCTCCGCGCTCCTCATGTTTCGCGCACCGCTGGTTAGAAGTCCGGAACACCCGAACGGCCGTGCCCAACCGTACCTGGCGATCGGCCCGTCCCTAGTCCTCTCGACGGCAAAGCTTGCCGAAGGCTCGGCTGCCCTCGGCACCGCGCGCATCGATAGCAACACCTCGGTCGATCCCGGCCTCGATGTGCGCGTCGGGATCAGGCTCGTCGCTTCCAGCTGGATTTCGGTCATCCTCGAATACCGCGCGACCTATTTCACACCCACCTGGCACATCAACGGTCGAACCGTGGACACCACGGTCTGGACGAATCACTTCATCATCGGTCTAGGGATCCACTACTGAGCAGGGTCGAACGCCTCGACGATGGCATCCGCATACGCGCCATACCCCGGGACGTTGGGATGTAGCGCGCCATTTTGGTCGCCCTGAAATTGAAAGGTGTTCTGGAGACGAGTGAGCCAAGGCACGTCTGAACAGTAGCCGTGGCCTGCGAAGCGCGAGTCCACGCCTTCCACGAACTGCCAGCCATTTTTGTTGGCAGCGGCCCGCATCGCGGAGCGGAGCTCGGTCAACACGTAGTTGCTGGCCCATTCCATCTCCGTCTTCGTCACCCCGGGCACCTGTTGCGCGGCGATGCGCGCGATCTCAAAAGGACCCGGAATCTCCGTCGGCCATGCACAAAGGTCGCCGAACTCGTCGCGGGTCACGTCGGGGATCTCGGTCAGATAAACCCGCGCCGGATCCATACCAAGCAAACCTACGATCGCCTGGCCCAGGTCATCATAGTTGGTCGGGAGGTCGTCGAGACCGTCCTGGTGCACGTCCAGGTCGTCTACGTACTCGGCCTTGGAACCGATGTCGAAGATCGTTCGCGCATCGAGTGAGTCCAGATTAATCTCGTCCGGATCCAAGTAGGACTTGCACTCGTCTTCGAACGACCCGGCAAAACCACAGGCCAAAGAGGCCGTGCTCTCGAGGAGCGAATCGATCATCGGATTGCCCAAATGACAGACCTCACCGAGGATGCAGGCCTCGACCACGCTGGAGAAGTTGATGTCGTTGCCGCCGATCGACACGAACAGCCCGTCGATCTCGTCGTCACCCGCGAGCTGCGCAACCCTGTCGATCTGCGGCGGCAACGGATCGCCGTCCGGCTCGATTCCATCGTACGGCTCGAGCAAGGCACGGTGTATCCGGCCTCCGGAGCAGGCCAGGTGCACGAAGGTCACCGACGTGTGTGGGTCCGCGTCTTCGATCCTTTGCGCCGCGCGCACCTGCCCCGACTGTGCGGACCTGTGACAGCGCCGGTTCTGCCACTGCACGCCGCCCTCATCGAGCTCCTGCACGTCGGGGCTGCCTTCCCCCGATCCGTACGAGTCTCCCAGGCCGAAGATGAGCAGATCCCGCACCACGATCACTTCGGTCTGCTCCAGCTCCTCGCCGCTGCTGTCCTCGACCACGAGCGACACGGAATATTCCCCCTCCGTCGGGAGCTCGTATTCGAAGCCGCTACAGCGCGTCTCCACTCCGACCTGCTCGCCGTCGATGCTCCAGGTGTACTTCACGGGCGAGCCGGTCGAGCGGCATGCATCGAGCCGCACCCGCCACGTGTCCGGCTGAAGAGGCCCATCGACATAGACCTCGTACTCCGACTGATCCTCAGGCGCGCGGAGCGCGGGCACCACGAAGCGGGCCGGCATCTCGTAGTCGAACGAGGCCGCCAGCCCCGGCTCCCCACCGCACCCCCCGAACGCCGCTGCCAGCACGCCCGCAATCACTGTCACCGAAATCGACCGAGCACGCATCAGCCAAGCCTCCTCACTTATCGGTCAGCGTGATCGTCACCCGGTCGAGCTCGCCGGTGAATGGAAAGGGGGTGCCCTCGTATGCGCGATCGACTTGGGTGCCGGTGTCGAGCCCGATGTCGAAGGTCTCCGCCAGCGAGTACGTGCTGATGTGCATCTTCGGCATGTCGACCGTGCCGACCGTCTCTCCATTGACGAAGAGCTCGCCTGTGCCCGCGAACTCTCCGGTCTTGACGAAGTTGAACTTCAGCTCGGTTTCGCCTTTGGGTAGCCGCTTCGAGGCGAGGTGATAGTGCACACCGTCGAGGTAGTTGTAGTCGTAGTGGAGCTTCTGGTCCTTGATGTACATCGAGAAACCACCGGTCATGCCGCCGACCGCGACGATGACCCCTTGCTCGTTGCCCTCGAGGTCGACCGTAGTGACGATCTCGTGTGATCGATTTTTGACGGGAGCCGAAGCCTTCTCACCGATTCGGAACGCACCCGGCGCGAAGTAGACGAACTCCTTGCGGTCGCCGAAGAGCCGGTCCTGCTGCTTGCTGATGCGCTGGATCATGTCGTCATAGAGCGGATACACGTTGTTGGCCCAGGCCTGTTCGTCGAAAATCTTTTTCAGCTCCTCGAGCTTCTCCGGGTTCTCCTCAGCGACGTTGGTGCTCTCCGAGAAATCCTCCGCCACGTGGTAAAGCTCCCACTTGTCCTGGTCGAACGGCAGCACGACGTTGAGCTCCCAGGGGAGTCGGTTGGCGTGCAGCGTCACGGCCTTCCAGCCATCGACCCAGATCGCCCGGTTTCCAAACATCTCGTAGTACTGATGCGTCTTTGCATTTGGGGCCTTCGCGTCGTCGAACGAGTAGTTCATCGGTACGCCGGTGAACGGCTGCTGCTTGACCCCGTGGTAGCTTTCGGGCCGCTCGATCTTGGCTGCTTCCATGATCGTCGGAGCGATATCGCTGATGTGATGATACTGGTGTCGGATCTCGCCTTTGGCCTTGATGCCATTCGGCCAGTGGACTACTAGCGCATCCTGCTGCCCGCCACGGTGTTCGCTCTGCTTGAAGTAGCGAAACGGCGTATTGCCCGCCATGGCCCAGCCGGCGTGATAGTGCGGATAGGTGTCCCACTGACCCCAACGATCGAGATGCCGGAAGTTGGCGTCGAATGGCGTCTGTAGCCCGTTCAGCACGTACGTCTCGTTGAACGTGCCAGCTAGGCCGCCTTCACCGCTGGCCCCGTTGTCCGAGGTGACGAAGATCAGCGTGTTGTCGAGCTCTCCGATACGCTCGAGTGCTTCGACCACGCGCCCGATCTGCGCATCGCAAAACTCGAGCTGCGCCGCAAAGACTTCCATCTGTCGCGTGTAGAGTTTCTTTTCCTTCGCGGAGAGAGAATCCCACGCTGGGATCTCCGGGATGCGCTCGGTCAGCTTGGTGTTCTCTGGAATGATGCCCAGCCGCTTTTGGTTTGTGAGGATCTCCTCGCGGGCCGCGTCCCAGCCCATGTCGAACTTGCCCTTGTACTTGTTCAGATACGCGTCCGGCGCCTGGTGCGGCGAATGCATCGAGCCCGAAGCCCAGAGCATCATGAAGGGTAGGTCGGGCTGGATCGATTTGTGCCCCGTGATCCACTCGATAGCCCGGTTCGCGAGGTCCTTGTCGAGGTGTTCGGTCTTGCGATACGGCTCGGGGTGATGGTCGTCCCACATCACCGGGATGAACTGATGGACGTCCGCCGCCATGAAGGTGTACGCGTGCGCAAAGCCCTCGTCGCTCGGCCAGCGATCGAAGGGCCCGACCTGGGAGACCTCATAGAGCGGCGTGTGGTCCCACTTGCCGAGCGCGTAGTTCACGTAGCCTTGCTCTTCGAGATAGTTCGCCACCGACTTCGCCGTCGGCGGAACCATCGCGTTGTAACCGGGGAAGCCCATCGCCGTCAGCGCATGGCTGCCAAGGCCGATCGCGTGCGGGTTGCGCCCTGCCATCAGCGTTGCGCGACTCGGTGAGCAGAGCGCCGTCGTGTGGAAGTCGTTGTAACGAAGGCCGCCCTCGGCGAGCCGATCGATGTTGGGGGTTTCGATCAGACCCCCGAACGATCCGATCTGGGCGAAGCCCGTGTCGTCGAGCAAGAAGATGATGACGTTGGGCGCTCCTTCCGGCGGAACGACCGGCGTCGGCCACCACTCCACGGAGTCCGCGTAGCTGCGTGCGATCTTCCCCTTGAACTCGACGGCCCCTTCCGCGGTCGTGGCCGCGTCGCCTTCCGCCGCCGTCACCGCGGCGTCGTCCACCACCGCATCCGTCGCCGCATCCCCTTCGGCCAAGCTCGAGGTCTGCTTCTGGCAGGCAGGCAGCACCATGCTTGCCATCGCGGCGAGACAGAGCGCAAGCATAGAGGATTGACGAAAGTTGGATCGCGGCATTGGAGTCCTTCTGAGGGGTGGCATCGCGTGAGGTTTGGACAGCGCGTCTCCGCTGTCAACCGAGAACCAACCCGTATTCCGTATCAAAAACCCCGTGTGACACCCATTGACAAGGAAGGTCAATCCTTTCAGGCCCTAGTCGCCGCTCCCGAAAGGGCCACCGACTGCCCCACGTACTCCGGTCCCTGCGCCGCAAGCGCCAAGAACTCCGCAACGCCTTTCCGCGAGATCTTCCACTCCCGCACCTGCCCGTCGGCCGAAGCGAACGGCATGTCCTCGCTGTCCTCATCGGTCAGGTGCACCGGCTGCGCCAACACCCAGTCGACTCCGCTGTCGCGCACTTCGAGCTCCTGCACTTCGGTGTCCGCGATTTGCGGCTTCAACAACAGGCTGAAGAACAAACGCTCCACCCAACGCAGGCTGCTGCGCGTCTCGCCGACCCCATACGACGACTGCACGACGAGCCGGCGGACGCCGTGCTTACGCATCGCCGCGATGACATTGCGCGTGCCGGCCGATCGTACGTCGAGCGGCGTGTGTGCAGCCCGGGCCGAAGCCCTTACCGTTCCCCTGCGCAGCGGTTTGGTCAGCCTCGCGCGGACACTCGCCGAACCTCCAGCGTTCGAGCCCGAGCACGCAAGCCGCACATTCCGCATCGTGTCGCCCGACTT
>JBARTN010000148.1:0-2274 GCA_049645265.1 Polyangiales bacterium
AACAGGGACGGGAGCTTCACGTTGAAGCTCGACATCCTTCCTCAGACGAAGTTCCAGCTTCGCGAGGAGAAGCCCCTCGCCAAGGAGGAGGCCGCCGCCGAGTAACGGCCGGCCCGCGGCAACCAGGGCGCCCTGCCCTGGTTGTCTGCCAGGGTCGAAGGGTTCCTTGACCCTTCTCCCAAGATCTTCGCTCTGGTACGATCGTCAACATGGATCCGTCGATCTGGGTGGAAGAAGCGGAGTCGCTCCTACGGAGGGACGGCCTATGGCCCGAACAGGATGAAGAGCGAGCTCGCGGCGTTCTCGAGGAAGCGGCATTGCAGGGCCCCGCGGCCGTCACTCAGGCGATCCACGCACTCCGAAGAGAGCTTCGCGAGTGAGTTCGCGGCTAACATCTCGCGGCGGACGACGTTCTGAGGAACGACAGGGTCGAGTTCTGTCCGCTGGGTCACCTTCGCGATCATCGCGGCTCACATCTCGCGACGGACAACGTTTTGAGGAACGACAGGGTCGAGCGCTTCAGAGGAGTGCCGTATCGATTCCATTGCGCAGTCATGGGCTGTGCTTTCGGGAGCGGCACCGCTCGAGCGGTCCGCGCGAGCGCTTCGTTCGGCGGAATCGGAGTTGCTTCGGGAGGATCAGAAGCTCCTGCGGCTTCTCTGGCCTCCTTTCGATGCGACAGTACGAGACCCAGGCTACATCAAGGCTTACCCTCCGGGGATCCGGGAAAACGGCGGCCAGTATACGCATGCTGCAGCATGGCTCGCTTGGGCCCTTGCGGAGTCCGGCGATTGGGAGCAGTCGGTGCGCATCGCCCAGCTCATCAACCCGATCGCGCGCTCCCGCACTAGAGTAGACGCGCTCTGCTATCGGCTTGAGCCTTACGTCCTGGCCGCGGACATCGCCAGCGTCGAGCCTCATGTTGGGCGTGGCGGCTGGAGCTGGTACACAGGCTCGGCAGCGTGGTTCTGGCGGCTTGGAATCGAGGTCATCCTTGGGCTGCGGAGAGTCGACGGCGGGCTGCGGATCGACCCGCGGATTCCGGCGGACTGGCCCGGATTTCATGCGACGATCCGAGCGGCAGGTGGAGTTCTGCAGATCGAGGTCGAGAACCCACAAGGCGCGGGCCATGGCGTCGCGGAGCTCCTCGTCGATGGAGAACCGATCGATGGCGAGGAGATCCCTCTGCCCAACGATGGGAAGACTCATCAGGTCAGCGTCCGTCTTCGAGCCGATAGGCGCGGCACGTGACGTCGGATATGGAAAGCCTGATAGGACCGGCAGCTTGTCATTCTGGTTTTGGAATCTCGTGTCCACGTCGGCGCGCCTGGGCGATGTTGATCGCAGCGGCTTGCTTTCTAAGCGATGCGGGGCTCCGGCTCCCGCCCCGGTCGAGTGTCTTGCCCGTTCGTCCCCTGGCGATCTTCCCTGTCTCACTTTCCAGAATCCGGTATTTGTCGCCGCGCTTTCGCACGATCAAGGGCATCACATATCTCAACTCTGGGAGAAAAGCCCCGAGCTTACACCCGTGAAGCAGAAACAGAGAACCGCCGGTGGCGTCGACGGCGAAACACTTGCGCCAGGAGAGCAACATTTGCGCGAAGCTGCAACAATGAGCCGGGGACCAGGATGAGCGCGGGGGGCAGAAATGGATGAGCCGCGAGCCTGGCATGCATTCTGCAATCGAATGAGAATCTGAAAAGGGGGATCTATCCATGTCTCTAGCGAAAATCGTCGAAATCAGCTCCGAATCCACAACAAGCTTCGAGGATGCCATCAATCAGGGAATCCAGATCGCGTCGAAAACGGTCCAGAACATCAAAGGCGCATGGGTCAAAGAGCAGCAGGTTGTGGTGGAGGACGGTAAGGTCGTGAAGTACCGGGTGGACCTGAAAATCACGTTTGTCTTGGATTCACACGCTGGGATCCAATTGTGACGGTCTCGGCTGTCGCATAGTGGGTCACGGAGTGCTGCCCGTGAAGAGATTCCATCGGCATGGGTGCGTCACAGGTCAACGCGGGTGCGGCTGTTGGCGATCTCGACGAGCCAGGCTCCGTTCTGACGGGGAGTGAGACGGTGTGCCTCCTCAGAACTCCGTCGACCGCACAATCGTTGACGTTTCCACGCTCGGGGTCAACCTAACCTACCCCCATGCTTCCGTTGCTCTACGCCCTACTCGCGACCGCCCGATCGAGCCTCCGGCCGCAGCGCGAACTCGCTCTCGAGAACCTCGCCTTGCGACAGCGGCTAGCCATTCTGAAGCGCAAGAGCAA
>JBARTN010000149.1:0-6605 GCA_049645265.1 Polyangiales bacterium
GCCGGCGACCACGCGGCCTTCATCGGCATCCAAGGCGGAAACGCGCTCGACGACGGCATCGACGCGCTCGAGGTGCTTGCCGACCGCTCGGTTCTGCGAGTGACGTTGCTTCATCTGACCTCCTCGCGCCTCGGCGCGACGAGCGCCCCGGGCGGGAGGCGAGGCGCGGGACTGACCGACTTCGGCAGAGCGTACGTCGAGCGCTTGAACGAGCTTCGCGTGGGCGTGGATCTCGCCCATATCAGCCGGCCGGGCTTCTTCGACGCGGTTGAAGCTCACGACAAGACGCTGCCCTTGTTCGTGACCCACACCGGACTGGCCGGAGTCTACGAGCATTGGCGCAACATTACCGACGAGCAGCTCGCCCTGGTCGCCGATAGCGGGGGCACCGTCGGGGTAATGATGCACAGTGCATTCCTCGGCCGGCGCGGCGTCACCGTGGCTACCGTGGTCGACCATCTCCAACACGTCGTAGATACGGTTGGCGAGGACCACGCGTCGATCGGCACCGACTACGACGGATTCATCATTCCACCAAAGGACTTGCCGGGAATCTGGGCGTTTCCACGTGTGGTTCAAGAAATGCTCGATCGCGGCTGGTCCGAGCCGCGGATTCGGAAAATCCTCGGCGGGAATGCGCTGCGCGCGATCGAGGCGTTGCGCGGCTAAGCGTGCGCGCACAGGCTTTGGTCATGTCACTCCTGGAACAGATCAACGCCGACCTCAAAAAAGCCATGCTCGAGCGCGACGAGTTGACGCGCGACACCCTTCGCATGGTCAAGTCCGAGCTGCTGACGCTCGACAAGCCCGACGACCTTGCGGTGCTTTCCCGCGCCGTGAAGTCGCGGCGCGACAGCATCAAGAGCTACATCGAAGGCGGCAGGCAGGACCTGGCCGACAGGGAGCAAGCCGAGATCGAGGTGATCGAGCGCTACCTCCCAAAGCAGCTCAGCGAAGAGGAAGCCCGCGAGGCGATCGCTGCGATCGTCGGAGAGCTCGGGGTGTCGAGCAAGAAGGAGCTCGGCCGGGTCATGAAAGAAATCAAGGCTCGCTTTCCCGGCCAGGTCGACGGAAAGCTGGCTTCTTCGATCGCCGGACAGCTGCTCGACTGAGGACTAGGTATTCGGCTCGTTCTGGGTCGACCACCAGAGCCGATATCGCTCTTGAATTGCTCGACGCTGGTCGCCTGGCATGTTGACGCGGTAGCCAAAATCCTGAGCCGATGCGCGAGCGAGATCGCGGGTTGCGATGGCACGGATCTCGGGGTCTTCGTGATCGAGACTGTCGATGAGCCACTCGACCCGCGCCAGATCGCGATGGTCTGAATACCAGGCGCTCCAGTTGGCTTCCGTGGCGCCGAAATCCTGCGCCGTCAGCATGCGCAGCACCCGCCATGCTGCTTCGCCCAACACGCTGTGAGCCGACAGAATCGGAATGAGCACCTCGACACAGTCTTCATCGCGAAGAACGGCGAGCGCGCGCATCGCCAGCAGGCGCGAGCGCTGGTCGGAATCCGATGCGACCGCAAGCGCGCGAAGCGACTCCTTGAGCCCCTCCACCCCATCCAGTTCGTGGAAGACCTCCAAGGCATAGAGGGCGCTCCGAGAGACACCTTGATCGTCATCGAACAGAGCGGCGGCCAGCGGCTCGATCACCAGGGGATGGGGCAGCTCTGCCGCGACCAGTGTCGCGTAGTACCTGATTTCGGGCTCGTCGGACTTCAGCAGCTCGGCGACGTAGGGCGCTGCCGTATCGCCAAACGCCACGAACGTTCTGCACAGAGCCGATACGCTCCGGCCACGTGGAGACTGCACGTGCGGCTCCCAGCGATTGAACCAGAGCCGACCGGGGAAAAGTTCGGTCAATGTTGGAAGGACGTCTTCCCCCATCCCGAGGAGGGCGGCATGCTCGGGCGCGTCTTCGTTTGGGCCGTACGTCCCCAGCCGGGTGACGGTGCTGTGCACGCGCGCCGCAAAATCGGGCGGTTCGGGAGGCAGGAGGCTTCGCGGAGCGGTCCCCACGGCGCTGAGCGAGCCGACGTTCAGGTGCTCGACCAGGAACTTCATGGTGCTGGCTTTGGCTGCGTCGCCTCGTGCCGGGGGGATCCCCGTCCAGCGGCGAAAGGCCCTCCCAAGCTCGCGATCAGGCCACCACTTGGCCTCGAGGCTGTCACCCGGAGGCGGGCTCGACGTTCGCCAACGGCCATCGGGCGGAGTGGACTCGGGAGCGTCGCTTGGATTCACCGCCTCGACGCGGTCCGACGGCGCGTTCTTGATCAGATACGTCGAGTCCGATTTGCTGCCTGACGCCATCGAACTCAAGGGTACACCAATCGGCCTCAAACGAGCATTTTGATCTGCCGCTCATCCTGTGGGCTGCTGGCTCTGCCGCTCGCTGCTTCCCGCAGGAGCTTCTTGATGCGGAGCCCGAGGACGTCGATCTCGGTCGATGCGAAGTCCTCCGCGCCGAAGCGCGCCACCTGCTCGGTCTGGCGCCTGAGGATTTCCATGTCCTGCCGAAGGATGCGCATCGCCACCGGCCTGAAGACCGTCCGCAAAATCGCGTTCGGGATCGGAGCCTTCACGGCAACCGTGGCAAACATGTCCGTGACGGTCGGCGTTCGTGGCGTCAGCGCTGTGGTGGCGACGATGTGACTGCGGTCGCTCAGCCGGTACTCGACCTGTGCGATGCAAGGAAGGATGAAGCGGTCCCAGTGAAAAACCTCTCCCCCTTGCGGCGCGAGAATGCGGCCGGCCACACCCTCTGGGCGTTCCTCTCCGATGAATTGAGCCTCGACGCCGTCGTCGACCGACCTGATGACGACATCGATCGGCTTGCGGTCCTTGTTCTTGCGGAAAAGCCCCGCGTGCACGAACGCGGTGTGCGGAACGTCCAAGGCGTTTTCCGCCACGGCATCGAGTGGCCCTGGCATTTCGAGCCGCTCTCGAATGGTGAGGTATCCGTCTTCATCCGCGCACGGGATTTCGTACGGGTCGCGACCTGGCGTCACGTTGGCTTCCGAGTAAACCCACAGCCAGCCCTGCGAGTCGCGGCACGCAAAGGAAGGAACGCGCCGCCCTGGATGTTCGGGTTCACCGCACAGCCCGGGCACCGCCTTGCAGGTCCCGGCGCCGTCGAATTCCCAGCCGTGGTAGTGGCACCGAATGTTGCCGTTGATCACACGGCCTGCGGACAGTGGTGCGTTGCGATGCGCGCAGCGATCCAACAGCGCCACACTTTGTCCGGTCGAGTCGCGAAATGTAACGAGTGGTAAGCCATTCAATAAAAAGGGCTTGGGTTTCGATTCCACGTCCCGGCTGGCCGCAACGACGTACCAACCGGGCGCAAAACCCGTATTTGGCTTGGCGTCCGACGGCGGTTGTGATTCTTCGCTCATGCTGTTCTGCGCAATTTCTGCGTCTCACGGAAACCAGTTTTGTTTCATTTGCGTAATTAGCACGAACGCGGCCCAAGTTTCGATGGTACCAGGTGGGTTCCACTGCTACACGCATGGCATGTCACGCCAAATCAACAAGGAACGTACTCGGCGTCGCCTGCTTCAGGCGATTCTAAAAACGATCCAGCGGTACGGACACGGGACTCTGACCACCGGACGAGTGGCTCAGCTCGCCGGAGTCGCACAGCCGACTTTCTATGTTCACTTTCGCAGCATGGATCAGGCCCTCGAGCAGGTGGCCGAGTGGGTTGCCCAGGAGCTCAGCCCTGGCCTCAACCCGGAGGCATCGGCCGAGCTCGATCGCGCCGCGGAAGTGCTCGAAGAAGCCGTACGCAAGTGCACGCGCTCCCTGGTCCACGATCGCAAGATGGCCGAGGTCTTCCTCAGCAACCGGCGTGATCAGACCTCCGCGCTCGGGAGGCGCTGGAGCGTGCTGACCGGGAGCCTGCGCGAGCGAATGAGGCAGATCGTCGTTCAGGTCCGCCCCGACGCGACGCCAGCCGACGCGGCGCTCCACGCAGAGCTGCTGGTCAGCATCATTTTTGGCCTTGCTGAAGCCCACCTGGACGGGCGCATCGATAATCTCGACCGGGCCACCGCGACGGCTTCGCGCGCGATTGTCACCAGCATTTTGACGACCTCCTCCGTCGCTGACGCTGCCTGACGGCCTCGGCCGCCGCAGCCCGGCTTTCGAATCACGGGTGCCCACCGCTCCGGTCACCTTTCGATGGGGTTGCTTGCATGTTAGGCCCCAGCTGTGACTGATCTCTTCAATCCATCCGCTGAGCATCGCGCGCTTCG
The DNA here is from genome assembly GCA_049645265.1 of Polyangiales bacterium. GTDB lineage: Bacteria > Myxococcota_A > Polyangia > Polyangiales > Houyiibacteriaceae > SG8-38. The sequence goes on from JBARTN010000149.1 coordinate 4,259, forward strand.
AGAGCTCGTTCGTTCATTTGCCGAAAGAGAAGTCGACCCGCAGGCCGAGGCGTCGGATCACGAGGAGCGGTTCAACATCGAGCTTTTCGGCAAGCTCGGCGAGCTCGGCCTTCTCGGAATTACCGTGGAAGAGCGTTTCGGTGGCGCGGGTTTGGACCCTGTCGCTGCCGTGATCGCGCACGAGGAGCTTTCGGCGGCCGACCCCGGTTTTACCCTTGCGTATCTCGCGCACTCGATGCTCTTCGCAAACAACCTGCAGATCAACGGAAGCGACGCGCAACGCAGCAAATACCTGCCCGATGCGTGCAGCGGTAAGAAGGTCGGTGGAATGTGCATGAGCGAGCCCGGCGCCGGAACCGACGTCCTCGGTATGCAGACCACCGCGGTCCGAAAGGGCGACACGTACGTGCTCAATGGCGCCAAGATGTGGATTACCAACGGGGCGATAAGCGACACCGAGCTTGGTGATACATACCTCGTCTATGCACGGATGGAAGGCAGCGCGCGCAACCAACTCTCGATGTTCATCGTCGAAAAGGGATTCGCTGGGTTCAGCCTTGGCCAAAAGATCAAGGGTAAGCTCGGCATGCGCGCTTCGACTACAGCCGAGCTCGTTTTCGAAGATTGCCGAGTGCCGGCGGAGAATCTGGTCGGTAGCGAAGGTGCGGCGACGCTCCACATGATGCGCAACTTGGAGCTCGAACGTGTCGCCCTCGCTGCGATGAGCCTGGGCATCGCACGCCGATCGATCGAGGTGATGAACCGGTATGCCGGTGAGCGGACCTCCTTTGGCAAACCGCTCCGCGATTTCGGCCAAATCCAGCGTTACATCTCGCAGTCCTACGGGGAGTACATGGCTGGGCGCGCCTACACCTATTGGACGGCTTCGACGATGAGCTTGGAGACCCCTGGCCAGCGTCTCGACTCGGACGGCGTGAAGCTCTTCACCTCGACCATGGCCAAGGACGTGGCCGACCGCGCGATCCAGGTGCTAGGGGGGTATGGCTACGTTGCGGAGTACGGCGTCGAGCGGCTCTGGCGTGATGCCAAGCTCCTCGAAATCGGAGGCGGCACCCTTGAAGCGCATCAAAAAAACATGTGCAGGGAGCTCGGTCGCATCGACCGCATTTTGTGATGATCCCCACATCATTGGAACTTCCTCGGTATTTTCGCCTCGCTAAGTAGCGGACGGATGTTTCTAACGGCTATGCTGTGCGATGTGACGCTTTTCGCCGGGGGGAAAGCCGGCGGGGACAGTGTTTAGGGGAAGCATTGACGCAACAATCCGCAGCTAGCCAATTGCCAAGGCCGCCGGTCGACCTGCCCGTTCTCGGGAAGTTTGCCGGCTACGACATCTTGGGGCGGCTGGCGCTCGGCGGTATGGCGGAAATTCTCCTCGCCCGTCATGCAGACACGGACGGCGACCATCGATTCTTGGTGGTCAAGCGAATCCTTCCGCATTTCGAGGCGGACAGCGACTTCGTGCAGATGTTCCTCGACGAGGCGCGCATCGGGATGCAGCTCAAGCATCCCAACATCTGCCAATTCCATCAGTTCGGTGCGGACGCAGGGTCGCACTTCATCGTGATGGAATGGGTCAACGGCGTGCCGCTCGGGCGATTGATTCGCAAGGCGCGCAACTCGGGTGGAGTTGGTCTTCCAATCGCGATCCGCATCGCGGTCGACGTCGCAAGGGCGCTCCATTATGCGCACATCGCGAACGATGAGCATGGCGAGCCGTTCAACATCGTTCATCGTGACGTCTCGCCACACAACATCATGATCGGCTACAACGGTACGGCGAAGCTGCTCGACTTCGGCATCGCAAAGGCCGACCATCGAGCGCACAAGACCCAAGCGGGCGTGGTGAAGGGTAAGTTCGCCTATATGGCGCCAGAGCAATGCACGGCCGCGCCGTCAGACCATCGGCTCGACATCTTTGCGCTTGGCGTTTGCGTTTTCGAGTCGATGACCGGTCGATCGCTCTACCGGCGGAAGACCGAGGCCGCGACCATGCGCGCGGTGATCATGGACCCCGTTCCTTCTCTCAAAGAGCGTCTGCCGGACGCTCCGGACGAGCTAGAGCGGATTTTGCAGAAGGCCCTCGCCAAAGAGGCGAACGATCGATTCGCCACCGCAGAGGAGTTTGCGGCCGAGCTCGAAGCCTTTGGCAAGTCGACGAATCAGCTCGCCACGCAGCGCGAAGTCGCCGATTTCATCAAGAAAGTCTTTCCAGAGGAATTCAACCGCGGACCGCGTGTCGACACGGTGCCTTTTGGCGCATCGATCGCGGTCAACATACTCAATGCGGAAGGTCTGGACTCGCAGAAGTCCTACGTGTCGCAGG
>JBARTN010000150.1:0-10924 GCA_049645265.1 Polyangiales bacterium
GTAACGCCAGAGTCCTGAACGGCGTAGATGGCAGCGTGGTCTTCGGACCGGTGCCCATCCCGGGCGGTGGCGTGGGGGGCGCGCCTACGGTGGCCGACTTCGACGGGGACGGACGCCCGGAGTTCGCTGCTGCAGGCCGCGGAAACTACGCCGTCTATGATCTAGATTGCGCGGGCGACCCGGTGCCGACGGAGCTCTGCAGCACGGGCCGGAACGACGGGATCCTTTGGTCGATTGCCGTGCAGGATCTCTCCTCGAGCGTGACCGGTTCGAGCGTCTTCGACTTCGAAGGCGATGGGAAAGCCGAAGTCGTTTACAACGACGAGTGCCATCTCTACATCCTGTCCGGCGAAGACGGCAGCGAGCTTCTCAAGATGGAGAACTCCTCGCGAACGGCTGCGGAGTACCCGTTGATCGTGGATGTCGATGCCGATGGCAACTCCGAGTTCGTCGTGCCCGCTAACGACGATCAGATCGTCCGCGACAACTGCGCAGTCGGCACGCACGGCTTGCTGGCCTTCGGCGACGCGAACGACAAGTGGGTGCGGACCCGGCAGGTCTGGAACCAGCACACGTATCACGTCACCAACGTCGAAGCCTCGGGCGCTATCCCGTCGCAGGAGAACGACAGTTGGTCGGGAAACGGACTGAACAACTATCGCCAGAACGTCCAAGGCGAAGGCGTCTTCAACGCTCCGGATCTCTCGGTCGCCGGCCTTTCGGTCAACACGAGCTCCTGCCCTAGCGCAATCACGATTCAGGCGCAGATCGTCAATACCGGATCGCTGGGGGTCGCTAGCGGTGTTCCGGTCGGCTTCTACCAAGGGGTCCTGCCCGACGGTGTGTTGCTCGGATTCGAGTCGACGACGGTGCCCTTGCTTCCGGGGCAGACCGAGACCCTCTTCTTGGAGTTCACTCCAGAATCCGGAGACATCGGACCCTGGGATTTCTACGTGACGGTGGACGACGAGGCGGCCGGGCTTTCGTTGGAGCTGGAGTGCGCGGAAGACAACAACGAAGACAGCGTAGGCGCTGCGCGGTGCGTGGTGGTGCAGTAGCGGGAGTCGCCTGGATTGGCGCTAAGGCTACCCGGCCGGCCGTGATAGACTAGAGGCAGATGGTGGAAACGATCGCGATTTGCGAAGAGCACGAGCTCCCGCTGGATGAAAACGGGGAATGCGAGTTGTGTCGCCTGAAGATGGTCCCGTCCAAGGCCCCGCCGAGCCCGAGTGCCTGGTGGGCGCTGCTCATCCCGCTTCTGCTGCTCGGCGCCGGAGTTGCCTGGGCGTTCTTCTCGTTCGGAACGGAGCCTGATGTCGCGCCGCCGCGAGGTGTTCAGGCCGCTCAGCCTCGACCAGCGGCCACGGCCCCCGTCATCCCGAAGCCGCGCGAGCCCGAACCGCCACCCCAGATTGCTCCGCCACCAACGGAGCCCCCGACCCCAGGCCAGGACCTTCGGATGGACGACATCCCAGTGCCCGAGCCGCCCAGCGATCAGACGCCCGAGGGCACCGAGCTCAATCCGCCTCCGCGCCCATGATCGACGGCATGGATACGCTGTTTCGAGAACGAATCCCCCCCGGCCTCGATTAACCCCCGGTCTCGCTTGCATCGGAGAAGACATCATCGATAATCTCGGCATGGGGCAAGCACCGAGCGTCGGGGCGCCACCGGCCGGCGTCGGCATGGGTTTCGACGTTTCGATCTGGCCGCTCACGGTGATTACGATGCCCCCCGTCCTGACGGTGGCCGACATCCGGTACATGCAAGCATGTTACGAGCTGGTTTTCGCAGCGCCGACGCGGCATGCCCTGATCGTCGATACGACGACGATCGTGAGAGTCCCCGACGCTACGCTGCGCAGGCAGATGAAGGCGTTCGAAGACAGCCGACGACAGATCATCCGAGAGAAGAACATCGGCAGCGCCATCATCATTCAGAGCGCGGTCATCCGAGGTGCCTACACGGCGCTCCGCTGGATTTCACCGCAGCCCGCGCCCAATCGTGCATTCCCGAACCTGCGGGAGGCCGCCGAGTGGTGCGTCGAGGGAATCGAACAAGACGGGCAGATCGTGCCGATCGCCGCATACAAGCTCGCCGGCCTCGCAGAGCACTCCTCCGCTGGCTAACCCGGACAGCTGAGGCGTAGTCGGCATCATGCCGAGTTTCGCATACTGCGAGAAGATCCCAAGAGCATCGCGAGCCAGGACCATTCGGTGGATTGAGCCGCGGTCATTCGCACGATGATCGTGAGCGGGACGGAGAGGAGCGCGCCGATCGGCCCCAGCACGAAGCCCCAGAAAACCATCGAGAGAACGACGACCGTAGGCGAGAGATCGGTGGCCTGACCTGCCCAGCGTGGCTCGATCAGGATGCCGATCAGCAGATTGATCAAGCCGTAGCCAGCGGCCAGCCCGAACGTAGGGAGCCAACCGAGGGTGATCAAGGAAAGTGAAATCGCGGGGATCGAAGCAAGAATGCTGCCGACGCTGGGGATGTAGTTGAGGATGAACGCGATCAAGCCAAACAGGAGCGGGTGGCCGAGGCCGACGACGCTGGTCAGGCCCGCGACGAGAAGCCCGGTCGCCGCGCTCGTCACGGTCTTGATCAAGAGATATCGCTGGACGTCGCGCGCCGCCCCTTTGAGCGTGTGCACGTCGAGCCGGCCCAGTTGGTCCGTGCCAGCGAGCTTTTGGGCGATCGAGCCGCTTTCGACGACCAAGAACACAGTGATCAGCAAGACGAGGGAGCCCGCAGACACGACGCTGAGCGCCAGGGTCAGACCTGGAAGCGTGAGGCCCCGAACCAGCTCACTTGGGTCGAAGTGCTCTACCGCGGTGGCGGGAATGCCGAGCCCTTGAGCCCAAAACCAGGAGGCCGCCTCGAACTGTAAGCGATCGAAGTCGCCGCGGTACTGGCTGAACGCCAAGGCAAAGTCGGTGGCGGCCCGCGTCGTGAGAAAGCCGAGACCGGTCACCACCGCGATCGCCGCAAGACAGGCAAGCCCAATCGCCAGCCAATGAGGAACACCCCTCTCGGTGAGGTCCAGAATCTTCGAAAGGCTGATCGCGATCAGAGTCGCAAGCAGAATGGGAATGACAATCGGCTGCCCCAAATGCAACACGACCAAGAACACCCCAAATGCAGCCACGCGAATCATGCGGGGAACGTTAGCACGGGACCAACCATACAATCGGAGAACGGCTCGCGACGGGCGTGCTCGGGAGCGGGGTACCCGCTCGGCTGTCTCCCTAAGACACCGTACGACTGGCCTCGCCCCCCACTCCCTGTGCTGCCCATCCCGAGCCGTTCTCCTATTGAATGGATATGGATGGAGGGGCGCGGCTATGCCGTCTTGGCGAGCATTAGTTGGAAGAAGGAGGCGCCGGTGTGTTTCATCATTCCGATGATGTACACGAGCGCAATGATCCCGTCGAAGGCGACGATGCCGTACTGCCAGGACTCGGCCAGGCCTTTGGGCACCATGTAGAGGATGCTGGCGACCGCCGTGAGTCGCACGAACCCTTGCCAGAAGATGATCGGCGCGCGGACCGACATGTCCTGCGAGGACCAGACGAGCGCTGCGCCGGCGAAGATCAGGAAAGCGCCGCAAGTCATCAACGCGCCGAAATGAGCGTCCTGCGCTTCGAGGATCGCCGCGGCCCAGGTCGCAAGGCCGATTGGAATATCCAGGAACCCGGTGATCAAGACGAATTTTCTTAGCACGCTGCGTTCCCTTTCGTGCCCCGAACCGGGGGCGGGGCGACTTTAGGCTCCCTGCTTGCAGCTGTCACTGGGTTCCTGGAAGATGCGGCAAGGTGGCCATTGCGCTGTTTGCGGCGAGAGCGTACGGTCGGCGGCTGTCAGGCATGGACTTCGAGGACCCCCGTGCGCACGACCCACTTCACACTCGCTTGTCTGACTGCCGCTGCCGGATTGCTGCTGTTCGGCGTTGCGGGTTGCAGTAGCTCCTCGCCAGCGGTTCCCGTAGACGCGGGTCCGGTTGCGCTGCGGCGCCTCACGGCAGAGGAATTCACACGAAGCGTCCACGACGTCCTCGGCGAGCACATCACGGTGCCGAGCCGCATCGACCCCGACGATCGACGCTCCGGGCTTCTTGCGGTTGGAGCTTCGTTTGTGAGCGTGACGCCGTCGGGTTTCGAAAAGTACGAAGCCGCCGCGGCTGCCGTCGCAGAGCAAGCGCTCGACGCGTCGCATCGTGAGGGCCTCGTTCAATGCCAGCCGGCCGCCGCGACCGCCAGCGACGAGGATTGCGCCAGAACGTTCATCGAGCGCGTTGGGGGTCGGTTGTTTCGGCGCTCGTTGACTGCAGCGGAGACAGACGCGCGAGTCGACATTGCCAATCAGGCGGCAAACTCGCTCCGCGACTTCTACTCGGGCCTCGAGCTTGGGCTCATGAGCCTCCTGGTCTCGCCCGAGTTCCTCTTCCGCGTGGAGGTGGCAGAGCCAGACCCTGCCCGTCCGTCGGCGATGCGCCTCACGAGCATCTCGATGGCTTCTCGCCTCAGCTACCTCTTGTGGGACAGCACCCCCGACGACGAGCTCACGGCGGCCGGAGAAAACGGTGACCTGGTGACCGAGAACGGTCTGGCGGCGGAGGTCGAGCGAATGCTGGTATCCCCGAACCTCGAGACCGGCATCCGGGCCATCTTTTCGGACCTCTACGACTTCAAGCAGTTCGACGACGGCCTGGTGCGCAAAGACGCCGCGCTTTTCCCCGTGTACACGCAGACAATGGTCGAGGAGGCTAAGGAACAGACCCTCCGTACGATCGTTGCGCACCTGACTGCGGACAGGGACTACCGAGACCTCTTTACGACACGCGAGACGTTCATGACCCGGAGGCTTGGCGTGGCGTATCGCCTGCCTGTCGCGACGGCGAGCGGATGGGAGCCCTACACCTTTCCCGAGGAGGCGCGCAGAGCCGGACTTCTTTCGCACATCAGCTTCAACGCGCTGCACTCCCATCCTGGGCGAAGCTCGGCCACGCTCCGCGGCAAGTTCGTGCGTGAGGTGCTGCTCTGCCAGGACATCCCGACCCCGCCAGCCAACATCGACTTTTCGATCGTGGAAAACACCCAGGGCGAGCTGCGAACCGCGCGGGAGCGTTTGGAGAAACACGTCACGAGCCAAGCCTGCGCCGGATGCCACACGCTGACCGATCCAATCGGCCTGGCGCTCGAGAGCTTCGATGCAATCGGCATGTTTCGCGACGAGGAAAACGGCGCTCCAATCGACACCTCCGGCGAGCTCGACGGGATCGCGTACGAGGATGCGGTGGGCATGGGCCAGGCGCTGCGGGAGAATCCGGCGCTCGGGCCGTGCCTGGTACGAAGCCTCTTCCGCTACGCGGTGGGCCGGGGCCCCGAAGCAGGCGAAGAAATGCTCCTCGAGTACCTGGCCGAACGCTTTGCCGACTCGGGCTACCGCGTGACCGAGCTCCTGCGGGAGGTCGTGCTGAGCGATGGTTTCCGCACGACTTCCGGTCCCCGAGAGGCTGAACCAACCGGAGACGAGTCATGAAGCGGTTCAATCGGAGAACACTGCTTCGCGGAGCCTTGGCAGGAGGCGCAGTCTCGATGGGGCTCCCCTTGCTCGACTGCTTCCTGAACGAGCATGGGACCGCGCTCGCGCAAGGCGCGCCACTGCCGCTCCGGTTCGGCGCCTGGATGTGGGGCTGCGGCGTGAACCCAGCCCGCTGGGCCCCGAGCAGCGAGGGCACCGACTTCGAATTGCCGATCGAGCTTCAAGCCCTCGACCGTGAGCTCGCAACCGGTGGCAAGCTTCGCGACCGGGTCAGCATCCTGAGCGGCTTCGACGTTCATCTCGACGGGCGGCCGAACTTTCCCCATACGGCCGGCTTGATGGGGACCCTGACCGGCAACCTTCCGCTGCAGGACTACACGGTGCCGGCGCCCACGCTCGATACGATCATCGCGGGGGAAATCGGCGGGTCGACGCGATTTCGTTCGCTCGAAATGTCGTGCACCGGCAATCCCAATCAAAGCTACAGCTACGAGAGTCAAAGCGTATTCAACGCGCCCGAAATATCGCCCATGGCCTTGTACACTCGGGTGTTCGGGCCCGAATTCGCCGACCCGAACGCCGGCCCCTTCACGCCGGACCCGCGGGTCATGCTTCGGCAAAGCGTCCTCTCCGCGGTCAAGGCCGATCGCGATCGACTGCTTCAGCGGGTCGGCGCGCACGACAAGCAGCGGCTCGACCAGTACTTCACTTCGGTCCGACAACTCGAGCAGCAACTCGAAATCTTACTCGCGGGGCCAGCTGACCTCGAGAGTTGCGCCCGTGCACCGGCGCCGGGAGCAGAGAGCCTAGGAACCGAAGTCGGCCAGTCGATGTCGACCAACCAGCTCATGGCCAGCCTCCTTTCCTTTGCACTCGCATGTGACCAGACACGCGTCTTCAGCATGATGTTCTCGGATCGCATTTCCGGCCTCCGCCAACCGGGGTCGAGCGCGCAGCACCATCAGCTTACCCACGATGAAGCGCTGGACCCGGCCATCGGCTACCAACCAGAAGCCACCGAGTTCGTGTACATCTCCATGGAAGCCTGGGCCGACTTCGTAGAACGCCTCGCTGCGATCCCGGAAGGCGATGGGACGCTGCTCGACAACTGCCTCGTCTTTGGCCACTCGGACGTTTCGTTGGCGAAGGTTCACGGCATCACCGGAATCCCGATGATGATTGCGGGAACTGCCCGAGGCGCGTTGAAGCCAGGCGTACACGTGGCGGGCGCGACGTCGCCGACCACGCGCGTCGGGCTGACGATTCAACAAGCCATGGGTGTGAACACCGAGAGCTGGGGCAACCGCTCGATGGAAGCCACACAGCCGGTCAGCGAAATCCTGGCCTGAGCGTCGCGGGCTGCGGACAAACTGTGATTCAACACACAGTGCCGTGCCCTTGTCATTGACGCTGTAAAAATACACCTCGAAACTGTGGAAAGGCGAGGGCGACTCGGGGGAGCGCCGTCAGCCGCAGTTGGGGGGGATTCGATGACGCGCTTCGCTATTGTTCTTGGGGCATTTTGGATGACGACACTGAGTGCCGGCGCGCAGGACCTACCGGGCACGTTCTCGGTGGAGCAAAACGGCGTGTCCCTCACCGGAGACGACGCGGAAGTCGTCGAAGACAGCCCCGAGCCCCGGAAGGCCTACGAGAAGAAAGTGGGCGGCCTCGTCTGGCTCGAGGCCACGGCAGGCCCGTCCCGCTTCAACGCGACGCAGTTTCGATCGCTCCAAATCATTCCGGCGGAGTTTCAGTCTTTGATCCCGCGCGTCGTCGTGAAGGGCCCGGAGTTTGGGGCTGCTCTTCGCTTTCGCACAGGCTCGACGACGATCGGCGCGCGGTTCAAGCGCGCAGACTATGAGCCGTTCGATCTGACCTCGATCGGCTTGGACCTCGGGTTCCTGATCCGGGCGGTCCCTTACGTACACCCGTCGATCCGGCTCGGCTTCAACTACTACACCACGACCGGTGGCTTGGTGATACCCGGCTACGACAACGTGGTGAGCAACGTGCGCAGTCAGGGCGGAGGGGCATCCATTGGCGCCGGCCTTCGCATCCCGATCGTGAGATGGTTGTCGATCGCCGCTGATTTCGATTACTCGATTATCGGCCTGGTTTTTCGCGGCAACTACAACGTGACGGTGCCCGGATTGGGCGCGGCCGGGGGTAACTTCACCGCGGGCACCGCGGGCACCGCGATCGCAGGGACGTTCGCCCTGACCGTGCACCTGGGCGGCTAGCCCACCCCGCACGCGACCCGCGTGGCGTCGGCCAAACGTTCCGGTTATGCTGAGACGCGAGGCCGAAAGCAGTCGATGAAGATCATTGTCACCGGTGGCGCCGGCTTCATTGGTGCCAACTTCCTGAACGGGTTGGTGCCCCAGCTCCAAGAGCACCAATTCATCAACGTCGACAAGCTCACCTACGCTGCCAATCTCGGCAGTTTGCAGGCGATCGACTCACTTCCGAACTACGCGCTTCGCAGGGTGGACATCACCGACATGGATGGCGTCGATGCCGTGTTCGAAGAGTTCGACCCTGACCTCGTCGTGCACTTTGCGGCCGAAAGCCACGTGGACCGAAGCATCCTGGGCCCCCGCGAGTTCGTTCGCACCAACATCGAAGGCACGTTCAACCTTCTCGAAGCTTGTCGGAAGCGCTGGTCGGGCGATGACAACCGGCTTTTTCATCACGTGAGCACGGACGAGGTCTACGGTTCGCTCGGCGACACCGGGCTCTTCGAGGAAACCACGGCGTACGACCCATCGAGCCCTTACTCCGCGTCGAAGGCGGCAAGCGACCACATCGTTCGCGCCTACCACCGCACCTTTGGGCTTCCGATCAAGATCACGAACTGCTCCAACAACTACGGCCCGATGCAGTTTCCCGAAAAGCTAATCCCGCTGATGCTCCTCAACGCGGTCGCACGAAAGCCTCTGCCGATCTACGGCAAAGGGCTCAACGTACGCGATTGGCTCTACGTCACGGACCACTGTGAAGCGATTTGGTCGGTGATCCAGAAGGGTCGCATTGGTCGCACCTACAACATCGGCGGAAACAACGAAATGCAGAACATCGAGGTGGTCGACACCCTTTGTCAGATCATCGCCGAAGAAACCGACACAGACGTGGCCGAGCTTTTCGCGCTCAAGAAGTTCGTCACCGATCGCCCCGGTCACGATTTGCGCTACGCCATCGACGCAACCCGGATCCGCGAAGAGTGCGGCTGGGAACCAAAGGAAACTTTTGACACCGGCATTCGCAAGACCGTCCAATGGTACTTGTCGAACCAGGACTGGGTGCGGAACGTGCTGTCGGGCGAGTACCGGAAGTGGATGGACCTGAACTACGGCGATCGAGGGGGATAGAGGGCAAGCATGATCAGCAAGGGCATCATCTTGGCGGGAGGCACCGGCAGCAGGCTGCATCCGCTCACCAAAGGCTTGAGCAAGCAACTCATGCCGATCTACGACAAGCCAATGATTTACTACCCGCTGTCGACCCTGATGCTCGCTGGGGTTCGCGAGGTTCTGATCATCACCACGCCGCATGAGCAGACGCTGTTTCAGGGTCTCCTCGGTGATGGTGAAAGCTGGGGCATGCGCTTGGAGTACGCGGTACAGCCGAGCCCGGATGGCCTGGCGCAAGCGTTCTTGATCGGCGAGGACTTCATCGATGGCGACGCCTGTGCACTCGTGCTCGGAGACAACATCTTTTACGGACACGGGCTTCAAGGGCTGCTGGAAGAGAGCGCCCGGCAAGACGATGGAGCGACCGTCTTCGGCTACTACGTGAGCGACCCAGGTGCGTACGGCGTCGCCGAGTTCGACGCCGACGGCGTCGTGATCGGGCTCGAAGAGAAGCCGCAACGACCGAAGTCCAACTACGCGGTCGCCGGGCTCTACTTCTACGACCGAGACGTCGTCGCGCATGCCAAGGCGCTCGCGCCCTCCGCGCGAGGCGAGCTCGAAATCACCGACCTCAACCGCAGGTACCTCGAGGCCGGCAAGCTCCGCCTTCAGAAGTTCGGACGCGGAGTCGCTTGGCTCGACACGGGGACACCGGTCGCATTGCTTCAAGCCGCCAACTTCGTTCAGACGATTCAGGAACGCCAAGGCTTGCGCGCCTCTTGCCCAGAGGAGATTTCGTTCCGAAAGGGCTGGATCGACGCCGAGCAGCTGGCACGGCTCGCCAAGCCGCTGGAGAAGACCGAGTACGGGCAGTACTTGTTCGCATTGGCCACCGGGCTGGACATCTGATGAAGGTCGAGTCGACCAGCATCCCCGGTCTGCTCATCATCGAGCCTGCGGTTCACGGCGATGACCGAGGCTTCTTCATGGAGACGTATTCGCGGGACCGTTATGCCGAAGCAGGACTTCCAAGCGACTTCGTTCAAGATAACCTGTCTCTGTCTGCAAAGGGCATCTTGCGCGGTCTTCACCTTCAGCACCCGAACGATCAAGGCAAGCTCTGCGGCGTTCTCGACGGCGAGGTGTTCGACGTGGCGGTAGATGTACGCGTTGGCTCTCCGACCTTTGGCCGCTGGGTGGGCGTGACGCTTTCCTCGAAGAACAAACGGCAGGTTTACGTGCCGCCCGGCTTCGCCCATGGCTTTTGCGTGCTCAGCGAGCACGCGATGTTTTCATACAAATGCACCGACTTCTACTCCGCGGCGAGCGAGCTCGGGGTCGCTTGGGATGACCCAGAAATCGGAATCGACTGGCCCATTCCGTCGCCGACGCTTTCGGGCAAGGACCAAGCGAACCTCAGGCTGAAGGACATCCCGGCCGAGAAGCTTCCGCGCTATGAGTGAAATTCTCGTCATCGGAGCCGATGGCATGCTGGGTCGCTGCTGGACGGAGCTCCTCGAGAGTCGAGGTATCGATCACAGGGCAACGATCCTCGAGGGTCTCGACATTCGAGATCGGGCCGCGCTGAATCGCTTCATCACGCCCGGGACGAAGTGGGTCGTCAATTGCGCCGCGTATACGCTGGTCGATGCAGCCGAAGAGAACGAAGCACTTGCGAACGAGGTCAACGGCCATGCGGTCGGCCGAATGGCCGAGCAGTGTAAACAAGTGGGTTCCAAGCTGCTTCACTACAGCACCGACTACGTGTTCGACGGAACGGCCCGGGTGCCGTACCCGACCGATCATCCCCGGAACCCGGTGAACGCCTATGGCCGAAGCAAGGCCATCGCGGAGGAGCTGATCGAGCGATCAGGGGTGGAGCACCTCCTGGTTCGCAGCAGCTGGCTGTACGCTCCTTGGGCCCGGAACTTCGTGCTCACGATCCGCGAGCTCGCGAAGACCCGACCAAGCCTTCGCGTCGTCGACGACCAGCGAGGCCGCCCCACCGACGGTCGAAAGCTCGC
>JBARTN010000151.1:0-28729 GCA_049645265.1 Polyangiales bacterium
CGCGTCCGTTTTTCGCGGCTCTCCGCGAGCTTGCCCAAGCGCAGGGCCTAGCTGAGCTTTCGATGGGGATGACGCACGACCTCGAGCAAGCGGTGGAAGAAGGCTCGACCATGCTGCGAATCGGAACCGCGATCTTTGGGCCACGGCCCCCGATGAAGCCCTAGCTCCCAGCGTCCTCGGCGATGTTGCCCAGCTCGACCGAGCGACGTGTTGCAGCTCGGACGGCCTCGAGAACAGCCTCCGCAAAACCTGCGGCGGAAAGAGCGTCTAAGCCTGCTCGCGTGGTCCCGCCTGGGCTGGTGACTCGCTCTCGCAGGACCTCGGGTGATTCGTTTTCGTCGCGAAGAAGACGAGCAGCGCCGAAGACGGTTTGCGATGCAAGTTGGAGCGCGATGTCTTCGGGCAAGCCTTCGCGCACGCCGGCGTCCCGCAGCGCCTCGATCATGGCGAACACGTAAGCGGGCCCAGAGCCGCTGAGGCCCGTCACCGCATCGAGTTGCTCCTCGGGCACGCGGACTGAAATCCCCACACTGCGGAAAAGAGTTTCGGCAAGCGCGAGGTCCTCCTCCGTCGCGTGACTGCCTGCCGCGATCGCGGTTGCGCCCGCGCCGACCAGCGCTGGGGTGTTGGGCATCGTTCGAACCACGCGTGCGCCGGCCGGTAGAGCACGTTCGATGAGGCCGGTCGGAATGCCCGCGGCGACCGAAATCAAGAGCGTATCTCCGCTGAGCGCAGCGGCGACGCCGGGAAGCAGCTGCGCGAAAACCTGAGGCTTCGTCGCCAAGACGACGACGCTTGCTTCCTGCACTGCTTCGGCGTTGTCACCTGTGCAACGGATGCCCAGCTCTTCTTCCAAGGTGCGGAGCTTCGCCTCATCGGGATCGGCCGCGATGATTTGGTTGGCACGCACGGTGGTGGTACCCACCAGGCCGCGGATGAGGGCGCGCGCCATGTTGCCACCACCGACAAATGCGATCGTATGTTCAACGGACATCCCGAGCGGCATACCACACAAGGCGCGCCAAGGACATGCTCGGGCCGAACGCTACCGGCAGGCCGCTTCGACGTCGTCTAGCTCTTTTGGAATCCCGTCGGTGAGCACGTCAGAGCCCGCTCTGGTGACCACGACATCGTCTTCGATCCGGACGCCGATGCCTCGCCAGCGCTCGTCCACGCTCTCGGCGTCGGTCGCGATGTAGATCCCGGGCTCGACGGTCAGAATGAAGCCCGGCTCGAGCGGACGGTGCTCTCCGCCCAGGTAATAGTGACCGACGTCGTGCACGTCCATGCCAAGCCAATGCGACGTTCGGTGCATGTAGAACGGTTCGTACTTCTTCTCTTCAATGAGCGTATCGAGCTCGCCTTCGAGCAAGCCGATGTCGATTAAGCCTTCGGTGATCGAGCGAACCGCGCACTGGTGAATCTCGTCGAGCCTCGCTCCGGGCTTCACGGCGTCGATGCTCGCCTTCTGTGCCTGCAATACGATTTCGTAAATCGCCCTTTGCTCAGAGGAGAACGCGCCGTTGATCGGGAAGGTGCGCGTGACGTCACTGGCGTAGTAGTCGTACTCGCAGCCCGCGTCGATCAAGAGCAGCTCGCCGTCATTGAACACGCGATTGCCCGCTCTGTAGTGCAGGATCGTGGCGTTCGGCCCCGAGCCGACGATGCTTTCGTAGGCGGGGCGCTCGCTTCCGTGCTTGCGAAAGACGTGAAGGAGCTCGGCATCGATTTCGTACTCGTGCATGCCCGGGCGTGCTAGCTGCATCGCGCGCAGATGGGCCTCCTTGGTGATCGCAGCAGCCTGCCGCATCGTCGCGATTTCATCGCCACTCTTGCGCAGCCGCATTTCGTGCAGGTGGACGGAGGAATCGATGATCGTTTCAGGCGCGGTCACACCACGACGGCCCCCGCGGCGAAGATGGTTCAGGCAATCGAAGACGATCGCGTCGGCTTCGCGGTTTTGCGCGAGACGGTAGTGGAGCCGTTCGACGTTACCGAGGTAGTCCGGGAGCTTCTCGGGTAGCTCCTCGATCGGATACGCAACGTCGGCGCCGAAATCCTCGACGGCGCCTTCAATCCCGGCGCGTGGCCCGTCCCAGATCTCGCGCTCGCGCTTCTTCGGGCGAACGAAGAGGACCACTTGGTGCTCCTCGTGTTGATGGGTGAGCAACAGCAGACTCTCGGGCTCATCGAGCCCTGTGAGGTAGTAAAGGTCGCTGTCCTGTCGATACGGGTGCCCGACGTCCTGGTTGCGGAGCGCAACCGGAGCCGATGGAAACAACGCGACGCCGTCACCCATTGCTTCGAGAAGCTGCTTTCGGCGTGCGGCGAACTCCGACATCGCTCCAGCCTAGCAGCTACCTTCGGGGCTGCATCTCGCCGCTCTTGTAGCGGCTCCAATAACTCGTCAACGCATCGCGAACTTTGCCGCTCAACAAGACCGCGCCGAGAATGTTCGGGAACGACATGCCGAGGATCATCAGATCCGAGAAGTCGATCACATTCCCGAGCTTCAAGACCGAGCCGAACACGACGAAGGCTAGGAAGATCACCTTGTAGAGTATGGAGAACTGCTGGCCGAAGAGGAACGTCCAACAGCGCTCGCCGTAGTAGCTCCAGGAGATCATCGTCGAGAACGCAAAAAGGAATACCGCCAGGCTGAGGACCTTTGGGAACCACGGAAGAACCGTCGCAAAGGCTTTGGAGGTCATGAGCACGCCTTCGTGGCCGCCGCTCTCGTACGCGCCCGTGATCACCACGACGAGGCCTGTCATCGTGCACACCAGGATCGTATCGATGAAGGGCTCGAGTAGGGCCACGATGCCTTCGCGTACCGGTTCGTCGGTTGCCGCCGCGGAGTGGGCGATCGATGCCGAACCCACGCCGGCTTCGTTCGAGAAGGCTGCGCGCCGAAAGCCGGTGACCAGGACGCCGAGCATTCCGCCAAAGCCCGCCTCCGGTGTGAACGCCTCGCCTACGATTTTGCCGAAAGCTGGCCCGATCTGATCGAAATTCGTGAGGATGATGAAAAGCCCGGCGGCCAGGTAGATGCCGCACATCACCGGGACGATGAAGCCCGCGACCTGACCGATGCGGCGGATGCCCCCGATGATGACGACGCCGACCAAGAACGCCAGAATCACGCCGTACGCTAGCGCGCCCCAGCCGCCGGCGAAGAACGGCAGAACGTCGGCGACCTGCGCATAGCTCTGGTTGGCTTGGAACATGTTGCCGCCGCCAAAGCTCCCGCCGATGCACATCATGGCGAAGAGAATGGCCAGGAACTTCCCGAGTCGCCGCAGACCGAGTTGCGCGAGGCCGGCCTCCAGGTATCGCATCGGTCCGCCTAGAATGTGTCCGTCTTTGCCAATTTCGCGATACATCTGGCCGAGCGTGCACTCGGTGAATTTCGACGACATGCCGAGGAAGCCCGCGACGATCATCCAAAAAATCGCCCCCGGGCCGCCCACAGCGACCGCCACGGCAACCCCCGCGATGTTGCCGAGGCCCACCGTCGCCGACAGGGCCGAGGAGAGCGCCTGGAAGTGGGTGACCTCGCCTAGGTCGTCCGGATCGTCGTAGTGGCCGGTCGTCACGACCCAGGCATGCCTAAACGCGCGGACGTTGATGAACCCGTAGCGCAATGTGAAGAAAACGGCGCCCGCGATCAGCCAAAAGACGATGAACGGGAGCTGCAGATCGTTTTCGCTGCCGTTGTCCCAAAAGATCAGGTCGAAAAAGAGGACCTGGGCGAGGGGCCCGACCACGATGGCTCCAAACCACTCATCCACGGATTTCAGCACGCTGCCGATGCTGGCCGCGTGCGCCGGCTCAGCCTCGGCGAGAGCGACGCCCGGCCATAAATACACCCATAAGGCCGCAATTGTTCTCAGGCGATTCCCCATCCCGGACGCAAAACATGGCACAATGAGCCAAGTCTCTCCAGTTTTGTCGAATCTAGAATATTCGTCTGGACATGGATTCTTAATCGGCCAGCGCCGCACCGCCCCGCAAATTCGTCGCGGGGCTCGACTAAATCGCCCAACTCTGCTCGAAGGATGCCTCGGAGGCTGTCAGAGCAACCCTCTCGCGTCGGATCGTTTGACCCATATCCTCTTGTCTTTATTATGCTTTCGTTCAATAAGCCCGAATCTCATTCCGATTGTAAATCGACCAAATCGTCCGTATTCTAGGTTCGTGGCCCAACTTCTGAGCACATCTGATGCGGCCCGTCTCATCGGAGTAGGGACGACCAGCGTGAAGCGCTGGGCCCGACACTGGGATGTTGGACTGCGTGCGAACGGCCGGCGGGCACCGACGTTTCACGCGTGACGCGCTGGATCGCTTCCTCCGGGTGCAAGCCCATGAAACGCCCGTGACCACCGAGGTGGACCGATGGCTCGACACCTTGTGCTCCGAGGTGAGCCACGAGGTCGCGCTGGTTCGAGCGCGTAGCCGATTGGGCTCCTGGTGTAGGGTCGCGGACGACATAGACCCCGTCCTGATCGAGCTCGGCCGTCGGTGGTCGGACCGCGAGCTGAGCGTCGCCGAGGAGCACATCGTCAGCGAACGATTGTCGCGTGCGCTGGCGCGGATTTCCGAATCGCTTCCGTTGCTCCCGAACTCGCCTACGTGTCTTCTCGCGTGCGTCGAGTCGGAGGATCACACCCTCGGGCTCTCTCTCGCCGAGCTTTGCCTTCGCGAAATGGGCTGGGCGTCCGTCTGGCTGGGCGCACGCTCGCCGACAGAGGCGATCACCGAGCGAGTACGCATGGACAGTCGGATTCGACTGGTGGGTCTATCCGCAACCGAGGCCTGCCTCGATCCGTGTCCGAGACGTGGTCGTCGCCGTACGCGAAATCGTGGACAACATCGTTACCCACGCCGACTGGGACCAAACCCCCGCGCCGTCGCTCCTGGTCAGCTATCAACTACAAAAAGGCCATCCCAAAATTTGCGTGTCGTCGGCAAACGTCGCGAAAGACATCGAAGAAGCGAAACGCGCCCTGCACTTCATCCACCAGCACGTCTCGAGCAAGACCTCGAACGTCCTCTGGCATGAATTGACCAATCATCTGATCAACTCGACCGACGTCCGGAGCAATGGCGGGATCGGCCTGCTGCAGGTCGCCTCTTCGCCGCGATGCCGCCTCGACGTGAGCCTCGAGGGTGCCCTGTTCCGCGTCCGGGTCGACGTCGAAATGCCGGAGCTCCACGCGATGGCGGTACTGCCGGACCGCACGGGCTCCTGACCGCGTCCCGGACGCTTGGCCGAGCTCGGCTTCCGGCTGCGAAATCAAGCCTTCGGGCAGGGCAGGGGGACCGTTCCGGCCAGCAGTGCTGCTCTTGGGCCTGGCGCTGCTCATCCACAGGCGCCGCGCATAGCGCAAACGGCGCGGCGGCCTTCATTGACACCCCCTGAGGGTGATACTAAGCCTCCTTCGACTGGCGCTACCCGCCCCGTCTCGGAGTCCGCCCCTCTATGTTCTCGGCCTATTTTCCAGTGTTCCTGATGCTTGGCGTCGCCTTGCTCGTCGCCCTCGCCGTCTTCGGCCTGACCACGGTGCTCGGGCCCAAGAACATGACGGCCGAGAAGGCAATCCCCTACGAGTCCGGTTCGGAGACGACCGGCGCAAGCCACATCCGGCTGAGCATCAAGTTCTACCTTACGGCGATCCTGTTCGTGGTCTTCGACATCGAAGCGGTCTTTCTCTACCCGTGGGCTAGCCTGTTCATCGAGCTCGGCTGGTTCGGGTTCGTCGAGATGCTGCTCTTCCTCGTCGTTCTGAGCGTGACTTTGGTGTACGTCTGGAGAAAGGGAGGGCTCGAATGGGAGACCTGAAAGTCCTCCAAGGTGGTGGCGAGGTCGCGGTGACCACGCGCCTGAGTGACCTGCTCCAATGGGCTCGGAAGTGGTCGCTGTTCCAGTATCCATTCGTGACCGCCTGCTGCGGGATGGAGTTCATGGCGACGGCCGCCCCCCGCTACGACATCGCGCGCTTCGGCGCCGAGGCGCCGCGCTTCAGCCCTCGTCAGTCCGATGTGCTCTGGGTCGTCGGCACGATCAGCCAGCGGCAAGGTCCGGCGATCCGTCGCATCTGGGAGCAGATGGCGGATCCCAAGTGGGTCATCGCATTCGGCACCTGTGCTTCCTGTGGCGGCTTCTACGACAACTACACCACGATCCCCGGTGTCGACAAAGTCATCCCGGTGGACGTGTACATCCCGGGTTGCCCGCCTCGCCCCGAGGCCGTGCTCGATGCGCTCATGCTCCTTCAGGACAAGATCCAGGCGAACGACCGAAAGCCCATCGTCGTGCCGCCCCATCTCGTTCCCGAGCGTGCACCCGGCCGAACGGGGAAGGGCAAGTCATGAGCCAGGCGGTCGTCGACCGGCTCAGCACACAGTTTGGCGACCGCGTTCTCGAAACGAGCGATGCGTTTGGTGATCACGAGGCCCGGGTTGCGCTCAAAGACTGGGTCGAGGTCGCGCAGTTCATGAAAGACGACGCCGAGATCCAGATGGACCATTTCATCGACCTCACCGCGATCGACTACCCAGAGCGAAAATCCGCCCGCTTTGATCTCACGCTCATCATGCGCTCTTCGGTCAACGGTGCGCGCATTCGCCTACGCACGCACGTGAAGGACGGCGAGGAGCCAGGGACTGTCAGTGGTCTCTGGGCCGGCGCGAATTGGGCCGAGCGCGAGGTCTGGGACATGTTTGGGATCAAGTTCAAAGACCACCCCGACATGCGCCGCATCCTTCTCTATGAGGAGTTTGTTGGGCATCCGCTTCGCAAGGACTACCCAATCGACAAGGCGCAGCCCCTGGTGCCCTACCGCGAGGTCGGCGAGATCGACAAGCTGCCGCCGTTCGGTATCGAAGAGGGCCAGCCATTCGCACGCATTGACTGGGAGTCACGCCTGGCCGGTCGCGACCATCAGGTCTCCCCTGCGATCGGCGTGCAGCAAGGCCAGCGGCGCACCTTGAGCGATTCCGAGGCGGCCGAGCAGATTCAAGCGCGGATCGAAGCACGGATGGCAGCGGAAGCCGAAGCGGAGCAGGCGCCCGACGGGCCCTCCGACGAAGGCTCGGAGGCGTAGATGGAACCCGCGGACGAGCTGTTGAACGAAGAGGCGGCGCTCGAGCTTTCCGAAGATCCGATGCGCTTGAACATGGGGCCGTCGCATCCAGCGATGCACGGCACCATTCGCATGGTCCTGGACCTCGATGGCGAGACCCTCGTCAATCTCGACGTGCAGCCGGGCTACCTGCACCGCGGCTTCGAGAAGTCCTGCGAGCGCGGCACCTGGGCACAGGTTTTTCCCTACGCCGACCGCCTCAACTACGTATCGCCGATGCTCAACAACGTGGGCTGGGCGCTTGCGGTCGAGAAGCTTCTCGAAATCGAAGTGCCCGAACGTTGCCAGTACTACCGAGTCATTCTTGGGGAGCTCTCGCGCATTACCGACCACTTCACCTGCAATGGTGCTTCGGCCATGGAGCTCGGCGCGTTCACGCCTTTCCTCTGGCTGCTCAAGGTGCGCGATTGGGTTTGGGACATTCTCGAGCGCGAAACCGGCGCCCGGATGACGCACAGCTTCGGCCGAATCGGAGGCATGGCTGAGCCGCCTACGGCGAACTTCAAAGACGACGTGCTGCGCCTGATTCCCGAGGTTCACAAGGTGGTGAAGGAGACGGAGATCATGCTTCTCCGAAACCGCATCTTCCTCGACCGCATGCAGGGCGTCGGAATTCTGACCAAAGAGCAGGCGCTTTCGTACGGGGTCACCGGCCCGGTGGCCCGCTCGACCGGCATTCCCTACGACGTTCGCAAGGATTATCCCTATCTGGTTTACGACCGCTTCAATTTCGAGGTGCCGGTCGGCGAGGACGGCGACAACTGGGACCGCTTCATGGTGCGCCTCGAAGAGATTCGGCAGTCCGTCCGCATCATCGAGCAGGCGATCGAGCAGATGCCGGACGACGGCCCGATCAACGTAGACGACCCGCGCATCGTCTATCCAAAAAAGGAAGCGGTTTACACCACGATCGAGGCCACCATCGCCCATTTCAAGCTCGTGATGGAAGGGCTGCGAACGCCGAAGGGCGAGGTCTACAGCTTCACCGAAGGCGGCAACGGAGAGCTCGGCTTCCACATCGTCTCGGATGGAAGCGGCACACCCTACCGGGTGCGCGTCCGCCCGCCATGCTGGTACAACCTCGCGGCTTCTCGCGAAATGCTCCTCGGCGGAATGATCGCCGACATCATTCCTACTTTCGGATCGGTCAACATGATCGGTGGGGAGTGTGACCGGTAAGCGATGCCTAAGTTCACGTTAGATGGCAAAGAGATCCACTTCGAGCCTGGAGAGACCGTCATGCAGGCGGCTTGGCGCGAGGGTATCGAGATTCCGCACTACTGCTGGCACCCCGGTCTTTCGATCGCGGCGAACTGCAGGATGTGCCTGGTTCACATCGAGAGCGGCCACCAGATGGCGATGCCGCAGCTCGTATTCGACGAAGGCAAGGGCGAATACGTCCCCACTACCAAGCCCAAGCTTCAGCCCGCCTGTCAGCTCGAGGCCGCCGACGACATGGTGATTTCGTCCACCAACGACGAGGTCAAGACCGCCCAGGCTGCCGTGCAGGAGTTTTTGCTCCTCAATCACCCGGTCGATTGCCCAATCTGCGACCAGGCCGGCGAGTGCAAGCTCCAAGATTACTACTACGAGCACCAGGGCACGCTGAAGCGCAAGCTCACCGAGCCGGTTCACAAACCAAAAGGCGTTCGCTTCGGACCCACCATCGTCTATGACGCCGAGCGATGCATCATGTGCACGCGCTGCATCCGCGTCTGCGACGAAGTCGCCAAGGACCACGTCCTCGACATGCGGGAGCGTGGCAACCGAAACGAAATCATACTCGCGCCGGGCAGGGAGCTCGACCACAAGTACACGCTGATGACCGAGCACGTCTGTCCGGTTGGCGCGCTTACGAGCCAAGATTTCCGCTTCAAGGCGAGGGTTTGGTTCCTCAAGTCGGCGCCGAGCGTCTGTACTGGATGCGCAACGGGCTGCAACAGCCACGCCGACTACGACCCGCGCAACGGCAAGATCTACCGCCTTCGTCCGCGCGACAACGCCGATGTGAACAAGTTCTGGATGTGCGACGACGGGATGATGACCTATACGCGCCAGGACACGGACCGGCTGCTGATGCCGACCGCGGGCCGCGGCGAAGCGCGCACGCCAGTCGAAGAACACGAAGCGCTGACTCTGGGGGCCGAGAAGCTGAAGGGCGTCGATGGCGCCAGGCTTGCGGTCGTCCTCAGCGCTCAGCACAGCACCGAGGACAACCTCGCCCTGGCCAAGCTTGCCTCCGCCTTGGGTGCCAAGGGGCTCTACCTCGCGGCGCTTGCAGGATGGGAAGGCGACGAGATCCTTCGCAGCGAGGACCACAACCCGAATCGCGCCGGTGCGACCCTGGCTGCAGGTGGCATCGCGTTGAAGTCGGTCGCCGACCTGGTGGCCGATGTTCAATCCGGATCGGTACAGGCGGTGCTTGCCCTCGGCTGGGCAACGGCTGAAACACTCGAAGAGCTCGCGCCGCTGCTCGCCTTGGACCCGGTCGTTTCGCTCACGAGCCACGTGGGCGCGCTGCCCGCCGTTGCCTCGGTCGCCATTCCTGTTGCGGACACCTTCGAAATCGACGGTAGCTTCGTGAACGCCAAGGGCATGTCGCAGCCCTTCGGGCCGGTGCTGCCAGCGCCCGCAGGCATCGAGCCCGCTTGGAAGACGATTTCCGATCTCGCTCGCCAGCTCGGCAAGGACCTTGGCTTCGAGAGCCTCGAAAGCCTGCGCCAAGGCCTCATCGATGCGGCGGAGGCGGCCCAATGACCACGACCTTTCTGGTCGTCTCCTCCCTGGTGAAGGTGCTGGTCATCCTCGTGATCACCGTCGGCACGTTCGCTCCGATCCTGATTTGGGCCGAGCGTCGTCAGAGCGCCATGATTCAGGACCGGCTCGGGCCGAGTCGGGCCGCCATCACGCTGCCGGCCGCTGCGGTGACCTTCATCGATCGTGCGCGGCTTCCAATGTGGCGCCTCGCAGCCCTGACCGGCATCGTGGCCATCGTTGCACTCCTCACGCTGACCTTCATCGCCATCAAAGGAAGCAACCCGCTCGCGATTTCGACCTCGGCATTGACCGCGACCCTGGTCGGATTCGGCGCGGCCTCCGTGTTGCTCCGCGCAGGCTACGGCGTGCACGGCATGATCGTCCGCAACGGCGGCAAGATCATGCTCCTCGGTCTTCTGCACCCCGTGGCGGACGCCCTCAAGTTCATCTTCAAAGAAGACTTCGTTCCGCCCAAGGCCGACAAGCTCTTGTTCTCGGCGGGTCCGATCATCGCGCTCATTCCTGCGATCGCGGCCTTTGCGGTCATCCCGTTCGCGAGCATGCTGCACTGGGACTACCTCAATCAGGTGCTGCCGCGAACCGGCGAGATCGCCGGCCCGGCCGTTCCCATGCAAGTCGCCAGCATCAACGTCGGCATCCTCTTCATCTTCGCCATCGCGAGCACCGGCATCATCGGCGCTGCAATCTCGGGCTACGCCTCCGACAACAAGTACTCCCTGCTCGGCGGCATCCGCGCCGCCAGCCAGATGGTCAGCTACGAAGTCGTGCTCGGCCTCACCCTCGTTCCTGCCTTCATGGTCTACGCCTCGCTTCGGCTCGAAGACATGGCGATGTGGCAATACGATCACATTTGGGGGATCTTCTTGCCGCCGCTGACCCTCGCTGCCATCAACTTCTTCGTGGCCGCGGTCGCCGAGACCAAGCGCGTTCCCTTCGACCTCCCCGAGGGTGAGAGCGAGCTCGTTGGCGGCTACCTCACCGAGTACTCCGGCATGAAGTTCGGCATGTTCTTCATGGGCGAGTTCATCGAAGTGGTTTCGCTAGCCGCGCTGGCCTCGGTGATCTTCCTTGGTGGTTGGGACGTGCCCTTCCTCTACCGCGATGGCTTCGAGTTTTCGCTGCCCTTCGTCTCCGCTGGCTTCTCGGTGCCGCTGGTCCATTGGCTCGTCGTGGCCATTCAATTCCTGGCCTTCCTCTTCAAGATCGTCGTCTTGATTTGGTTCCAGCTCATGATTCGCTGGTCACTTCCGCGGTTCCGCTACGACCAGCTCATGTCGCTCTGCTGGAAGGGCCTCTTGCCCGTCTCCTTGCTCAACATCCTGGTCATCGGCGTCTTCATTCTGTCGGGCTGGCTCGACGGCTGGGTCGCTTTCTTCGAGAAGGTCTTCTGAGGTCGCGCATGGCAGTTGAAGTCAAAGTCATCAAGAAACCGGGCCGCACCGTCGCCGAACAGGTCTATCTCCCCGAGATTGCCAAGGGTCTCAGCTTTACCATGGGCCGCTTCTTCAAGAACACCTTCGGCCCGAAGGCCAAGAAGGAAATCGCCACGGTGAAATACCCGGAAGAGACGGTCGAGTATCCGGAGCGCTTCCGCGGCATTCATCGTCTCACGCAGCGAACCGACGGCTCACCACGCTGCGTCGCATGCCTTTGCTGCAGCACCGCTTGCCCGGCCCAGTGCATTCACATCGAGCCGGCGGAGTACGAGCCTGACGACCCACGCTATGGCTACGAGCGCTTCCCCGCGGTGTTCACGATCGACGAGCTCCGTTGCATCTTCTGTGGCTACTGCGTCGAGGCCTGCCCCTGCGACGCAATTCGAATGGACACGGGCATGCACATGCCGCCGTCGACCCGTCGGGAGCACTTCATCTTCGACAAAGACACCCTGCTGTCGATCCCAGGGCGCGACGGCACGTACCTCACCGCCAACCCCCGCCACGAGCCAGGCGACCCGAGTCATCCGGGCGTCGATCGCGAGCGCGGACACTGAGTGTGACCGAATCGCGCGCGGCCAGCCGGACGGCGATCATGGTCGCCGCCTACCGCGGCAGGGCCTCCGCCGCGCCAACGCCGATCTGTGACGACCCCTGGGCGCTGCACCTCGCCGGACCCGAGGGCGAAGCGCTGTCCCGTCGCTGGGACGAGCATTCGCCCTCGATGGAGCTTTGGATGGCGCTTCGGACCCGCTATCTCGACGACTGCGTCACGCGGGCACTCGATCGCGGCGTCCGACAAGTGGTGATTCTCGGTGCCGGGCTCGATACCCGGGCTGCGCGGTTGGGGCGCGAGGGTGCTCGTTTCTTCGAGGTCGACCAGCCTGCCAGCCAAGCGGACAAACGTGAACGGCTTTCGAGGTTTGAAGCCTATCCGATGGAGGCAGCAACGTTTGTCCCTTGCGACTTCGAACGTGACGATTTCGTGCAGGTCCTCGAAACCGCTGGGCTCGATCGAAGATCTCCGGCCTGCTTCGTCTGGGAGGGCGTGATCTACTACTTGCTCGAAGCCGCAGCCCGCTCGACGCTGCGCCGCCTAGCATCGGCGTTCGACCCCGGCTCGCTCCTGGTCTTCGACTACCTCAACAGCAAGATGGCCAAGTCGAGCCCACGTCTCCGGGAAGAAGACCGGGCGATGAAGGGGATCATCGAGGAGCTCGGCGAGCCGATGCGGTTCGGCATCGACGACCCAGCCCCCTTGATGGCCGAGTGCGGTTATCGGTTTCTCCGGACCGTGAGCTTCGACGAGCTCGCATTGCAGTACACGGGTACCTACGCGCGTGAGCGTTTCTTTCGTTTCCAAGCCGTGGGATTGGCAAGCGCAAGCGAGGACCTTTCCCTTTGGTAGAGACCCGGCAAATCGACGGGTGTGCCGTGACGTTTCGACGCGAGCCGGGGGCGGGGCCGACCTTGGTCTGCGTCCACGGCTCGGCCGAGAATCACCATGTCTACGATCGACTTCTCGACGCGATGCCGGGTCGTGAGCGCTACGCGATCAACCTTCCGGGACGAGCCGGAACCGACGGGCCAGCACTCGGCACTGCGGCGGAGATGGAAGCGTTTCTATCCCGATTCCTCGAATCGGAAGTGCAGGGCGACTACCTGGTGGTCGGCCACTCACTCGGTGGTGGCGTGGCGATGGAGCACGCCCTGTCATCTGGATCCGAACGCCTCGAGGGCATCGTCCTGCTCGCCACGGGCGCGCGCCTCCGGGTCCACCCCATGATCCTCCAACTCTTCGAGCAGGTTGCAAAGTCCGGCGCCACCATCCCGCCACTCCCTCCGGGCCTGTACGAGCAGGGCTCCGATCCGGTTCTCGTCGCCGAAGCATCGAAGCACCGCGAGCTGACGCCGATTGAAACCGGGGGCCTCGATTGGCGCGCCTGCGACCGCTTCAACCGAATGGATGACGTCAAGGACATCCAAGTCCCCGCCCTCATCGTCGCAGGAACGCAGGACACCCTGACCCCCGTCAAGTACGCCCAATACCTAGCCGCCCAAATCCCCGACAATGAGCTCCACATTCTGGAAGGCGCCGGCCACATGTTCGTCATGGAACGTCCCACCGAAATCGCCGCCCTCATCTGTCGGCGAGGGTGAGGGGCAACTTCCGCCGCTAGCGGCCGATAGGTCTGGCATGCCGCCATCCGCCGCACTACGGTGCCTTTCGTTCATGACCGACATCGACTTGGCTTTGCGAGAGCGTTTCGGGCTTTCCGAGTTTCATCCCTGGCAGCGCGAAGCGATCGAAGAGCTCCTCGAGGGGCGGCGGCGGGTGATCGTCATCGCGCCTACGGGCGGAGGCAAGTCGCTTTGCTACCAGCTTCCGGCTGCGGTCCTTCAAGGGACCTCGATCGTGATCTCGCCGCTCATCGCGCTCATGGAAGATCAGGTGCGCGCTTTGACGGAGCGTGGGGTTTCCGCGACTTATCTGGCCTCGACACTCGAACCCGAAGAGGTGAAGCGTCGCGAGCGCGAAATCTTCGAGGGCCGCTATCAACTCGTCTATGTGGCGCCCGAACGCCTCGAGTCGCCGTGGTTGGTCGACAGGCTCGCGGGGATTCGACCAGCGCTGCTCGCCATCGACGAAGCGCATTGCATCTCGCAGTGGGGCCACGATTTTCGGCCATCGTATTTGAGGCTCGGCGAGGTCATCGAGCGCTTGAAGCCGCCGCGGGTCATCGCCTGCACGGCGACGGCGACGCCGATCGTGCGTCGAGAGATTCAGGAACGCCTTGGTCTCGGCTCCGAGGAGAGCGCCGTCATCTTGCGCGGCTTCTCACGACCGAATCTCCATCTTGCGGTGGTGGAGAGCGACAGCTCCACGCAGCGGCGCACGCGGATGCTGCACGCACTTCGTGATGCGCTCGGCAATCCTGGTGAGCCGCAAGGGGGCGCCATCGTCTACGCGGCGACCCGGCGCAACACCGAGAAAGTCGCCGACGCCGTGGCCAAAGCAGGTTGGCGTGCCGCTGCGTATCACGCCGGGCTTGCCGCTTCCGTGCGCGAGGACGTCAACCGGCGTTTCGCGAATCGTTCTCTCGATGTGGTCGTCGCCACCAACGCGTTCGGGATGGGAATCGATCGGGCCGACATTCGCACCGTCGTCCACGTGCAGGCGCCTGGCTCGGTCGAGGCGTACTATCAAGAGGTCGGGCGCGCCGGCCGTGATGGGCAACCCGCGCACGGGCTTTTGCTCACCAGCTCGGGGGACCTCGGGCTTCGACGCCGCTTGATCGGCTTCAGCGGTGGGCGAGACCCGGGCGGCGTCCAAGACCCCGCGCACGTGCAACAGCAGTGGCGCCTCTTCCTCGACCTGATGCGGTACGTCGAAGCAGGCAGCTGCCGGCACGATTTCATCCTGCGCTACTTCGGCGACGAGCAAGAGACGCTCGGCGGCTGTGGTCACTGCGATGTATGCGAGCGTCTCGAAGAGCGAGGCGAGGAGGGCGGCCCGCAGTCCGCGTCCGAAGAAGAGGCGCTCCTCGTGCGCAAGGCTCTGGCCGGTGTCGCCCGCAACCAGGGGCGCGCGGGGCTCACCGCGGTGTCCGACATGCTTCACGGTACGGACAACGAACGGCTGCGCCGCTTGGGTCTCACGGAGCTCAGCACGCACGGTCTGCTCAACGACCGGCCCAAGGCCTGGGTTCTCGCCCTTCTGAGAAGGCTAATCACCGCAGGCCTGGTCGACCTCAGCACCGGCGAATTTCCGATTCCCTTTCTGACGTCGCTCGGCATCGCAACGATGAAAAGCGAGGAACTGGTTCGTGTTCTCGTCCCTCCGCCAGAGGCAGGCCGGCCGCCGGCGCACAAGAAGGAGCGCCAAGCCTCGGAGCGGGAGCTTCCGGACAATGTCGACTCGTCGCTCTTCGAGAGCTTGCGCGCGAAGCGGCTCGACCTCGCTCGCGCCAAAGGCGTTCCGGCGTACGTCGTCTGCCACGACCGAACGCTTCTCGAAATCGCCGCCTGCAAACCCACATCGATCGAGGCCCT
The DNA here is from genome assembly GCA_049645265.1 of Polyangiales bacterium. GTDB lineage: Bacteria > Myxococcota_A > Polyangia > Polyangiales > Houyiibacteriaceae > SG8-38. The sequence continues at coordinate 15,413 of JBARTN010000151.1, forward strand.
CGCAGGCATTCACGGGATGGGTCCCGCGCGCATCGAGCGCTACGGCGAGCCCTTCCTCGACACCGTGAACTCCCACGCGCCGTAGCCGACGACCTCGTCGCGGCCGCCCGCGGTGTCGCCCGAGCTTCGCAGATCCAAGGTTCGCGCCACGAGCCCGTGTCGCCGCGCAGCTTTCAACAGACCCTGCATCCCGATGCGCCCGCAGGCGTCATCGGACGCGATCCGCTCGGGTTCCAACGATTCGATGGCGGAAGCGGTCGCGGTGTCCATGCGCTTCGCGGTGTCGTAGTCGAAGTAGTGGCTCAAGTCGGAGCTGACGACGATGAGGGTTTCGTCTCCGCCCCAGACGTCTTCCAAGACTTCCGCCACTTGGGCCGGTGACGCGCGGCCGACCGCGATCGGAAGCACGGCGAACGCGCCGAGGACCTCCTGCAGAAACGGAAGCTGAACCTCGAGCGAGTGCTCCCAGTGATGTGCATCGTCGAGAACATCGACGAACGAAAACCGAAGAATCTGGCGGCGCGAGGTTTCGTCGATCGCGACGGCCCCCAGGGGTGTTTCGAAGGCTGTGCTGCTCGGAACCGCGAGGCCTGTGAACGGAATGTGATGACTCGGCCCAATCAACACGACGCGAGAAACCAGCTCCCGTGAAGCTTCGACTTGTACGAATGCCCTTGCAGCAACCGGACCGGAGTACATGTAGCCCGCGTGCGGCACGATGAGCGCCTTCGGCCAAGGATCACGACCTGCGGATGTTTCTCGCGCCGCATCGAGGTATTCGCGAATCACGGCGCGTAAGGCGCGAGGGATGGCCGGATAGAATGAACCCGCCACCGCCGCTGGTCGCACCGTCGCCACGAACTGAACCTGCGCACGGCCGAGCGCTTGTCAATGCAAGCCGATCAGACTTGCGCCTAGCCCACCGGATGGGCATCGTGTTTCTGATGGTACGTCCGCTCAATTCGACCGTAGCGACCGAATATTGGAGCCGACTCGACGACGGGCGGCTCCTCTGCGAGCTCTGCCCTCGAGCCTGCAAGCTCACTGAAGGGCAACGTGGGTTGTGCTTCGTCCGCGCACGCGAGGACGACGCGATCGTGCTGACCAGCTACGCTCGGTCGAGTGGATTCGCGGTCGACCCTATCGAGAAGAAGCCTCTCAACCACTTTCTGCCCGGGACGCCGGTGCTTTCGTTTGGCACGGCCGGCTGCAATCTGACCTGCAAGTTCTGCCAGAACTGGGACATCTCCAAGTCGCGGCAGATGGACACACTCGCCGATGCCGCCGGGCCCGAGGAAATCGTTCAGGCGGCGGAGCGACTCGGCTGCCGTAGCGTAGCCTTCACGTACAACGACCCGGTGATCTTTCTCGAGTACGCGCGGGACGTGGCAGCCGCGTGCAAGGAAGTTGGCATTCGGACGGTCGCGGTGACGGCCGGCTACATCAACCCGGCGCCGCGAGCTGAGTTCTTCTCCTTCATCGACGCGGCCAACATCGATTTGAAGGCCTTCGACGACGACTTCTACAGGCGCATCGCTGGTGGCCGACTTGCGCCCGTACTCGATACCTTGCGCTATCTTCGAGATGAGACCGACGTCTGGTTCGAGGTCACTAACCTCGTCATCCCCGAACACAATGACAGCGATGATGAGCTCCGGCGCATGAGCGCATGGATGGTCGAAGAGCTCGGCCCCGACGTACCGCTGCATTTCTCGGCGTTCCATCCCAACTACAAGATGCTGGACGTGCCTCCGACCTCACGCGCGACCTTGCACCGGGCCAGACACATCGCCCTGCAAGAAGGTGTTCATCACGTCTACACAGGCAACGTTCATGACCGGGAAGGCGACACCACGTGCTGTGCCGGCTGTGGGACGGCGCTGATCACCCGCGACTGGTATGAGATTCTCGCGTGGAACCTACGGGACGGGCGCTGCCCGACATGCGGCATGCGCTGCGCCGGCGTCTTCGAGCCTAGCCCTGGAGCCTGGGGCGCACGTCGCCTTTCGGTCAAGATGGGGCCAGACGGAATCGCGCTCTCTTAGCTCCATGCGTGACTAGGCCGCAGAGGCGCTGTCGAGTGGCACGGCGAGAATTTTCCCGAGGAAATCGAGGACGGCGCGGATGCGCGCGCTGTCGCGAAGGTCCTTGTGAACCGCTTGCCAGATCTGTCGCGGCTCGGGCGCACCTTCGAGCGGCACACGGACCAGGTGGTGGTCGTAATCGGCGACGAGGCAAGGGAGGAGGCCGATCCCGGTTCCGGCCAAGGTCGCCGAGTAGGTCGCGGACACGCTGTCGGACCTCAGAGCGACCCGCGCTCCGTCCATGCGAGCCTCGACCCAATCATTCTCGCGGCGAAACGGACGAACGTCCGTAAAGAGAATCATCTGATGCCCCGCCAAGGAGTCCTTGGGCAAACCGAAACGATCGACGTAGTCTAGCGATGCGTAGAGACCGAGGTGAATGAACGAGAGCCGCTTGATGATCAGGTCCTCTTGCGTCGGGCGAGCGAGACGCAGGGCGATGTCGGCTTCGCGCCGGGCGAGGTTCACTTCCAGGTTGGTGCAGTTGAGCTCGAGTTGGATTTCCGGATAGCGTTCGCGAAAGCGACGCAGGTGCGGGGCGATGAACCGCGTGGTCAGCATTTCGGTGGCGGTGAGTCGGACGACGCCCTCGAGCTTCTGATCTTCGCCCGCTACGTCGCGCTCGACGCCGAGGGCCTCACGCTCGATCCGTTCGGCGCGGGGCAGCAGGCGATGGCCGGCGTCGGTCAGGGCGTATCCGTTGGGGGTTCGATCGAAGAGCCGTGCGCCCAACTCCTCTTCAAGCTTGACCAAGCGCCGCCCGACGGTCGTCGGGTCCAGCGATAGTGCAGTGCCGGCTGCAGCAAGGGTCGCGTGACGCTGCAGCGTCAGGAAGTAGCGCACATCGTCCCAGTTAAACATGGCCTGCACCATCGCAGTGTATTCGCCCATGCGCAACTGCAAAAGTGCGCCTTCAGGCTGCGATCCAGGACGCCCTTCAGGCGCTAAGTCTCTCATATGACACAAGAAAAGGAGTCGATGATGCACATGCTCGATCAAACGAATCCAACGATCGATTCAGATACCCTCCGAAAGCAGTCTGCAGTCTGGGAAGAGCTCACGGAGGTGCTCGGAACCCCGCGGACGCGCGCTTTCGCTCGCAGCTGGTCCATTCAAGTCGACATCTCCCTAGATGAAGTCCTCGAGGATCTCAACTACGGCCGAGGGTGAACAAAAACAGCGGTCCAGACCTGAAAATTCGACTCTCGGTGACGATGAAAACATAAAAATCTGTTACCATAGTAATTCAGACAATCGACGAGAACCGAATGATTCGACCTATGCGTAACTGGCTTGCCGCGTGCGCGGCTGTTTGTATCGCCCTCGGGGGCTGTGGTGGGGGATCCACGCCCAACCCGCGAGTCGCTCCCGAGATCACGACGACGCCACCGGCGACGGGGATCGTCGGCGTACCGTTCCACTACACGGTCGGCGCAGATGGCATGACGCCTCTCCGGTTTGCACTGATCTCCGGCCCGCAGGGATTCACGATCCACCCCGCGTCCGGGATCGTGACCTGGACTCCGCAAAGCGGAGGCACCGTGTCGATCGAAGTGAGCGCGACGAATCTGGCTGGCTCCGATGCGCAAGCGTTCGAAGTGGAAGTCGGCGGCCTGAGCGGGCCCGTGTTCGTCACGGAGCCGCCAACAGAAGCAACGGTTGGGGCGCCGTACGCGTACGATCCCGAAGTCGTTGCGAGCGGTCCGGTTTCATGGAGCTCGGCGACCGCGCCGGAAGGACTGACGATCGACTCGGATACCGGGGCGGTCCGTTGGACGCCTGCCTCCGATCAAGCCGGCGAACAGGACGTCGTCCTTCGTGCCACCGAGGTCGAAAGCGGATTGTTCGGCGATCAAGAGTTCACCATCACCGTCGTCGATTCCGGCGGTCCTGCCGTGATCACCTCCACGCCGCCCGAACGCGTCTATGCCGGCGAAGTGCTTCGCTACGAGGCCGCAGCCTCGGGCGCCCCCACGATCGAATGGACCGTGCAAGACCCGTCGGCAGGCACTCCGGCATCCGGCGTGACCGTCGTCACGACCCCGCCCCAAGGGGAGGCCGTGACAGTCGCCTGGGACACCTCAGGCGTTGCGCCTGGCGATTACGGTATAGCGCTCCAGGTGGACAATGGGCTCGGCGAGCCGAACGTTCAGGAGTTCACCGTCGCGGTGGATCCTCGTCCGCCAGTCCCGGAGATCGACTTGGTGAGCGTGCCTCCGCCCACGACCATGTTCGTCGGAACCCCATACAACTACGATGTAAACCTCACTCCGGAAAGTGAGAGCGCGGCTGTGGTCTGGAGCCTCACCGGCGTGACCGTTCCAGCCGATTTGGCGATCACCATCGATCCGGGCAGCGGCGAGGTGAGCTTCACCGCTTCGCAGCCGAATGGCGAGCTCGAATACAGTTACACGGTCCGCGCGGAGAACGTGCTTGGAGAGGGCGATGACGCGACGATTACGGTGGACGCGGTCTATCCACCGGCGATGCCAATCCTCACCGTTACGCCAGGTACCACGTTCGCACTGACGGTCGGACAGAGTTTCTCTGGCGCGTCGGCGATGGCGACCGGCAATCCGACCCCTGTTCTGAGCATCTCGGGCACACTTCCGGATTTCCTCGAATTCGATCCGTTGACCGGGCTGCTCTCTGCATCGCCCGGAAAGCCGGCGCCCGAGAACTCCGACATCGGAGGCTATTCGTTCGACATCGTCGCAACCAACAGCGTGGGATCGGATAGCGTAACGATCGACATCACGGTCATCGCCGCCCCGCCAAGCGTCGCCTCGATTACACCGGCTGCGGGCCGTCGTCAGTCCGATGTCCCGATCATCGTTCGTGGCGCTGGCTTCGTCAGCGCGGCCACGCCAGTCATCCGCCTCGAGCTCGGAGCCTACGGTGAGACGCTCAGCACGACCTTCGTCGACGAGTCGACCCTGACGGCAACCGTGCCCATCGATTTGGCCCGGCCTTCGGGGGTCTACGACATCGTGGTCGATCAGGGATCGACGAAGACCCTCTCCAAGCGTTTCACCGTGACTGAAGGCCCCGGCACGACCTTGGGCGGCAGCGTCGGCGTGGACATCACGCTCAGGGCTATCGACAGCCCGCACGTGATCACAGTCGACCTTCTCATCGAAAACGGGGCAACGCTGACTGTGGAGCCAGGTGCCGTCGTCATGCTGGCCGGCGGAACCAATCGCCGAATCGACGTCGGAACCGGAACTGCGGGCGCCTTGGTTGCGGACGGGGGACAAGCTGGCGTCGACGATCAGATCGTGTTCACGCGCTATCAGGGCATCGCTGGTCCGGCGCCAAGCAGTCATTACCGAGGCCTTCGGTTCGGGGCGAACATCATTTCAGCCACGACAGCTCTTCGCAATGTGGTCGTCGAATTCGGCGGAAGGGTGAACGCAGACACCAATCGTGGAGCGGTCGAAGTGCTCAGCGGCTCGGCGCCCGTCATCACCGACTCGATCATTCGGGAGAGCCTAAACTACGGACTCTACGCACAGGCGGGAGCTGGCTCGGAAAACATCGATTGGTTCGATGGAAATCAGCTCACATCCAACGGAAGGGCCCCCATCAACATCGGTTCGGACGAGGTTTCGACACTTGGCGCCGACCTCGACCTCTTGGGCAATGGAGAGGACCGGGTCTTCGTCCGTGGCTCTCTCGTCAGCCGGGCAGACGCCTCTTGGTCGAACTACGGCGTGCCGTTCTATCTGAGCAACGACATCAGCGTTCGCGCCGGGAGCACGATGACCATCGCGCCCGGAACCGAGATGCGATTCGCCCCGGCCGGGCGACTGACGGTTTCTACGAACGGAGAGGATGGGACGCTCGTCGCAGCGGGCACCCCGGAGGCGCCGATTCGAATGCTGGCCGACAGCGGTTCTTGGAATGGCATCTACCTCGACGATCGAATTCGAGCGGGCACCGTGCTCCGAAACGTCCGGGTCGAAGGCTTCGGCTCAGGAGTCAACGGGGGTCTGCGCGTCGATAATCCAATCACGCCCGGTGCCCGTGTTGCCATCATCGAGAACTGCCTATTTCAAAGCGACGAAGCCGGAGCGCTCGGCGTCTACGTTTCGGATGACGCCGGGCTGAGCTCGTTCGAGAACAACGTGCTCGATGTAAACGGCACCTCCGTCACCGCCACGATGGCTGGCTTCGACGACGTTCTCAGCCCTTCGAACACTTACGAGGCCCCGCTGCAGGTCCGTGCGGGGTCGATCATCGGAGCGAATATGGTTTGGCACAAGCCGGTTGCGAGCGATGCCTCGACGCAGCCGATTCGTCCTACGGGCAGCCTCGCGATTGCGAACGGCTCGTTGAACGTCCATGCGGGCAACCGAATTGAGATGCCCTTCGACGGAGAGGTCACGATGACCGACAGCCAGCTCGTGGTCGCTGGGACTTCGACCGAGCCGGTCCACTTCGAGCCGGTTGCTGGGGCGGGCTACTGGAACCGAATCAGGCTCCAGGGTAGTGGCGCGGGCGTCACGAGCATCGCGAACGCGGTGTTGCAGTCGGCAGGTTCGAGCCCAACGACGGGTGCTGCGACCACGCGCGCTGCGATCACGGTGGAGCCCAACGGCGGTGCTCCCGCAACCCCGGCTATCACGAACACGGTGATCGCCGGCAGCAATGGTTACGGCATGACCTTCGCCGACACGACGCATTGCAGCGATGCCTGCGATGACAACACGGTCATAGGCTCCCGCTTCTCCGCGGTTCGCATGCACGGAAACTTCGTCGGACGTTTTGGGACGGACAACGCTTTGGCTGGAAACAACACGACCGGCACCTTCGGCCACGAGGGTTTCTGGGTCGTCGGCGACGTCGTCAACACGACGGCCACCTGGCCTGGGAATGACGTTCCGTACATGATGCACGGCGACTTCGAGCTCCGGCAGTCGAATCCGTTCGATCCGGTACCGATCTGGACCATCGAGCCCGGGAGCGAGCTTCGCTTTGCTAGCGATCGACGCCTTCGGGTCGGCGAGGGCAACGACGGTGTTCTCGATGCTCAGGGCACGAGCACCGACTCGATCACCTTCACCAGCATGGATAGCGCCACGCCAGCGTTCTGGCGTGGCATCGACTTTGCACAGGGCTCGGACGGGTCGATTCTCGACCATGTGGTCGTTTCCTACGGCGGACGCAGCACCGACACGGGCAACGTCAACTTCAGCAGCGGTTCGGTGGTGACCATGGGTGTGGTCGCGTTGACGCACTCCGAGGACTACGCCGCGGTGATCTACGCTGGCTCTGCTCCGATGTTCACCGGCCGGTCCACCGACCGGCTCTACATACGCAACGGGCAGGCGTCCATTCCCGGCGCCGGCGACCCGTCTTTCGACTGCGTGCGCGACGAGACTGCTGGCACCTGCACGCAGCTCTAGCTCTTCAGAAGCTGGGCAGGCGGGGTTGCACTTTCGGAACCGGTGCTTGCACGGGCAGATCTGCTCACCTAGGCTCCGGGCTTAGTGCCTGACGAAAAGGACATCTCCCAGAAGACTCTGGCGGTTCATGGTGGTGAGCCGAGGACCTATCCGTACGACGCCCTGGTCGCCCCCATTACGCAGACGGCAACCTATTCGTTTGCGGACACTGCGGAGCTCATCGCGTATTTCGAGGGGCGAAAAGAGCGCGAGGAGTACGGGCGCTACGGCAACCCCTCGGTGCGACTGGTCGAAGAGAAGGTCGCGGCTCTCGAGTACACTGAAGACGCGGCTGCCTTCGCAAGTGGCATGGCCGCAATCACCTCCACGATCCTGGCGCTCGTCAAGTCCGGGTCCCACGTGATTCTGTTCGCCGACTGCTATCGTCGAACTCGTCAGTTCGTCACGACGTTCCTGGACCGCTTTGGTGTTTCGAGCACGCTCATTCCGCCTGCGGACATGGACGCGTTGAGGTCAGCCATTCGACCCGAAACGCGTTTGGTCATCGCGGAGGCGCCGACCAATCCCTACCAGACGGTTCCCGACCTCGAACAACTCGCCGAGATTTGTCGAGAGAAGAAGGTCAAAACGCTCATCGACAGCACCTTTGCGACTCCGGTGAACTTCCGGCCGGCGAGCTTCGGGATCGACATCGTGGTGCACAGCGCCACCAAGTATCTGGCAGGCCACAACGACGTGCTTGGGGGTGTAGTGGCGGGGAAGGCCGGGATCGTTTCCCTGGCTCGAGACGTCCGAAGCGTCTTTGGCGCCTGCCTCGATCCGCACGCTGCCTATCTGGTCCACCGTGGCATCAAGACTTTGGCGCTTCGTGTCGAACAGCAAAATGCCTCCGCGCAGGCGCTTGCCGAACGCCTGGAGCAGCATCCGAGGGTGCGCCAGGTCTGGTATCCGGGACTGCCGTCTCACCCCAACCACGACACTGCCAAGCGCCTCATGACGGGCTTCGGCGGCGTGGTGACATTTGAAGTCGACGCAGATCTCGACGGCACCAGTCGTGTCATCGACGCGTGCCAGATCCCGAGAATCGCGCCGAGCCTTGGCGGTGTCGAGTCCTTGATCGAACAGCCCGCCCTCATGAGTTATTTCGAGCTGAGCACCGAAGAGCGCGAGGCGATCGGCATCCGAAACAACCTCATCCGCTATGCAGTGGGCATCGAAGACACCGCCGAGCTGATCGCGGATCTCGTCGCTGCGCTAGACCGCACGGCCTGAGCCATCGTCTTCGACATTGCGATTCGCCTCACAAAACAGTGCTGCAACTCTTCCTCGTCACTGGCACCCGTCCGTCTCCAGCCTATGGATGAGTTGCGCAAGTGCGCGAAATTGCTGTTGACTCGCCTAGGGCCGTAGATATACTGGGCGGCCAATGGGGAAAGAATCGATGACGAAGTCGGAGCTCGTCGACGCTGTAGCCCAGCGGACGAAGATCACCAAAAGCCGAGCTGAGCAAGTTGTAAACTGCGTCTTCAACTCGATGACGTCGGCGCTCGAGCAGGGGGAGGGGATCGAAATCCGCGGCTTCGGTAGCTTCACGGTTCGTGAGTACAAATCGTACAGTGGGCGGAACCCGCGTACGGGGAGGCCGGTCCCGGTTCCCGAAAAACGACTGCCATTTTTCAAGGTCGGCAAAGAGCTCAAAGAGCTCGTCGACGGCGGCGTCGCCAACACCGGCGAATAGAGGCTGACGATGAAACCCGAAGCGCAGCTCGCCGAGCTCAAGCGCGGTGTGGTCGATTTGCACGTCGAGTCAGAGCTCCTCGAGCGTCTGAGCACGGGAAAGCCTCTCAAAATCAAAGCAGGGTTCGACCCGACTCGACCGGATCTGCATCTCGGCCACACGGTACTGCTCAACAAGATGCGCCAGTTCCAAGACCTTGGACACGAAATCATCTTCATCGTCGGAGACTTCACGGCGCAAATCGGCGACCCCTCCGGACGAAGCAGCACGCGTCCCGTCCCGACGCGCGACGAGATCCTCGAGGGCGCGCGCAGCTATGCCGATCAGGCATTCAAGATCCTCGACCGGGACCGAACGCGGATCGTCTACAACGGCGAGTGGCTTGGCAAGATGGCCTTCGACGACGTCATCCGGCTCGCCGGCAAGTACACGCTGGCGCGCATGATGGAGCGAGACGATTTCAGGCGGCGCTGGGCGGGCCACCAAAGCATTTCGCTTCACGAGCTATTGTATCCGCTCGCGCAGGCGTACGATTCCGTGGTCCTCGAATGCGATGTCGAGCTCGGTGGTACGGACCAGCTTTTCAACCTGCTCGTCGGTCGAGAGATCATGCGCGAGATGGGGCAGCGACCTCAAATCGTCATGACGACCCCGATCCTCGAAGGTATCAACGCGCGCTTCGAAGCTGGCACGATCATCGGCGCGAAAATGAGCAAGTCGCTCGACAACTACGTCGGTGTGGCCGAGCCGCCCAAGGAGCAATTCGGCAAGCTGATGAGCATCTCGGACGATCTGATGTGGCGCTACTACGAGCTGCTCTCGTCGGAACCAAACGTCGAAGTCGAACGGCGAAAGCGCGCCTGCGCTGCCGGTAACCTGAACCCGCGTGACGCGAAAATCGCGCTGGGCAAAGAGATTGTGACCCGGTACCACGACGCGGAGCAGGCCAACGCGGCGGAAGCTTCGTGGCTGGCCCAGTTCTCGAAGCGCGAGATCCCCGACGATATCCCCGAGCACGAAGTCGCGCTCGACGAGGACGCCGTCTGGGTACCCAAGCTCCTGAGCGACATCGGTTTGGTGAAAAGCTCGAGCGACGGCCGCCGCCGAATCCAGCAAGGCGGCGTCGAAATCGACGGCGACCGCGTCACCGACCCCCAAGCCAAGCTCCCCAAAGGCCGCTACATCATCAAAGCCGGCAAACGCAGCTGGGCCATCGTCACCCTCAAGTAGGGGAGACTCTCCGGGTAGCGAACCCGGAGAGTCTCGTCTTGACGGGATAAGATTTACGTCGTAAATGATTCGGATGGCTAGGGCGGCTTTGACGGTGGAGGAGCTGGATGCGTTTCGGGGGCGTGCTGTGGCTGCTGCGACGAAGCTCTTCGCGGAGCAAGGGTACGCTGGGGTGACGCTTCGCTCGTTGGCAAACGCGCTCGGGGTGAGCCCCATGACGCCGTATCGGTACTTCGAGAACAAGGAAGAGCTGTTCGCGATGGTGCGGACCGAAGCGTTGCGGAGGTTTGCCGATGTCCAACGTGACGCGGTCGCCGGGATCGACGACCCCGAGGAAGCGCTGCGGAGGCTGGGTAGGGTCTACGTGCGCTTCGCGCTCGATGAGCCCGACGCGTACCACACGATATTCGATATCTTGCAGGCGCAGGCGGGCAGCTATCCCGAGCTCGAGTCCGAGCAGGCGCGCGCGTTCTCGTATCTTCACGCCGCCGTGACCGCAGCCACGGACGCAGAGCTCATGCAGGGGGAGCCGCTGCAGCGCGCGCACATGCTTTGGGCTCAGGTTCATGGGCTCGTCTCGCTGCATCTCGCAGGCAAGCTCGTGATGGGCTGCACCTTGGACGAATTGATTTCATCGGTCTTCGAAAGGCCGGAAGCAGCGCAATGAAGCGCGCGTAGGAGAGAAAAATGCGCATCGGAACTTCGTACAAGCAGCACCCCGGCCTCGCCGAGAGTTGGGATGCAATTGTGATTGGGTCGGGTATCGGCGGCCTGGCATCGGCCGCTACTCTCTCCAAGCTCGCCGGAAAGCGCGTGCTCGTTCTGGAAAGGCACTACACCGCCGGTGGGTTCACCCATACGTTTCGCAGGCCCGGGTACGAATGGGATGTAGGGGTTCACTACATCGGAGACGTGTCGCACCCGCGTGCGACCTCGCGTCGCCTGTTCGACTTCATCACGGATGGGCAGCTCGACTGGGCCGACATGGGCGAGGTCTACGACCGGATCATTTTGGGTGACAACGCTTACGACCTGGTCAAGGGTTTCGAAAACTTCCGCACTCAGTTGCACGAGTACTTTCCGCAGGAAAAAGACGCGATCAACCAGTACCTGGAGAAGGTGATCGCCACCGTCAGGAAGGCGCAGATGTTCTTCGCGGAAAAGGCGATGCCTCCATTCGTCTCCAAAGTGTTCGGCGGGATGATGCGCAGGGGCATCACCAAAGAAGCCTTTCGGACGACCCGCCAGGTGCTCGAAGAGATCACGCAGAACCAGGAGCTCATCGGCGTGCTGACGGGTCAGTTCGGAGACTACGGACTGGTTCCCTCCGAGAGCTGCTTTTTCATTCACTCGATGGTCGTCGCCCATTACTTCCGCGGCGCGGCCTATCCGGTGGGGGGCTCGTCCCGAATTGCCGAAAGCATCCTCCCGGTGATCGAACGCTCGGGCGGAGAGGTGCTGACCAACGCAGAGGTGACGGAGATCATCGTCGAGAACGAACGAGCCGTCGGCGTCAGGCTAGCCGATGGACATGAGCTCCGCGCTCCCGTCGTCATCAGCGATGCAGGCGTCATCAACACATTCGAACGGCTGGTCCCCTCCGCCTTGGCGCAGTCCATCGGATACGCGGCCAAAGCGAGAGACCTCGGCACATCGGTCGCACACCTCTCGCTCTACGTCGGATTGAGGGGCACCACCGACGAGCTTCAACTCGAAAAGACCAACCTCTGGGTCTATCCAGACCACCGCCACGAAGAGAACTTCAAGCGCTTCTTGACGGACGTCAGCGCGCCGTTCCCGCTGGTCTACCTGTCGTTTCCCTCCGCTAAGGACCCGGATTTCGAACGGCGGTACCCAGAGCGCTCGACGATCGAGGCCGTCACGATGGGCTCCTACGATTCGTTCCGGCGCTGGGAAAACACGTCGTGGAAGAAGCGCGGCGCAGAGTACGACGAGCTCAAAGCGAGCCTTTCGGAGCGCCTGCTCGACGCCATTTACAAGCACGCGCCAGCGACGCGGGGTCGGGTCGAGGTTGCCGAGCTTTCGACGCCGCTCTCGACTCGAAACTTCTCCGCTCACCCGGAGGGCGCGATTTACGGTCTATCGCATGATGCGCACCGATACGAGCAGCGATGGCTCCGGCCGCAGACTCCGGTCAAGGGCCTCTACCTCAGCGGCGCCGACGTCGTCTCCGCCGGCGTGGTGGGCGCCATGATGGGTGGCTTCATCTGCACTTCCGCGGTGCTCAAGGGCAACGTTCTCGGTCAGGTGCTGAAACATCAAACACAAACGTTGCGCGACAAAGCGCCGCTCCCGCACAAACCTGCGCCCGCCTAGCTGCGCATTCGTCTCGCGTCGAACGTGATACCCGCGTCGGACTAGAGCCCTGCGACGTGAATCACGGCGTCGCGCGACGGTCGATCGCTGCCGACCTGCTCGAGCAACACATCGGCGGGGCATTGCGATGCTTCGAGGAGCGCGCGCAAGGGGCGCAGGAGAACCGACTCGTCTTCGCCAGCGTCGTTCAGGTCGCCGATTCGACGGAGCCCGGACTCCGCGAGCTCCAAGACTTCGCCTGCCCAGTCGACCGCCTCTCGATTCATGAACTTGGTGCGGACGCCGTGCCGCGCGAGCGCATCGCGCTGCCTTTCGACCTCGCGGAAGGACCAGGAGTCGACCAATCCCTCGAGCCCGCGAAAGCTGTCGTCGTCGTACAGAAGCCCCTTCCAGAGCGCGGGCAGCGCGAACAGCATGTCCGGGCGCTGCACGTCTGCGCCCCGGCACTCGAGCGTGTTCTTGAGCCTGACCTCAGGGAAGAGCGTGCTCAGATGCTCCACCCAATCTCCATAGGTCGCTC
>JBARTN010000152.1:0-50737 GCA_049645265.1 Polyangiales bacterium
GCCCGTGCAGTGCACGCTCGGACCTCTTTTCACTCGGCGTCCTGCTCTACGAGTGCCTCGCCGGGCATCGCCCCTTCGACGGCGGCAGCGACATGCAAACGCTCGACCGTGCTCGCAACGGCCAGCACGAGCTCCTCCACGAGGCAGCCCCTAAGACCCCGGTTGAGATGGCTGATGCCATCGAGTCCTTGTTGGATGCCGATCCTGCAGCGCGACCGCCCAACGCCGCCGCCTTCCTCGCGATGCTCACCGACGTCCCACCGCCACCGCTTTCGCGGCGCGACCTCGGCGTGCTGGTTCGTTCGGTCGAGAAGCACGACGCCATCCCGAGCGCACCCGGCCTGGCGTCGACGCGCCCCGCGCCTACTCGGCGTCCTCGGAAACGCGGTCCATCTCTTCGGTAGCGTTCCCGTAGGTGTTCTTCTCTTGCTCTTCGAGCAAACTGAGACCGATCGCCATCGCTTTGCGCACGCGCGCAAGAAGCTCGTCGTCGGTGGCGATTTTTTCCACGGCCATCGAGAGCTTCGATTCGAGCTGTGACTTCATCGCTTCGAGTGACCCGACGCGCGATTCCAGCTCGCGATTGTTTCCCTCGAGGACCTGGACGTTGGTGCGGCTCGCGTCGAGCTCTGTTTCTAGCCCGTCACGCGCTTCCTTGGTGCTGCTGAGCTCGTCCTGGTACCGATCCCGGAGCCCCTGCGTCTCGGTGAGCAGGGTCTTGGTGCCCTCGAGCTCGGTGCTGGTTTCGGTGAGCTTCGTTTCGAGCTCGAGCACACGGTCGGCGCTGAGGGCGTCGCGCTCGCGTGCCCCCGAGAGCTCGGACTCGGTATCGGCAAGCTTGCGGCCCAAGGTCGCGAGTTGTTTCGAGTGCTCTTGTTCCTTCGTCTCGAGCTCGAGTTGTTTCTCGCCTTGAATCGAGGCTTCGCGCTCATCCATGGTGCGCTGCCATTGAGCCTCGGCTTCGGCCATCTTGGCCGCGGCAGTCGTTTTGAGCTCCTGGCCGAGCGAAGCAAGTGCCTCCTGCTTGGTGGCATCGGCCGCCGCGGCGGCTTGCGCCAATGCCGCAGCCTGCGCATCGGCGAGCTCCGATCGAAGCGAACCAACGGCCGTCTCTTTCTCGCTCGCCGCCGCGTGCAGAGCGGCTTCCTTGTCTTCCCGGGCATTGGCAAGCGCGGCCGCGGACTCGGCCTTGATGAGATCCAATGCTTCTTCCTGGGCGACGCGGAGCCTTGCCATCTCGGTGTCCTGCGCACTCTTGAGGGCTTCGACGTCGGCAACCCGAGCCTCACGCTCCTGCGCGAGCTCGGCTTCGAGGCCTTCTGTTTTGGACTTCTCGCGCTCGAACCGGCCCTTGATGTCTTCGTAACGCTTGTTCGCAGCCTCTTTGTCCTCGGTCAGGCTCGCGATCGATTCCTGTGCCGCAGACACAGAGTGTTCGAGCTCGGCCGTCTTCTCATCGAAATCGGCGCGCGCCCGCTCGAGGACGATGGACTGATCTTTCAAGTCGATGATCTCTTTGTCGCGCCCGCCCATCCGATCGCGCAGCTCGAGGATCTGTTTGTCCTTCGAGTTCAGCGCTTCGCGTAGATCGAGGAACTGCCGGCTCGACACGCCACCGGACGACTCCGCGATCTTCGCCTTGAGCCCCGAGATTTCCGAACGCAAACGCGCCACTTCGATTTGGCCCGCTGCAGGGCGGTCACTCGGTGCCGGAGGCACCGTAGCGTGAGAGACCTCATCGGGCGGAACGTCCGACACCATGATCACGTCATCGAGCTCCACGTCTTCATAGTCGCCACTGCCCTCGTCCGTCTCTTCGTCGGCATCTGCGATCTGAGGACTCTCCGAAACCTGCTTTGCCTCGCCGCCCATCAAGAGCGCGTCGAAGGCGTTCTCAGCAAACTCATCGATTTCGTCGTCGATTTTGTTCCGCTCGCCGACCTTGGTTGGCAAATCGCTCGACATGTTGTCCTCCGACATTTGGTGTCCCCTTCGATTCCCTCGGCAAGGTTAGCAGCGTTCTCGTCGTTGAAACGAAACTGCGTCCAATCCAGCCCCCCCGGGCGCATGCAAAGTTACGCCCCCGTCAAAAAAAGAATAGAGGCCGAGGCGTTGTTCTGTCAACGTTGGAGACCCGCGAAACGCTGGGTCCAGGGGGCGTCTCAGTAAGCGACGCGAGCGGTGGCCGCGAGCTGGAAGAGCACCGGGCGATCCAAGTCTCCGAAAAAGGCGTAGTTCACGTCGCCATCCTGGCGGATCGTGACGACGCGGCCACCTACATTGTGATAAAATAGCTCACGACCACCCACATGGGTGCGATGCGCATTTCGCATGATCCCGGGGGACTGGAAGACCAGAAGCGTGACGCGCCGACCGTCGCGGTTGTAGTAGAGGGCAGCGGCCGGATGGGCGCCGACCTTGATGTAGCGCGCGCCGACGAACTTCATGCCTGGCTCCGCGAACTGTGCTGGTTTCACGGGGAACGGGGTCTTGCCCTGGAAGTAGCGAACGACGTCTTGCGGTGCTTCGGCCTTGACGTCGGACGGCAAGGCCTGCGAATGCAGATTCACGACGTCTTGCAGCATGCCGGCCCCCTGGTACGCGGTGCTCTCCGGCAGACCAATGACGCTACCGATGATCAAGACAGCCGCCGCAGCCGCTGCGATCGGCCAGGTCTGCCGCCAGTGCATCGGCCGCGCTTCGATCGAAGTGCGTTCGGCCCTGGTCGCATCGATTTCGTCGAAGCGATGAAGCGTTCTGCTCCAAAGATGTTCGGGCGCATGAACGCCGCTGATCGCCTCCCGTGCCTGCTGACGAAACGAGCGTTCGAAGGCGAGATGCTCCTGACAAACTGGGCATGCTTCCAAGTGGCGTTCAAATTCAATCTGCGATGCAGGATCGAGCTCTCCGTCTACGAATGCGCCAAGATGACGTCGCACGAGCCTACAACTCATGACTTGGCCGCTTTCCGCGCACGAAACGCTTCGAGCGGAATCGGATCTTCCAAATCGCCGTCGTCTTCCTCGATGATACCGAGCTGCACAGCGTGTGCTTGAAGAGAGCCTTGAAGCTGCTTGCGAGCGCGATGCAACCGGGACATGACCGTGCCGATCGGGCAGCCTACGACCTCGGCTATTTCTTTGTACGAAAGCTCTTCGATGTCGGCGAGCATGACCATGGCGCGAGCCTCATCCGAAAGCTCCTCGAATGCCCGGCGGATCTCTTGCGCGATCAATCGCCGCTCCGCATCGCCCACCGGGTCGGTCAGGCCACGCATGCTCGCGCGGCTGATCACGCCCTCGCCGACCGGCGTCGCCATCGGGCCATCGAAGACCTGCCTCTCTCGGCTGGCGCGCCGGTAGCGATTGACGAAGCTGTTCATCTGGATTCTCAGAAGCCAGGCCTTGAAGTTCGTCCCTGCCTCGAAGCGATCGTAGAAGCGATAGGCCCGCACCAATGTGTCTTGGACGAGGTCTTCGGCATCGACCGGAGAGCGAGTCAGCCGAAACGCCATCGAGTAGAGCTTGTCCAGATGGGGACGCGCCTCCGCCTCGAAAAGCTGCCGCTGAGCCTCTGATTTCTTGGATTTCGTTGGCATGCCTGCTGGTAGAACCCCTGAATTCAGGAATTATTCCACGTTATCAGGCGGCTCGTCTTTTGTGGAGCCCTGGCGAAGCTTCCGCTCTAGCTCCTCGATGCGCGTCTGGAGCCGGAGCACCTCGCCCTGCAGCTGCTTCACGTGGTTCGACGCGCTCTCGAGGACGCCGCGAACGCGATCATCGGCGGCGTTGTAGACCTCGGTACCCAGCTCCTCGGCGCGACCGACCAGCTTGCCGACTGGGCCTTCTTTCAGCGACGCCAGGAACTTCTCGCGCCCTTGCTGGATGAAGCCCCGAAGGCTTTGGACCGACCAGGTCGTGGCATTTCCGCTCTTTTGCTCTTCGTAGATGATTTGCGCGAGGGTGACTTTGGTCAGGTCGTTCTTCGAACGGTTGTCGAGGATCTTGACCTCTTCGCCGTTTCGGACGAACTCGGCGATGCGGTCGAGCGTGACGTACCTGCTCTCGCGGGTGTCGTAGAGCTTGCGATTCGCATAGCGCTTGATGACCCGAACCTGTTCTGTGTCTGGCATCTCGGATACGAGGCTAGCCCGGCGACGCACTGCGTCAAGCTGGCGCTTTGCGACGCCCTGATTAGGCTGGTCAGAGGGGTACGGAGGCCGTGGAGCAGGCAACATCGTTCGGGGACCTCTTTCGACGGCTAGCCCGGCTCGAAGAGATCGACATGCGCGTCGGACTCATCTGCGAACGGCTCGAGTCCTTGTCCAACGAAGAGGGCGTGCAGCTACTCCACGATGCGCACCGGGAAGCCGTGTTAGGCGGGTCCGATGCGCAACTCGTGTTTCTTGCACTGGGCTGGGCGCTCTTTGAGCCGCGAGTCGAAGCGCGCAGGTTCGAGCTCGGCATGGTAGCGCGACGCGCAGAGCTTCATCAGGTTGCCGACTTCGTCCTACCGCCCGTCGAGGAAGAAGCGCCGCCCGAGGACAAGCGACGCATTCCGGATTTTGGTCGCGGTCGGCCGCTCACCCTCGGCGAACGAAAATCACTCGCGCGTACACACGACCGTTCCCTGATTCAACGCGTCGTGCGCGACCCGCATCCAGATGTCGTTCGCATTCTGCTCAACAACCCTTCGTTGACGGAAGAGGACGTCATCCGCATCTGTGCGGCGCGTCCCAACGATCCAAGCGTCTTGCAATCGGTGTACCGCAATCGTCGCTGGGTCGTTCGCTACCGTCCCCGCAATGCGCTCCTCCGCAACCCCGACACCCCGCTCGACATCGCGCTTCTGCTCTCGCCTCTCCTGCGCAGGCTCGAGCTGCGCGAAGCGGCGACATCATCAGAGCTCGCACCAGCAGTTCGTCTGAGCTGCAAGACGATTCTGGAAATGCGGATCACGCGATCGCAGCCGCCCAGCGATTAACGGCTACTTGGACTCGAGCTTGTCGACGACTTCAGCGTCCTCGACACGGGAGGCGGACTGCTTCGGAACCTGCTTGTCGGCCGGAGTGACCTCTGGCGTCACATCGATGTCGTCATCGGTGTTGAGACCCCGCTTGAGGTTTCGGATGGCTTTTCCAAGCCCTTCGCCGATTTGAGGCAGCCGTCCGGCGCCGAAAATCAGCATCACGATCAGAAAAACGATGACTAGCTCGCCGAATCCAAGATTGGGCACGGTATCCCCTTCGTTATCGTTCACGGTACGCTCCCCGGAACCGGTCTGCAAGTCCAGGGGTATGGTATGGGGAGCCCAGATGGAGAGCTATCGACACCTGGATCGGGCCCGTATTCGTGGCCTTGTCTTCGATATCGACGATACGGTTACCCGGAATGGGGTGTTGGAGCCAGCTGCGTACACCGCGATGCACCGTTTGGCAGGCGCCGGTTTCGAGCTCGTGGCGGTGACCGGCAGGCCCCTCGGATGGACCGACGTGATCGCGCGTATCTGGCCCGTCCGGATTGCCGTTGGCGAAAATGGCGCGGGCTGGGCCTGGGTCGACGCGGCCGGAGCGCACGAGGGCTATTTCTGTGACCAGGCGGAACGGGAGGCCCAGGCGAGCCTGTTAGAGACGGTTCGTCAAAAGGTGGCGTCGGAGATGCCTCACATCGCAACGACGAACGACCATCGCCATCGCCGATGCGACCTCGCCTTCGACGTTGGAGAGTCACGGTCCCTGCCTCGAGCAGAAATCGACGCGCTCGTCGATCTGATCGAAGAGCTCGGCGCGCGCACTTCGGTCTCGACGGTGCATGCGCACGCCATCCCGGGACCCTGGGACAAGGCCGAAGGCGTGGCGCGCGCCCTTCACGAGGTCCTCGGCGTCGATCTCGGTGCAGAGATCGATCGATGGGTCTTCGTCGGGGACAGTGGCAATGATGCGGCGGCGTTTGCTCGTTTCCCAAAGAGCGTCGGCGTGGCAAACGTCCGGGAGCACTTGGACCGTCTTCCGGTCCCGCCTCGCTACATCACCGATGGGGACCGCGGTGTAGGCTTTGCCGAGCTTGTTGCACACTTGGTGGGCCCAGGTGCCTAAGCGAAAAGCCAATCGCGGCGCGACCGGATCGGAGGCGCACTACGAAGACGGACGGTACTACGATCAGGCGTATCGCCGCCGACGGCGCGACGTTCGCTTCTACACGGAATTGGCCGCGGAGTCGGGCGGTCCGGTCCTCGAGCTCGGGGTCGGAACAGGCCGCGTGGCGCTCGCCATCGGCAAGGCGGGCATCGAGGTCGTAGGCGTCGAACCGATGGCCCCGATGTTGGCTCGGGCCCACGAGCGACTCGACAAGTTGCCCCGCGCGACCAGGGACCGTATCGAGCTCCGCAAAGGGACACTCGAGCGTCTTCGCCTGCGCCGAAAGTTCCCTCTGGTCATCGCGCCGTTCAACGTGTGGATGCACCTCTACACACGCAAGGAGATCGAGCGAGGCTTCGCTACCGTCCGCCATCACCTCGAACCCAGGGGGCGGTTCGCCTTCGACGTCTTGCTTCCGGATCCGATCAGCCTCGCCCGCGAGCCTTCCAAGCGCTACCGCGGCGGCAAAGTTCCCCATCCACGCGACGGATCTCGGTATCGATACAGCGAGTACTTCAGTTACGACCCGGTCGCACAGATCGAAACCGTGATGATGGACTTCGAGCACCCGGACGACGAAAGTCGCTCGTTCTGCACGCCGCTCACGCAAAGGCAGTTTTTCCCCGCCGAGCTCGAAGCGCTGTTGCACTACAACGGCTTCGAGGTCGAATCCCATACGGGCGATTTCGAAGGAGGGCGGATCCGCGCGGCGACCGAGTCTCAGGTCGTCATCGCAGGGCTGCGTTAGTCCCGAAGCAGGACGTCGCAATAGTACTTCACGCGCTTGACGAGCTTGCCGTGGGGCCGGCTATGAATGTCCTTTTTGAGCGCAAGCATGACGCGTCGCTGGAAGGTGTAGCTGTTGCGTGCGGGTTTGGGTGCGGGGGCCCCGCCTGCCCACTCGATCGGAGCCCAGAGCGCTTCGGCCGGCCATTGCCAGGCGTCGAGGTCGTCCGGGTCAATCGCCTCGATCATCCCCTCGGCCAGGGCACGCTTTTCTGCGTCGTGCGCGAGCTCCGCTGCCCACTTGTCGATCTTGTCGGACACGGGCCGCTCCTCGCGGTTGACGGTGATCGGGTCGCCCATCCCCCTCTTCGCAGGAGCAGCGTTTCCGTATTCGACCGCATCGGGGTCGTTCTCTAGCCCTAGGAAGGCGAAAATGCGCTCGAGCTGCGCGGCGGGCTCCGTCACCAGGTCTTCGTATGCGACGTGCAACAGAGGAACGGAGCGCTCCCGCAAGAACGCTGCCATCGCTGGTACGTATCGTTCGAGGATCGGGTTGAACGCATGGGCGCCGGCCCAATCACCATCGAAAAAGCTGTTGGCGTAGGAGCTGAAGACGGCTAGCGGATGCCGAGTCAACACCACGTACTTTGCGTCCGGATAGAGGCGCTGGAGAAACGGCAGCACGAGCGCGTTGGCTGGCGTCTTGTCGAGGAAGTAGCTGCTTTCGCTCGTCGACAACATCCGGCCATAAAGCGTGTCGGTGTATGCGCGCAGCGCGTCGAGATAGTCCTGCTCCCCACCCGGCAATCCCTGGATGAAGGCCTTGGTCGCCTCGGCCGCGTTGATGTGATCGTAGGGCGCCCTATCGACGTTGTCGTAGACACCGAGGTGCGCGATCGGCGTGATCAGATGAGGCTCCGGATGCGTGAAGATTTCGGCGTGGGCGCCCATCATTCGCTGGAGCAGCGTCGACCCCGCACGGGGCGGCGAGATTACGAAGACGAGTGACATGACACCTGACGCAGCCTCTTACCCTCGTGCAGCGAGCTGTCTCAAGACGTACTGCAAGATCCCGCCGTGCAGGAAGTACTCGATCTCCTGAGGCGTATCGATCCGTGCCTTGACGCTGAACGACTTGCCGTCGTCCGTTCGAACCGAAAGCGATTTGCCGGGAACCAAGCCCTCGGAAATTCCCGCGATCGCGAAGGTCTCTTCGCCATTGAGCCCCAGGGCAGCGCGGCCCTCGCCTGGCTCGAACTCGAGTGGAAGGACCCCCATGCCGATCAGGTTCGACCGATGGATGCGCTCGTAACTTTCGGCGATGACCGCGCGAACGCCGAGGAGTAGCGTTCCCTTTGCCGCCCAGTCGCGCGAGGAGCCCGTACCATATTCTTTGCCGGCGATGACGATGAGCGGGGTGCCAGCCTCCTGATACTTCATCGAGGCATCGTAGATGCTCGTCTGCTCGTTCGTCGGCAGATAGCGTGTGAGGCCGCCCTCGGTGCCAGGGGCCAAAAGGTTACGAAGACGGATGTTCGCGAAGGTGCCGCGCATCATGACTTCGTGGTTGCCCCGGCGGCTGCCGTAGCTGTTGAAGTCCCGCGGCGCCACGCCGTGATCCTGCAGGTACTTCGCGGCGGGGCCGTCGAGCGCGATCGCACCCGCCGGAGAAATGTGATCCGTCGTGACGGAGTCGCCAAGCAAGCAGAGCACACGGGCCCCAACGATGTCGGTGGGAGGTGCGGGCTCACCGACCTCGACCCCTTCGAAGAACGGCGGAAGGCGAACGTAGGTCGAATCCGGGTCCCAGCGGTAGCGATCCGCCTTCTCGAAGCGCACTTCGCGCCACTGCGGAGGCCCCTCGAGCACCGCCGCGTAGCGCTCTACGAACTGCTCTTTCTTGACCGAAGAACGAAGCGTCGCGGTGACTTCCTGATGGCTGGGCCAGAGATCGCGAAGGAAAACGTCCTTGCCTTTGCGGTCCTGCCCAATCGGGTCGCTTTCGAAGTCGATGTTCATCGTGCCCGCAAGCGCGTACGCGACGACCAGGGGCGGCGATGCGAGGTAGTTGGCGCGTGTCAGGGGATTGACGCGCCCTTCGAAGTTTCGGTTTCCGCTCAGTGCGGAGGCGACGACCAAGTCATGTGCTTTGACCGCCTCGGCGATTTCCGGATCGAGTGGACCGGAGTTGCCGATGCAGGTCGTGCAGCCGTAGCCCACCAGATTGAAGCGCAGGGTGTTGAGGTCCTCCATCAGACCCGATTCCTTGAGGTACTCGGTGACGACTTGCGACCCAGGTGCCAGGCTCGTCTTCACCCAGGGCTTGGTCCGAAGCCCCTTCTCTACGGCTTTTTTGGCCACTAGGCCGGCGGCTAACATCACAGAAGGGTTCGAGGTGTTCGTGCAGCTCGTGATTGCCGCGATGACCACCGCACCGTTTTTCACGGTAAAGGTTTCGTCCCCGCGCGTGACCTCTACACCCTTGTCCGCCGGCGCTTCGAAGCCTTGCAGCACGTGCTGAAAAGAGCGCTTGGACTCACTGAGCGCGACGCGGTCTTGCGGCCGCTTGGGCCCGGCGATCGAGGGCACCACGTCTCCGAGATCGAGGCCCAGCGTATCGGTGAACCGCGGCTCGGGCGCGCTTGCGGTGTGGAATAGCCCCTGCTCTTTGAGAACCCGCTCCACGATGTCGACATGGGGTGCCTCGCGGCCGCTGAAGCGCAGGTACGCGAGCGTTTCGTTGTCGACAGGGAAGAAACCCATGGTCGCACCGTACTCGGGCGCCATGTTGGCGATGGTCGCGCGGTCCGGAAGCGCGAGGTTTTCCATCCCCTCGCCGTAGAACTCGACGAACTTCCCGACGACACCCTTTTCGCGAAGCATCTGCGTTACGGTCAGAACCGCGTCGGTCGCCGTGGCACCTTCGGGCAGCTTGCCGGTGAGCTTGAAGCCGACGACCTGCGGCAGGAGCATGCTGATCGGCTGCCCGAGCATCGCCGCTTCGGCCTCGATGCCGCCCACGCCCCAACCGAGTACGCCGAGGCCATTGATCATCGTCGTGTGCGAATCGGTGCCGACCAAGCTGTCGGGATAGGCGATGCACTGGCCGTTGGCTTCGCGCGTGAAGACCACGCTGGCCAGGTACTCGAGATTGACCTGGTGAACGATGCCGGTGCCAGGAGGCACGACGCGCATGTTCTCAAAGGCGCTCTGCCCCCACTTCAGGAACTGGTAACGCTCCTGGTTGCGCTCAAATTCCCGCTTCACGTTGTCTTCGAATGAGCGCAGCAAGCCGTACGAATCGACTTGCACGGAGTGATCGATGACCAGGTCTGCCGGTTGCAGAGGGTTGATACGACTGGGGTCGCCACCCATCTTCGCGAACTGATCGCGCATCGCGGCAAGGTCGACCACGGCAGGCACACCGGTGAAGTCTTGGAGCAGCACACGGGACGGGCGGAACGCAATCTCGGTGCTGGGCGAGGCGGCCGGGTCCCAGTTGGCGACCGCTTCGATGTCTTCACGGGTGACGGTCGTGCCGTCCTCGAAGCGAAGGAGGTTCTCCAGGAGAACGCGGATCGAGTAAGGGAGCGTATCGATGCCCTCGAAGCCCGCTCGGGTCAGCGCGTCGAGGCGGTGAATGACGACCTGACGGCCTCCGGCGTGGGTCGTCACTCGGCTCTTAAAAGAGTCCTTTGCTGTCATGAAGGACTGCCTACCACGACGGGTGTGGCGCGCCAGCCCGGTCCTTGGCGAAGGTGAAAACGCTGCGTGACAAGCGCCGACAGAAGCGCTAGACAGTGCAGCCGCGGCGCCGTAGCCAAGTGGTAAGGCAGAGGTTTGCAAAATCTCCATTCGCTGGTTCGAATCCAGTCGGCGCCTCCAGTTTCGACCCGAAGCGCGTGCCGCGAACCGCGGAGGACGCGGAAGCCTACTCGACCTTGCGCAAGGTGTTCTGGTCAGTATGCGCGAAGATGTCTCGCTGCCCCTTGATCTTCAATTGCGTGTTCTCCGCATAAGAGAACGACCCGTCGTCGTTTGCCGTGAGCTCGATGTCGTATGCCACTGTCTTGAACTCTTCGTCCAGGAACGGGCCCGAGCAGATTCCAAACACCTCGCTGCCAACCTTGGCGGAGAGCTTGAACGATTTGGCGTCCGGTTCGACCGTGCCGCCTGCAAGCACCGTGATGCCGCGCGGAACGATGAACATGAGCATCACATTCTTGGCTTTCGCGTCCCAGAGCCAGTAGCCGACTTCCTCGTGAAAGGAATCATCCACGCCAATGCGCCATGCGGTCTTGGCGTATCGAAGTCCGTAGAGCGATTGCTCGTGGTTCTCGACGAGGCCGATGGGCTCCAGAACCACACGCTCGCGGAACGGATTGTACTCAATCGTCACCCGATCGTCGTCGGGAGACTCGTCCTTGCCCTTGTCACCCTCCCAAACGCCGGCAAAGGCGGCGAGCGGGCCGAGGTTGCGGATGTTTTCGTCGGTCATGAGGGCAACTGTGATACCGCAACGGCAATTCCGCCAACACTCTGTACAAACGGAGAACGGCTCGCCATGGGCAGCACAGGGAGTGGGGGGCGAGGCCAGACGTAGGTCGTCTTAGGGAGCCAGCCGAGCGGGGTACCCCGCGACCAAGCACGCCCGTCGCGAGCCGTTCTCCGATCGTGTGGTTCATCGTTTCCGGGGTGACACATTTTCGGCGCCCCGGTCCTTGCGTCTACTTTGGCAGCTTCGGCTGTTCGAGCGTCCCGCCGCAGTCGAGCGCACCGAGGAACGCAACCAGCGAGGCGAGCTCCTCATCGCTCAGTCCTCGATCGGCAAGCAATGGCGTTTTGTTCTTGTTGGCAATGCCGCCGGTCGCCATGGTCTTTACGGCCTCGGACAAGGTCGCCACCGAGCCATCATGGAAGTACGGCGGGCTCTTGGAGACGTTGCGAAGCGAAGGCACCTTGAACGCCGCCCAATCGGCATCTTGCTGGCTGACTGCATACCGGCCTACGTCGATTTGATCCTCGGCTTTCCCAGCTGTGCCGATGCCGACGTTGTAGTACAGGCCGCCGGGAACCCCCATCGCGCTCGAGAAGAGGGGAGGAGCGTGGCAGAC
Organism: Polyangiales bacterium; assembly: GCA_049645265.1. Taxonomy (GTDB): domain Bacteria; phylum Myxococcota_A; class Polyangia; order Polyangiales; family Houyiibacteriaceae; genus SG8-38. Next base: position 11,977 of record JBARTN010000152.1, read on the forward strand.
CACGCACTGTCCCTTGCCCATGAACAACGCCCAGCCTTGCTTCTGTTCATCGGTGAGCGCGGTGCCGTCGCCCTTGGCGTACTGGTCGTACGCGGTATCGTTGCAGATCAAGGTCCGCTCGTACGCCGAAATCGCCATTGCAATCGTGCCCGGGGTCATGCCTTCGGCGGGGAAAACCTTCTTGAACTGCTTCTTGTAGCCTTGGACCTTCGCGAGCTCGGCTGCTTTCGCAGCGAGGTTGTCCGCACCGACCCCCATGTTGCCGCCACCCCAGGCGCCCTTGGCCTGCGCTTCGAGGCTCCCGGCTCGACCGTCCCAGTAGAAGGCCTCGAAGTACGCGGTGTTCCAGATCACGGGACTATGCCGAGTGAGCGGCTTCTCCTTGGCACCGACGGCAAGCGGTGTTTCCCCGCCATTGCCGTGCTCGTTCTGGTGGCAGGAGTAACAGGAGCGCGTGCCATCGACGCTCAAACGCGCATCGAAAAAGAGCTGGCGACCCAGCGCGACCTTTTCCGGAGACTGAGGATTGTCTTCCGGGATCTTGATCTCAGGAAACGCAGCGGGCGCCGGTGGCATCTCCACCTTTTCGGCGGGCGGCGCAGGTGGCGGCGCGGCCTTCTCCTCGGCTGGCTTGCTCTTGCAAGCCGAGAAGGCGAAGACGATGAAAAGGCTGGCGGTAAGCGCGCTCCGTGTGCTGGTTGTGCTCGACATGCCGCGATTATCGAGACTGTTGCGCGTTCTGGCAAGGCGAGATGGCTCGCGAATCGACTCTCGGGTCCGTTTTGGTGTGGAGTGCGTGCACTTAGCGGCGATCGTCCTGTAAAAGCTCGGCCAGGGCCCGGGCCTCGACGATGTTGTCTTCGATCGAGCAATAGGTCCAAGCACCGTAACGGCCGATCGAATGAACATCCTGTGCGGCGAGCAACTCTCGCTTGTTCGCAGCCGTCGCAATGGACTTTGTCGTGACGTGGACGTACGCCGGGTCGAGCAGGACGTCATGGGACGCGAGGAGGGTTTGATTCTCGAGCACGCCGCAGGTTTGGAGGTCGGCGATCACCCTCGCCTTCAAGGCGCCACAGTCGTCGGGCGAGAGCCGCACATCCCAGGGCACGCCAACCTCGACGTACAAGCTCATGCGGTCTGAATCGAAAATGTTGTCGTAGAAGCCGACGCGATAGAACGAAATGTCTCGCTGTGGATAGTAGATCCAATGGACGCTGGGCGGCCCCTTGCTATCAAACCCAAGGTTGAAGACTTGAACCTTGTTGTGGCTGAAGACGGCCGAGTCGTACGGAATCCCACACATGTCGAGCAGCGATATCAACGGAGCGCTATTGACCAGAACGTCGTAGCGAATCTCCCGTTTACTCGTCGTCGCGACTTTGGCGTTGAGGTCGATGCTCAGGACCCTTTCGCTCAGGGCCATTCGGTCGCTCCGTACCCCCTGAGCGAGCGCCTCGATGTATTGGACCGCGCCTCCCTCCGGATAGGTGAAGGTCGCATTGTAGCCATCGATGCTGGGGGCGTCGGCGTTCCGAAGAATCTCCTCTACGCTCGCGTGCGGAAAGAAACGGCCCATCGCGTCGGGGTCTAGCGCTGCCAAATTCATGGCGTAAAGCTTTTCGTTGTACGGGATCAGAAACTTCTCGGCGATGCCTCGACCGTAGCGGGCATAAAGCATGTCCTTGAAGTTGCCGCCCTTCTCTTTGGGCCTGTCGTGCAGGTCCTGTAGGCATTGCGCGTACTCCGTCTCGGGAAGTTGATGAATGTTCTTCTGAAACGGGAAATCGATGTAGCGGTCGGCGTACCAAATCCGGCTGTCACGCTTCACGCGCAGAATGTCCTGCCTATCCATTCGATCGATGAGGTACGCCTCGACCTCCGGGTAGCGGAAATGGAAGAAGTGCCCCGAGTAGTCCCAGACGAAGCCGTCGCGCTTGACGGTCCGGCAGTAGCCCCCCATCTCATCCTCGGCTTCGACGACCCAGTAGTCGTCGTCTTGGAGCCAATCGGCAAACGCGAGGCCGGTGACGCCAGCTCCGATGATGAGGTAGCGCGTGCGCTCCACGTTAGCGACTTACCACATCGGGGGCGCTGGCGGCGAACCCTCGGACGACACGAATGCCCTCGTCGACCCGCCGTCCGAGGGCCACCAGCTCGCCGTTCGGCGCGAAGAGCGCGAGCGACTCCTCCGGCGAAGCCTCTCGCCAACCCTCATTGGCGATGACCTCGGGACCGATCGGCCGGCCGTGCCGGGCATGGACGACACCGTCGTCGCTGAGCTCGACCCGCCGCAAGGTGCTGCAGGCGTCCCTCAACGGAATCAATCGTCCTTCGATCGCCTCGGCGGTCAGCTGGTCGCCGTAGAGAGCGGAATCGATTGAAAACGGGCCGCTCGCAGTTCTGCGGAGGTGCTTCACGTAGCCGAGCGTCCCGAGGACCATGGCGAGATCGTGCGCCAGCGAGCGCACGTAGAAACCTTTGCCACAATGAAGCCTCAGGACGATCGTCTCCTGACTGACCTCCACGACGCTTGCGTTGTAGAGCTCGACCTCGCGCACGGGGGCCTCGACCTCCTCGCCACGGCGCATCCGGCGGTGAAGCGGCGTGCCGCCAATTTTGATTGCGCTCAGCTTGGGAGCCGTTTGAGGGTGGCGTCCGATGAACGGCTGCAGCGCCAACTCCACCGCTGCGCGATCGAGCTTCGGCACGTCGGCCGTGTCGATGATCTCGCCGTCCGCATCGAGCGAATCGGTCTCCGCTCCGAGGGCGATGCTCACCTCGTAACGCTTGTCATCGGATTGCAGATGCGAAACGAGCTTTGTGCCCTCCCCGATCGCAACGACCAAGACTCCGGTCGCAAGCGGGTCGAGCGTGCCAGCGTGACCTACAGAGCGTTGCTGAATCGCCTTCCGAACCCGCTGCACGACGTCATGGGACGTGCATCCCGCCGGCTTGTCGACGATCAAGACACCGTTCATCCGAAGTGCTTGGCAAGCTCGGCTCGCAATCGCTTCTCCGCCTCGTCGATCGAAACGTCGAGCTGGGTGGCCGCAGCGGCACGGTGACCCCCGCCGTTGAGGGCAGCCGCGATCACCGAAACATCGGTATTCCCGCTCGAGCGAAGGCTGATTTTGGTCTGTAGTCGCTCGCCCCTAGCGTCGTGAACCAGCCACTCCCAGAGCAAGACCCCAATCTCGGCGCCTTCGACCATGCGGGCGTAGTTCACCATGCCTTCCACCATGTCGTCATTGGCGCCGCAGATCTCGAGCATCTCTCGCGTTACACGCATGATCGCGACCCGGCCGTCAAACGCGAATTCGAGCGTTGCAATGATCGCCGAGAGCAGTCGAAGCCGGGCAGGCTCCCAACGCTCAAACAACTGATAGGCCACCTGCCAAGGGTCCGCCCCTGCTTCGATCAGCCGCGCACCCAGGCGCAACGTCGCCGGCTTCGTGGTCGCGTATCGAAACCCACCCGTGTCCGACACGATGGCAGCGTAGATCGGTGTTGCAGACCCTTCGGGAATCGACTCGAGTCCTAGCCTCTCGATCAACTGAACGACGACCTCGCCCGTGGCGGCGGCATTGGTATCCCGATAGACGATGTCGCCGAAGTCGTCATGGGCATGATGGTGGTCGATGATGATGACGGGACCCGTGACCTCGCTGCTCGGGAATCTGGGCGGCATAAGGGCCTCGGCCGCGATGTCCATCACCCAAGTCGCGTCGAAGCGCATGCCCGGCGGGATCTCTGCAAGGCCCTGCTCGCCGTCCATCAAAAAGAGGAGCGAGTCGGGAATCGCTTCTGGCATGTATAGCGTCGCATCTTTGCCGATCGCGCGAAGGGTCTTGATGAGCCCGAGCGCCGAGCCGAGCGAATCGGCATCCGGGCGGCGATGGCAGGCCACCAAGAAACGCTCTCCATTGCGGGCAGCCTCGAGCACCTTGTCGATCACTTGGAACCCTCCGATCCGACATCCGGATCCTCGCGAATCTCTTGCAGGATGGATTCGATGCGAAGCGCCGAGTCCACCACCTCGTCCCAGTAGAACTCCAGTGAAGGAACGTGTCGCAATTCGAGCCGCTGCCCGATCTCGCGGCGAAGAAAACCACTCGCTCTCTGAAGCGCCTCGACGACGCGGTCTTGGCGATCTGAGTCGATCTCTTCGAGCACTCGCACGTAAACTCGGGCGATGCTCAAGTCGTCGGTCATTCGCACGGCAGACACCACGACGTCCTTGGTGGCTGGGTCGCGCACGCTTCCGCGAAGCATGAGCTCCATCAGCTCACTCCGAATGCGCTCTGAAACTCGGTCTGCTCGCCGAAAACCTTTTTGCGCCATCGTTCAGCCCGTCCAATCCTCGAGCTCGCCCAAAGACACCAGCTCCATCGAACGATTCAAGACCACGGTGTCCGCAGAGCCTTCCACGAACTCCGCAATCGCGTCGAGCATCGAATTCGCATGGCGCCGGTCACCCGAAACCACGGCGAAGCCGAGAGTGGATTGCCGATGGGCATCCTGCTGCCCGACCTCGGCCACGGCGACATTGAAGCGGTTCGCGGTACGGTCGAGCACCTTGCGCACGATAGACCGCTTGGCCTTGAGCGAGGTCACTCCCGGCAACGAAAGCGAAATCTGACAAACGCCGACGACCATGTTCAGACCTTTCGGCGCTCAGCTCACTCGAGAGTCGCCTCGACCTGCTTCTCTTCGTAACACTCGATGATGTCTTGCTCTTTGACGTCGTTGAAGGCCTGAAGACCAATGCCGCATTCCATCCCGGCCTGGACTTCCTTGATGTCTTCTTTGAAACGTCGAAGCGAGCCCATCGGCCCCTCCCAGACGACCACGCCGTCACGAACGAGACGCGCCTTGCCTCCGCGATTGATCTTACCTTCGAGGACCATGCAACCGGCAATGGTGCCGATCTTCGGAATACCGAACGTTTGGCGAACTTCGGCCTTGCCGAGATCCTCCTGGACGATTTTCGGCGCGAGGAGACCCTTCATCGCCGCCTTTACCTCGTCGATGGCCTCGTAGATGACGCCGTACGTGCGAATCTCGACCGCTTCCTTCTTGGCGGTCGACGAGGCCTTGCCCTGGGGCCTCACATTGAAGCCCAGGACGATGGCCTGCGAAGCGCTCGCGAGCATCACGTCGTTCTCGGTGATTCCGCCTACGCCAGTATGAATGACGTTGACCTTGACCTTCTCGGTCGCCAGGTCGGTGAGCGCGCCCTGGAGCGCCTCCACCGAACCCTGCACATCGGCCTTGACCACGAGCCGAAGCTCCTGGACGTCCCCGCTCTGCATCATGGCCTGGAACTGATCGAGACCCCGAAGCCCGCCGCTCGGCGACGCGCTCGCAGCCCCGGGCTTCTTCCGCGCTCCAGCCACCTGTTGGGCCTTACGCTGGTCCGTCACCTCATAGAAAAGGTCGCCGGCCGCCGGAAGCTCTGCCAAACCAAGAACCTCGACGGGCGTGGCCGGGCCTGCACTCGGGATCTGGTTGCCGCGGTCGTCGGTCATGGCGCGCACGCGACCCCAGGAACCACCGGCAACGACGTAGTCGCCAGCATCCAAAGAACCGTCTCGAATCAAGACGTTAGCCACCGGACCTCGCCCACGGTCCAGATATGCCTCGAGGACCACACCCTCGGCGGGGATACCCGGGTTCGCGGTGAGCTCGAGAAGCTCAGCCTGCAGCAGAACATTCTCGAGGAGGCGATCGATGCCTTCGCCCGTAATCGCCGAGCATGGAACGAAAACGGTTTCTCCGCCCCAATCCTCAGGCTGCAGGCCCAAGGCAGCGAGCTCGTTCTTGACCGTGTCTGGATTCGCCTCGGGCTTGTCGATCTTGTTGACCGCAACGACGATCGGAACGTTGGCCGCCTGGGCATGAGCGACGGCCTCCCTGGTTTGAGGCATGACGCCGTCGTCGGCGGCCACCACGAGGACGACGATGTCGGTTGCCTGGGCTCCGCGGGCACGCATCGCGGTAAACGCTTCGTGACCCGGCGTATCGAGGAATACGACCGTGCCCCGGCTGGTGTCGACGCGATACGCGCCGATGTGCTGGGTGATGCCACCCGCCTCGCCAGCGACGACGTCGGCCGCGCGAATCTTGTCGAGAAGCGAGGTCTTGCCATGGTCGACGTGACCCATGACGGTCACGACCGGAGGTCGATGCGCTCGGTCGCCGGCCTTGTCCTCGAACTCGCCGCGCGCATCGCCGACAATTTGGTCCTCGCTCAACGCGACGTTTTCGACTTCGTAGTTGAACTCGCCGGCCAATACCGCAGCGGTGTCTGCATCGAGCGTGCTGTTGATGTGCACGCCCGACACTCCGAGCTCCATCAACTTCACCAGCACGTCGGTCGCCTTGAGGCTCATGCGCTGCGCAAGCGTTTGAAGTTGGACGTTGTCTTCGATCCGAATGACCCGCTTCTGCGCGCCGGGCACCGTAATTTCGGTTTGCTTGGGCTTCTTGCCAGGTTGTAGACGCTTCTTGCCCGGGCGTCCCTGTGGTCGGCCAGTTGGACCGATCGACGAGCGTCCGCGAATCTCGCGACGCCGAGGCGCATGCTGTTCCCGCTGCGCGGCGTGCTCGGCGACGATGCGTCGACGGGCGCCTTCCGAGAGTGGTGTAGCGCTCGGGGCCTTGGCCTTGCCGCGACGCATGACGCCAGGCGGCAGAGGATCATGCGAGAAGCGACCCTGCTCGCCAGGAGCTTCGGGAAGCCCTTGCTCGGGGAGCGGCGGTGCCGCGCGCGGATCTTGCGGCGGCGGCATGGCTGACTCCGCAGGCGGCACTGGAGTTGGCTCGGCTGCCAGGAGCGTTTCGTCTCTGGGAGGCTCTGGCTCGGCGACGAGCTCGGCTGTGCTCGCCGGAAAAGGGGATGGCGCAGTCGGCTCGACCGAGGGCTCCTCGGCCGGAGCGCTCGCAGCGGCTGGCTCTGCTTCCTCGGTCTTCTTGCGGCGCTTTCGGCGTACGACCGTTGGACGAATTCGTTCTTCGACCATTGCCTCGCTGCGGTCCTTGCCGAGCGAACGTTTGATGCGGTCCACTTCGACCGGATCCAAAACGCTCATGTGATTGCGCACCTGAATCCCCAGAGTCGCGATCCGCTGGATCAGGTCGCGATTTTCGACCCCCAACTCCCGGGCGACCTCGTAGACTCGAACCTTAGTCATCCATCCTCCGATAGGGCCTCGATATGCGAGAGGCAATCGAGGACCGCGCGAGCGATACCCCGATCCGTCACCAGGACGACGCCGAGCTCGGAACGGCCAAACGCGTCCCCCACGCTCGCCTTTGTCCCCCAAGTTACCGTCGCGCAACCAAGCTCGGTTGCAGCGTGTGCGAGCTCATCCCCGCGACCGCGCGAATCCTTCGCGCGGATCAAGAGATCCCCTTTGTTTGCCTTCAAAGCAGAACGAACCGCGTCCGCGCCGAGTGACAGACTGCGCGCACGCTGGGCCGAGCTCAATAGGCCGAGGGCGCGCCGCTCGAATTGTTGCACGACCATCCGCTCGATGCTTTCCGGCTCGACCTGAGCCACGCCGCGTAGTGCCCGGGCCAAGCCGCCACGGAGCGCCGCCGAACGAATGCAGGACCTCTTGGGATGCACGGACACCCCGCGGCCGCCAAGGCGCCGTCCGAGGTCCACAGCCACAAACGGTGCGCTGGGCCCGACCACCAAGCGAACGAGGTCGTCTTGCTCCGTGCGGCTACCGCAGCCGGCGCACATCCGCCTCGAAGGCCTGTCTCGTTCGCTCTGACCCATGACCCCTAGCATCGACGCTTACCCCTACTTGCTCTCCTGAGTCGACGCGGCCTCGGTCTCGTCCGCCGTCCCGGTCTCGGCGCCAGTCTCGGTCGCAGACTCGGAACCCGTCTCCGCCTCTGCTGCCGCCTCCGCTGCGGCCACCGCGGCTGCCGCTGCTTCCGCTTCGGCGACGGCCGCTGCTTCCGCTTCCAAGCGAGCGGCTTCTGCCTGGGCGGCCGCGATGCTCTGGTGCATCTTCACCTCGATTGGCGGCCACTCGGTACCGACAAACTCCGCAACCGCGGCTTTGAGCGCCTGCGCCCTAGCCGCGCCGAGGCCGGACTTGATTGCAAGGCGATCGGTGTCCTCTTCGGCCGCGATTGCAACGACCGAGGAGTAGCTGTTTTGCTCGAGCTTGTCGGCAACCCGGCTGTTGACCCCGCGTACCAGGAGCAGCTTGTCGCGCTCGCTTGGCGCCTCGGTCGATTCCGCCATCGCGGCCAAGCGCTCCTTACGGAGTTCCTCCATCGCGCTCGCGGCGTCCTCGCGTAGCTTCGCCACATCGTCTGCCGAGACTCCCGGCACGGACGCAAGCTCCCCTTCGCTGGCTTCGACGACTTCGTCGAGGCTCCGGAAGCCCATGCGGTAGAGCGACCGAGAGAGCTCTTCGTTGGTGCTCAGCCGTGACAGCGCGGCCATCGCGTCTTCCTCGATCTGCTGGAAGCGGGACTCGCTCACGATGTCGAGCCGCCAGCCACTGAGCTGCGAGGCGAGCCGCACATTCTGGCCGCGTCGGCCAATGGCCAAGGACAGCTTCGCGTCCGGCACCACGAGCTCCATGTTGGAGTTGCCCTCGTCGATGACGACGCGGACGACCTCTGCCGGAGCGATCGCATTACAAACAAAGCGAGCCGGGTCACGGTCCCACGGCACGATGTCGATCTTTTCGCCGCGAAGCTCCTGAACCACGGCCTGGACGCGCGAGCCTTTCATGCCCACGCAAGCGCCCACAGGGTCGACATCGGAGTCACGGCTGCTCACCGCAATCTTCGAGCGAGCGCCGGGCTCTCTGGCCGCCGCCACGATTCGCACGATACCTTCGTAGATCTCGGGAACCTCCATTTCGAAGAGCTTCACGAGAATCCCAACATCGGTGCGGGAAAGAATGATTTGAGGACCGCGTGCCTCGCGGTCGATGTCCTTGAGGAGGGCGACGATGCGATCACCGGGTCGGTAGCTCTCACGCGGCGTTTGCTCGCGGGGTGGCAGCACGGCTTCGACGCCACGGCCGAGGTCGACGATGATGTTCGAGCCACGCTCGAAGCGACGCACCACTCCGGTGATGATTTCGCCCTGGCGACTCTTGTACTCGACGAACACCCGCTCACGCTCGGCATCGCGGACGCGCTGGATGATCACCTGCTTCGCGGTCTGCGCGGCGATGCGTCCGAAGCGGCTCCGGCTCTGCTCGAGGCCCAGCAGCTCCCCAAACTGTTTGTCCTGCTCGCGCGCCTTATCGCGGTCCTCGGGAAGGTAGAAGATTTGAAAGCCCAGCTCTTCGCCGATTTCCGCCTCGAGCCCGTGGGTCTCCGCTTCCTCGACCGTGATCTCTTGCTCGCTGTTCTCCACCGCTTGCACGACGGTCATGTACTGAAAGAGATCGACCGCGCCGGACTCTGAGTTGAACCTCGCTTCGAGCTCGCGATCGGGGCCGAAGGTTTTCTTCGCCGCCGTCAAGATCGCCTGCTCGGTCGCCTCCACCAGAATTTTGGCATCGATGCCTTTCTCTTGACTGACCTGTTCAATCACATGCTGAAGCGAGAGCGCGCTTTGCTGCATAGCCACCTACCCACCTAGTTCGAGAATCTGTACACGAGGTTCGCCTGAGCGATTTCCGCGTGCGGAATCAAAAGGACCTTGCCGTCTTGATCGAGCTCGATGCTTTGATCGACGACCCTCAGCAACGTTCCGCGGAAGCGGCGCTGCCTTTCAATCGGGGTCTGGGTCTTCACTTTGACCTCGCGACCCGAAAAACGTTCGAAGTCCGAGAGTTTCACGAGCGGCCGCTCGAGCCCCGGGGAGCTCACCTCGAGGCGGAACGCCCCGGAAAGAAACAAATCTTCGTGGACGTCCAGGCTGGTCGACACATCTCGGCTGACCGCGGTGCAATCTTCCAGCGAAACCCCGCTGCCGACCTCCAAGCCCGGCACGTTGCGGTCGATGATGACCCGAATCAGGGCCCCCTTCGGCTCCCGCAAATAGCGCACGTCGACCAGTTCCACCCCGTGGGCGAGGCAAATTGGTTCGATTAAGTGCTGCAATGCCTGGACGAGCTGTTCGGTGGCCTGGGTCAATTTCTGCTCTGGGTCGCTAAACGAAAAATGGGCGGGCCGTGGCGGCCCACCCAGTAGAGGCAAACCAAATTTTCACGGAGCCACCTACCACGGAGGCCCACCCCCTGCAAGCAAACCGACGCCCTAACGCTTTGCGTCGTTGACAGCGTGAAAGGCATCTTGGTATGCCCCGCCAGTAGCCCCGCCGGATCGGCGCGGGCGCAGGAGGAAAGCATGATGCGTTCGTTGAAGATCGGGCACTGGGTTGCCCTTATAAGCCTGGCTGCCTTGGTGGCCAGTTGTGGGTCGACCCGTGAGTCTGCCTGGGACAGCAACACGGGTTCGGTTCAAGTCGATGACGCGGCTCGGGCGCAGGTCGCCCAGCTCATGGCCGCTGCCGACGCAGCGTGGGCCAACCGCGGGGATCAGGCACAGGCCAAAGCGGCGGTTGACGCCTGGACCAAGGCCGGCGAAATCGACCCGACGAACGTGACGGCGCTCAGCGAGCTGACGCACGCAATCTACTTCTACGCCGATTGTCACCTTCGCTTCGACGAGGACAACCCCGACGCCTACAAGAACATGCACGAACAAGGCACCAGGGCTGCGGAGCGCGCCTTGTCCGCGATGTCTCCGGCCTTTGCAGAGAAGATGGCTTCCGGTGAGCGCATCGAGGACGCGATCAGCGTTCTCAACGCTTCGGCGGTGCCGGCTCTCTACTGGCGGTCCTCGAACCTCGGCCGCTGGGCCACCCTCGAGAGCTTCGCGACGCTGCTCTCGTACAAGGATGAGATTCGCGAGATCATGGAGTTCTGCCTCGCGAACAATTCAGACTATTTTTACAGTGGTCCCAACCGTTACTTCGGCATCTTCTACTCCAAGGCGCCGGGTTTCGCGGGCGGCGACATGAAGAAGTCAGCTTCGTTCTTCAACACGGCCATCGACGAGTACCCGAACTACTACGGCACGCGAATCCTCATGGCCGAAGAATGGGCGGTCAAAGAAGACAACCGTCCGCTCTTCGAAGAGCTGGTCAACTATGTCCTCAAGGGCGACCCGAACGTCATCCCGGCGATCGTTCCCGAGAGCATGTGCGAGCAGCGCAAAGCCAAGAAGTTGATGGCCGAAATCGACGACACGTTCTGATCTGAATAGGCCCAAGCGCTGAAGCGTCCAACAGGGCCAGCCCGAGGAGAATCCAATGCGTAAGTCCATTGTCTGTGTTGCGGCGTTTTTCGCCCTTTCCTTCCTGTTTGCCGGACCCGCTCCAGCATCGGCACAGGAGTACGTGTTGGAGATGGGGACAGTCGTCCCCGCGGGCAGCCCTTGGGCCCTGCAGCTCAAGCGCCTGAAGAAGTACGTCGAAGAACAGACCGGCGGCCGAGTGAAGGTGAAGCTCCGCCTCGGTGGCTCGAATGAGCGCTCGCTCGCTCGACGGACCCAGATGGGGAGCAAGCAAGGCTTCGCGGGTTCCGTGGGCGGCCTGAGCTCCATCGTCCGAGAGGTCAACGTCCTCGAAGCACCCTACGTGTTTGACACCGTCGAACAAGCCGACAAGGCGCTCGATGATCCCGAGGTCTTGAAACAGGTTCGCGCAATTCTCGCAAACCAGCAGTTGGTCTTCGCGCTTTGGGGAGAGAACGGCTTTCGCTCTTACTTCAGCCGACGGCCCATCCGGACCCCGGACGACATGAAAGGGGTTCGCTACCGCTCGCAAGAGGCGATCGCACACGTGGAAGCGTACAAAGCGCTCGGGGCGAGCCCGGTCACCATCGACGTTGCCAACACGATGACCAGCCTCCAGACCGGCGTCGTCGACGGTTTCGACAACACGCCACTCTTCGCGATGGCGACGACCTGGTACCAGGGCCTCGACGACGACGAACGCAACCTGTTGCTCTCGAAGCACTCCTATCAGCCAGGGATCGTCGTGTACTCTAAGAAGTGGTTCGACACCGTTCCCAAGGACATCCAGGAGATTCTGTTGGCGGTCCCCTACGACCTCACGACCTGGGGCCGCGAACAAGTCCGCAAGATGGAGCCGGTCTTGATCAAGAACCTCGTCCGCTACGGCTACGACATCCACGACCCGTCCAGCGCCGAGCTCCAGAAGTTCAAGGACAAGGAAAAGGGCGTCCCGGAGAATGTCGCCAAGCAGGTCGGCCCCGCAGGGCAGAAGCTGCTGAAGGCAGTCCGCGCAGCGCTAGCCAAGTAGCCCCCCCGTAAAGCCGGCTACCGCCGGCCACGGGGTTTCACCCCCCCCCTTGGAGGGGCTAGCCCCGTGGTCGACGCGAAGCGGCGATTTTACGGGGTCTCGCCGTGCACATGAACCCAGGTCCCCGGATTGTCCTCCGTGTCCATGCCCCCGTGCCAGGAGTCCGGCAGGTCCGGCCCGGCCCAGTTGAATAGCCACTTCGCATCGTAGGGGGCCATGTTGATGCAACCGTGGCTTCGCGGACGGCCGAAGCGGTCGTGCCAGAACGCGCTGTGGAAGGCATACGCGCCCTTGAAGTACATGACGTACGGAACGTCTTCGAGCGAATACGGTGGCTCGCCGGGCTCGTCGTTGTCCATGGTAGAGGTCAAATGCTTGCCGCGGATTCGGTGCAGGCCCTTCGGTGTGAGGTAGCTCTGCTCCGGGCTGGGCGTCTTCGAGCGCCCGGTCGAGACGAGGGTGACATAGCGCGGCTGTTTCCAATCATAGGCCACCAGGATCTGTCGCTCGAGATCGACGTCGATCCAACGCTCACCCTCCACCACACCTGCGGGCGGCGTTGTCGGCTCGATGACCGTCACCTCGGTCTCACGAACCAACCGTTCGTTTCCAACCAGTAGGTAGACGCTGTCGTCGATCCGGCGACGTGATTGCACGACAAGCCATGATCGGCTCTGGAGACGCTCACGAGTGACCCTGAGCTTTCCTCGATGGTTCAGCCGATAGACCGTCGTCTCCTCCCGCCGGGTCACTGCCACGGGCAGTTTCCAGCCTCCACCGTCCAGCACTTGCCCTCGGAACCGGCTCCAGTCCTTATGGCGCAGGTTTTGGGCCGGCACGAATCCGTTTTGCTGTGTGCGCCAGTAGGCGTCGCCGTCTCTTTCGAAACGTCGATCCAGGGTTACGTAGAATCCAGGTTCAAGGATCCGAAGGACGAGCGGGTTCTCGATGACCGTGGCTGGCGCCGGCATCTCGGGTTCCTCGGGCGCCGCAGGCTCGACACCGCCATGCTCAGGGCCGGGGGGGATCCTGTACACCTCATCGGCCTTCGGGATTCGCTTATAGAGCGGGGTCTTTCGACGAACCGTCACGTACTCGTAGGGCATGTCCGCGTCGCGGTCCGGTTGCCGCGCACGAAGCTCCGGGAGACGGTCGCCCGAAAATACGAGGATGTCTCGCTGCCGGCAGGCGAAGCCTCCGGTGTCGAGCTCATACCAGCCACCTTCGCAGCCTTCATAGCCAACCGGCTCGGTCGTGGTCGAATGCAGAAGCGCCCCCGCACGCAGATAGCCGAGTCGCGCGCCCTCTGGGCTGGGCGCCGATCGAATGGGCGTGACGAAGCGCCTGGCAAACACGCGCTGCGGCGGCCCAAGGTCACGCGGCTTCTCTGGAAGCTCCACCTCGAGGAAGGCAAGCGGGTCATCGACGCTGCAGCCAGCGAGCGCAAAGACAGCCAAAGTGCCGATCAGCACGCAGCCGGGGTCCATCCATGTTCGTCGTGTGCGCTGCACAGCCTCGGTCTGCTACGAACTGTCATTAGGATGAGCACGGGTCAACAACTCGAAGCGTTTTCCACGACGTTCGGGCTCGTGGCATCCCTTGCGATTCACGTCACCGCGCTCGCTTACATCATGAGCGCCACGGCCCAGTACGACTTCGACTTCGAGCTCGCGCTGCCAGCGGAGGTCGAGTTCGGGCTCACCGGGGAAATGGCGATGGCTGCCGATTCGGCACCCCCCAGAGCCACGGGCTCCCCCGATCCACGATGGGCCGGCGACGCACCCAAAGACGAAGACCCCGAAGCGGAAAGAATCGACGCCGGCGTACCACTGGACGACGCCGACACTGACACTGACGCTGGCCTCAACTCCTTCCCAGTCTCCCCGCCAACCCTCTCCGGTCCCTCCCGCATTCCTCCAGGCGCGCAACTAGCCCTCCGGGTAGACTTGCGACGCGTTCGCGAATCCCCTCTCGGCCCGGATGTCACCGCGTTTTTGCACGGCATACCCGATTGGCAGCTCCTTCTCGACGGCTCCGGGATCGATCCCGTCGCGGACCTCGATCGGCTGCTCGTTGCGACGCCAAATCTCCAGCGCTCGAAGCTCGTGCTGGCCGGACGGCATCGACGTGGCGAAGGCTTTGCTCGCAAGAGCGTGAAACGGCTCGCCCGTTCGCGCGGTAAATTCGTGCGCTGGCGGCGACGTTTTGGAGTTCCGATCGCGACCTGGCACAACCTCGACCAAACGCCACGTACGATAGCGCTTCTGAGCCCCAAGCACTTCAGCATCAGCCGCCGAGAAGATCTCGAGCGAGTGCTTGCGATGGCCAAGGCGCGAGAGCTTCGAAATACGAAAAAGGAAGGACTGCTCGCAGCTCGCGGGCCTGACGCGCTTCTATCCATGGGACCGGACGAAGCGATCTCTCTGGAGGTCGAAGGCGTGCACCACTTCGTGATTGGAAGCATCAAGCACGTGCCGATCCGCCTGCGTCTTGCCGTGCGTGAAACCGGAGCCGACGAGGCCACCGTGAGTCTCCTGGCCACGTATGAGTCGGACGACCTAGCAAGAGAGGCGTCTGTGTACTGGAAGAAGGTTGCGACGTTCTATTCGCAGCAGCTCATCATGACCTTAGCGGGCTTTGGAAAGACCCTTCGCCGCATGGACTTCACGCCGGACGAGAATCGAATCCAGGTTTCCTTCAAGCTCAACGCCGACCAGATTCGCTTCATCCTGAGTTACGCGGAAGGTCGGCTGCGGGGCTCGGGCGGCGCGGCGCGAACACGCACGACCGCAACAAAAAAGGGGCCCTGAGGGCCCCTTTTTCTCGATTCGTAGTCTCAGTGACTCAGAGGACGAGGTCCTTGAGCTTCTTGAGAGGCGTTGCGCGAATCTTCTTAGACGCAGCCTTCGGCGGAAGCATCATCTCCTCGCCGGTTGCTGGGTTGCGTCCCATCCGAGCGGGTTTCGCTGGGATTTTGCGAACTTTGAGCTTGATCATATCCGGAATGACAAATTCCCCCGGACCACGGCGACCAAGTTCTTTCTTCACGAGGTCTTGAAGTGCACCAAAGACGCTCGTAATTTCCTTCTTGGTGAGCCCGCTCTTGTCGGCCAGCTCGCTCATGATCTGGGCCTTCGTCATTCGCTTGCCCGCTGTCATAGTTCCCTCCTAACTCTGTAACCTGCCCCTTTTGTTCAAAAAGGCCCCCAAAAGAAAGCCCCAGGCAGGAACGGGCCATCTATGCCTGGGGTTTTCCTTGCTGACAAGGGTCTTTGTGCGGTTTCACAAACAAATTTGTGGGGGTTAATCGATCCCGGACTTCGCGCGCGCTAGCTTCGTGGATCGCGACTCCCTCGGAACGAGCGCTTACCCACAGCCCGTCCACAAGGAATCGGACCCTGGCGTTCCGCTTTGCCGGCACGCCAATCACGCAGCAAAATCTGCACTAGTTTCATATGGATAGCAGTCAAAACCTAGGTTGTGCGCGAAGAATACTAGCCGCGATGGATACCCCTCGCGGCCGGTTTTCCACAGGCGCCAAGGGTTACCGAGCGGCCTCGACGGCGGCCATGAGCGCCTCGGTTCGGGCCATCATCTCCCGCTCCTCCCGCCTGCTGGCATGATCGTGGCCGAGGAGGTGAAGGAGGCCGTGCGCCAACAAAAACGTCACTTCGTGCACGATCGCGCGATCGTGTTCGGCGGCCTGGCGGCTGGCGGTGGGCAGGGAGATCACCACATCGCCGAGAAGCCCCGGGGTCGTTTGAGGCCCAGGGCCCTCTTGCATCGGGAAGGCCAGCACGTCGGTCGCACGGTTCTTCTTGCGATATTGACGGTTGAACTCACGGATCGTCGCATCGTCGCAGAGCAGAATCGAAAGCTCCGCATCGGGTAAGCCGAGGGCCTCGAGCATGGCTTCCGCACGCCATCGAAGATCGGCGTGACGAACCGGGCGTCGTTCCAAGCCGCGAGTGCGGAGCCATACGGGCATCGCTTGGCTACTGCCTCCCGCCTCCGATTGGGTCAAGTCGGAAGGCGGGGGTGCCCGAGGCGGGCCGCTTGCTATGCTCCGCGGGTGTTCGAAAAAGTACTGATCCTCCGCCGTGGAGAAGCTGCGACGCGCGTCGCGCGGACCTGCCGTCGACTGGGCGTCGAATCGATCGTCGTCGCTCCCAAGGACAAGCAGGCGAGCCGGCACATCGAGGCGGCGGATCGGAGTATCGAGCTCGACTTCGACGAGGCCCAGGGCATTCCAACGGAGCAGCTGCCTGCGATCCTCGAGCAGGCAGGCGCCGACGCGGCCCATCTCGGCTACCAGGGCCAGCCTGAAATGTTCGAGCTCGCGAGCGCCGCCGAAAAGGCCGATGTGGCCGTCGTTGGCACCGACCTCGACGTTCTCGGCGCCCTAGCCGACCAGGCAACCATCCAAGCGGCTGCCGAGAGGGCGCAGGTGCGTACGCTCCACGATCGCGAGGACTCGTCACGGCCTCGCGAAGTTGGCGTCATGGTGGCCGCCGACTCTCACGGAGCCACCGTCGCGATCGCCGAATACGACCGCAGCCTTTCGGTCTCCGAGCAGACGCTGATCCACGAAACCCCTTCGCCCGACCTCCTCTTTCGCATGGATGGCGAAGCGTTCCGGATGTCACTCTTCGAAAGCGCAAGGCGTCTGGCTGCAGAGCTTCGCTACGCTGGGCTTTTGGAGGTGCGCTTTCACATCGATCCATCCGGCCTTTCCTGGGTGTCGGACGTGACCATCGGCCTGCCCCGGCACCACACGCTCATCGAGATGGTCACCCGCCTGGATTTGGTTGCGCTGCAGCTTCGAATCGCATCGGGTGAACCGATCCCCGAAGAGCTCGAGACGCTGATACCGCAGGGGCATGCCCTCGACGCATCCATCCTAGCGCTCGACCAAGAGGATGCAGTCGTCTCATTGTACGCCGTTTCGCCGGCGCCCCAGGGTCGGGTTCGCGCAACCTCGTCAGCCACGGTGGGGCTGCCCCTGCCCGCGGACGATCGTCCGCTGATCGCGAAGCTCAGCACCCACGAGCCAGTTCGCCACCGCGCGCTCCTCTCGATGGACCGCATGCTGGCCGAATTGCGCGTCGAGCCGTTCGCCACGAACATCGATGCGCTTCGGCGAGTCCTCGGCGACTACGCGTTCCGTGCCGGGCAGTACGACACCGAATCCGCCTTACGCTTCGCGGCCGGGTGACGTCCCGATCCGAAACAGGCCCTTAGGCCGCGAACGTCGACTTGCGAGCGTACACCGCGGCGTCGCCCAGTTGCTCCTCGATGCGCAACAACTGGTTGTACTTCGCGATTCGCTCCGAGCGCGAGGCGGAACCGGTCTTGATCTGGCCGGCGTTGGTCGCGACAGCAAGGTCGGCGATGAAGGTGTCCGCGGTCTCTCCGCTCCTGTGCGAGATGATCGACGCGTAGCCGTTGATAGCACCCAGACGAATGGTGTCGAGGGTCTCAGTGACGGAGCCGATCTGGTTCACCTTGATCAGGATCGCGTTGGCAACGCCCTGGTCGATCCCCATCTGTAGCCGCTCGGTATTCGTGACGAAGAGGTCGTCTCCGACCAGCTGAACCTCGGCGCCCTGGGCCTCGGTCTGGATCTTCCAGCCGTCCCAGTCGTTCTCGTCCATGCCATCTTCGATGCTGACGATGGGATACTTCGAACAGTAGTCGGCGTAGATCTTGACGAGCCCTGCCGCATCCACGGGCTTCTTGTCGAAGGTATAGCCGCCATTCTTCTTGTCGTAGAACTCGCTCGCGGCGCAGTCGAGGGCGATGGAGATCTCCTGGCCGGGTCGATACCCTGCGGCTTCGATCGCACGCGCCACGAACGAGAGCGCCTCCTCGTTGGTCGAAAGGTGGGGTGCAAACCCCCCTTCGTCGCCCACACCCGTCGCGTGTCCGGCTTCTTTCAGAAGCTTCTTCAGGTTGTGGAAGGTCTCGGCGCCGGCGCGAAGCGCCTCGGAAAACGAATCGAACCCATGCGGCACGACCATGAACTCTTGAATCTCGAGGCCACTGTCGGCGTGTGCGCCTCCATTGATGATGTTCATCAGAGGGGTCGGCAGAACCTGAGCCTGTACTCCTCCGAGATATCGCCAGAGGGGAAGCCCCACCTCCTCGGCCGCGGCGCGCGCAACGGCCATCGAAACGCCTAGGATCGCGTTGGCTCCGAGCTTTGCCTTCGAAGGGGTACCGTCATAGTCGAGCATGACCTGATCCACCTCGGCTTGGTCGAGCGCCTCGGCGCCGATCAGCTGGGGCGCGATCTCATTCACCACGTGATCGACGGCCTTCAAGACTCCCTTACCCAGGTAGCGGCTGGTGTCGCCATCGCGAAGCTCGAGTGCCTCGTGCTCGCCAGTCGATGCCCCCGACGGAACGGCGGCTCGGCCGGTCGCGCCGCCCATCAATTCCACGTCGACCTCGACGGTGGGATTTCCTCGGGAGTCCAGAATCTCTCTTGCGCCTATGGCGATGATCTCGGTCATGATTTCACCTCGCGCTCGACTTAGCGGTTGATTAGGGGCGACGCAAGGATGTGAGTGCTAGGCTCGGCCGCCATGCACGCCCTGCTGTTCATCCCCTGGTTTCGCCTCGAGTCCTGGGACATCCCACTGCCGTTCTCGGTTCCACTCTTGGGAGACACCCTGTCGATTCAGCCATTCGGCGTTCTGGTCGCCACCGGCGTGCTCCTCGGCGCCTGGGTCGCCGGCCGTTTCGCGCAACGCAATGAGCTGGACCCCGTGGCGACCGGCGACCTCGTGACCTATGCGGTCGTGACCGGATTCATCTTCGGATACTTCTTGAACGGCCTGTTCTACGAGCGGGAGACCTTCATGGAGATCCTACGCGATCCCTCTCTGCTCTTCTCGACCTGGCTTGGGCTCTCTTCGTACGGTGGCTTCTTTGGCGGCATCCTCGGCTGCTTCATCTGGAAGTACCGAAAGAAGATGGACCTCCTGCCTTACGCCAACGCGGTTTGCTTCGGTTTGCCCGTCGGCTGGTTGTTCGGGCGCATGGGTTGTTTCGTGGTCCACGATCATGCGGGCAAGGTCACCGAGTTCGCGTTGGCCGTCTCGGAGTACCGTTTTGGCGCCCCGCCCTATCAGCCGCGTCACGACCTCGGCCTCTACGAGGTGTTCTTCTCGTTGTCGATCATCGGGCTGTTCATCTGGCTCGAATATCGAAAGCGCCGCCCGGTCGGCTTCTACTGCGTGCTCCTGCCACTGCTCTATGCGCCCGTTCGCTTCTTCCTCGACTTTCTCCGGGCTGCCCCGCTCGAGGGCGGCGATGCCCGATATGCCGGACTCACTCCCGCGCAGTGGTCTTCGATCGCCATGGTCTGCGTTGGCCTGGCGGTGTGGCAGTTCGCCGTAAAGCCTCGCATGAACGAAGGCGCACCGCAGAACGTGAACGCCTGAGCGCTACTTGAGCGAGACGACGGTCACTTGCGGCCCGCCTTCCTCTTGGGTCGCCTGCCGAAACCCTTCGACGTAGGCGGCATCGCGCGCCAGGTGCTCGTGGATCGCTGCTCGGAGCGCGCCGCTGCCGACCCCGTGCACGATGAACGCGTTCGATTCGGCCGCGCCGTACATGCGATCGAGAAACGCCTCGGCCAACGAGACCGCGTCGTCCGCTCGAAGGCCGCGCACATCGAGCGTGTTGTCGCTCGTTCGGACCCTGCTCTGCACGTTTGGCTGCGTGCCGGTCACCACGGCGGTCTCCTTGGGCGCCCGCTCGGCGCTTTGCTTGAGCCCGCGGAGATCGCTGAGGTCGACCCAGAGCTTCATCATGCCCGCGGCGACACGAACTTTCCCGCGAGCGGGCCCTTCGACGACCTCGGCAACGCTTCGAAGCCGCTCGACCCAGACGCGATCCCCAACGCGGACCGCCTCGGGATCCAGCTGCGCGGTTTCGACCGGCTCGGGCTCGAGCGATGCGCGGTGACTGTCGATGTCGCCGAGGAGCTCCGCTGCGTCGCTCAAGACCGCGGAGGCTGCGGCAACCGACTCGGCTTCGGAGCGTTCGCGAAGCGATTTCTTGGCTTGGTCGAGCCGGCGATGAAGGTCTTTCAGCTGATCGACCAGCTTCTGGGCTTCTCTGCTAAGCCCCTTCGCTTCACGCGCCGCGAGCTCTTGGCGACGCACGTCGAGCTTCGCGCGCTCTTCGCCGACTTTCGCTCGTTCGTCTTGGAGGGCCGCTTGCTCCTCCAGCGCCGCCTTGGTGGCGGTTTCGAGCTTGGCGACGAGAGTCTCGAAGCTCCGTGAATGCTCCGGCAGCGCACTGGCCGCGGCATCGACCACCTCGGCGGGAATCCCGAAACGCCGCGCGACCTCGAGCGCGTTGGAGCCACCCGGTACGCCCATCCTCAATCGGAATGTGGGCGCCATCTCGTCGAAGTCGAAGCCTACCGCTGCGTTGTGCATCTCGTCGCGCTCGGCCGCGAGGGCCTTCAAGGCTTCGTAGTGTGTCGTGACCGCAACTGCTGCGCCCCGTTCGACCAGTCTCGACACGATCGCGCAAGCCAACGCCGCGCCAGCTTCCGGATCGGTCGCACCCGCGAGCTCGTCGAGCAGAACCAGGACGCGGTCGTTCGCCTGTTCGAGCACGGCCCTGAGCGTCACCAGGTGCGCGGAGAACGTCGAAAGGCTACGCGCGAGACTCTGCTCGTCGCCTACCGCTGCGAGCACCGGTGCGAAGAATCCACAAACGCTCCCCTCTGCCACCGGGACCGGGAGCCCGGCCCGGGTCATGAGCGCCGCCAAGCCGAGCATCTTGAGCGCGACCGTCTTGCCGCCAGCATTGGGCCCCGAGATCACCAACGCTTCGCCCCCCTCGAGATCGACGTCGTTCGGGACGACCTCGATTCCTCGGAGAACGAGAAGCGGATGGCGAGCCTCGCGCAACGAGATCCGTGGCTCGGCCGAGAGCTCGACGAACTCCGCACGCAGATCGACTGCAAGCTTGGCGCTGGCGCCCCGCAGGTCCGCATGATCGAGCGCTTCGGCAGCAGCACGGAGCTGCGGAACGTATTGGCGTACCAAGTCGGAAAGCGCCGCGAGAATTCTTCGCTCCTCGCGTTCGAGCTCGGCCTGGGCCATCTTGAGCCGGTTGCCACGTTCGACCAGCTCGCGAGGCTCCACGAAGATCGTCGCGCCGCTGGCGCTCGAGCCGTGGACGATCCCGTGGAAACGCTCGTGTGCGTCGGCGCGAACCGGAAGCACGTAGCGGCCCTCGCGAATCGTGTGGAACGAGTCCTGCAGGATCGCGCTTCGTTTTTGGATCAGGTCTTCGAGCTTTCGAATGATCCGAGCGCGAAGATTGCCGGCCTCTTCGCGTAGACGGGCCAGCTCGGCGCTGGCCGAATCGAGGATCGTGCCGTCGTCGCCAATCGACATCCCGACCTCTTCTTCGAGACCATCGAGTGTCGGATCGATCGCGCAGGCGCGATATAGGTGCGGAACGCCATCTTTCCGCTGGCCCAGAAAGCGTCGCAGCGCCCCAGCCGCGCGAAGCGTCATGCGGATATCTTTGAGCGCGCTTCCGTCGAGGACGCCTTCCCGCTCCAGATGCTGCAAGGAGGTTTCGATTTCGCAAATGCCCTCGAGGGGAAGCGGCTCGTTCCGGGCGAGCAGCTGCCATGCTTCTTTCGCTTCCGCGATCGCACGTTCAGTCTCTTCGAAGGAGTCGGCGAGATTAAGCGAGAGTCCTTCGCCGAGCGGACCCCGGCATCGTTCTGCGACCGCCCGCTCTACTTGGTCCCACTCGAGATCGGCTAGCGTCTTTCCCTCGGCCTCACTCACTGAGCCCACTCGGGAACCTTGAGGTCCGAGGAACGGGCTGGCGCCTCACGCTTGCGCTTGGGAACCTGGGCGTTGCGAGGCTTCGCGGTGGGCTTCTTGGGTGCTTCGAGCTCGATCAAAACGGTTTCCTCTTGGTTGGGGGTGATCGCGGTGCGTCCCCTTCGTTTACCAAGCTTTGCGTGAAGCACCAGCGTCGCTCCCCGCATCACGTCGAGCGTGCACGGCGTGGCGGCGCATGCCATGGAGCCGCTGTCGTACAGAATGCGGGCGCCGGCTGGATCGCTCGCCACATGAACGTTGACCCCCATCGGCTCCGGCTCCGCTTCGGCGATCGGCGGCGCCTCCTCGACGACCTCCAGGGTTTCCACGACCAGCTGCTGCTCGACCGGAACCGCACTTGCCTCCGCCTCGCTCCCCGGCCCGGAAAGGGAACCGAGGGTCGACCAGGCAAGAAGGCCAGCCGCACCCATCACCACCGTTAGCCAAACCCAGGGAGACGTCTTCCGCCTTGGTACCGAATCAAGGTCACGCGCCAACGGAGAGCCGAGGGCCGAGGCTGGGGTTCGTCGCGTCGCGCGACTCAGGCGGCCATCGAGGGCGCAGACGATCGCCTCAGCGAGCTCCTCGGTGTCTTGGTAGCGGTCGTCAGGACTCTTGGCGAGCGCCTTTCGAATCACGAGCTCGAGCTCCTGGCTTACCTTGGCGTGTGGGTTCACCTCGTCGATGGCCAGCGCCTCCGCGGTCAGGTGCTGCGTGAGGATCCCCATGAACGTATCGCCTTCGAACGGTACGCGGCCCGCGAGACATTCGTAGAGGATGATGCCCAGGGCGTACACATCGACCCGGTGGTCCAGGTCCCTACCGCCCGCTTGCTCGGGTGACATGTATTCGGGGGTGCCAAAGATCATTCCCGTCTTGGTGAGCTTTCGCCCCGGCGCGCCGTCGGTTTCGATGTCGCTCATCATCGCGATGCCGAAATCGACGATCTTGACGAAGTCGTCGATGCCATCGCGTGTCGTTAGAAAGATGTTTTCGGGCTTGATGTCTCGGTGGACGATGCCCTTGGCATGCGTGGCGGAAAGCGCGCGGCAGCACTGGAGCACGATGTCGCATGCGCGCTCCGCTTCGATGGTCGCCTTCTTGCCGAGGACGTTGCCTAGGTCCTCGCCTTCCAGGAACTCCATGACGAAGTAGCTTGCGCCGCGCGTGGTTTCGCCGAAGTCGAAGATGTCGACGATGTTCTCATGCCCGATGCGCGATGCGCTTCTGGCTTCCTGACGGAAGCGCGCGACGACGTCGGGCCGTCGGGACAAGTCATCGCGAAGGACCTTGATCGCCACCCGTTTGTCGATGTCGCGATGGAGGCCTTCGTAGACCAGGCCCATCCCGCCCTCGCCGATCCGGCTCTTCACCAGATAGCGGCCGGCAAGCACGTTGCCGATCAGCGGATCGTTCGGGTCGAGCGGGCTGGCACTCATCTGCGACGTCGTGGTGAGACGCGTCGCGTCGACTGGACAGAACACCTCTCCGCTGCCGTAGTCGATTCTGCAGGCGGGACATACCTTCATATTGGTGAATTCCCTATTAACTCCCCAGAAAACACGGTAGCATTGCGATTAACGGAGGGTCAACGAAGGGACGGAATTCGCAGGCCCGCGTTGCCAATCGAAACCAGCTTTGATAGGCGCAGGCCGTGGCTTCGACGGTACGATTGCTCGACGATACGCTGATCGACCAAATCGCCGCGGGCGAGGTCATCGAGCGGCCGGCCAACCTGGTGAAAGAGCTGCTCGAGAACGCAATCGATGCCCAAGCGAGCTCGATTACCGTGTCAGTGGAAGATGGCGGACGCGGCCAGGTTCGCGTGACGGACAACGGAATCGGGATGTCCGCCGAGGATGTGACCCTCAGTATCCAACGGCACGCGACCAGCAAGATCGCGTCCTTCGACGACCTGGTTCGAGTCTCCACTTTGGGATTTCGAGGAGAGGCCCTTCCCTCGATCGCTTCGGTTTCCAGAATGACGATCCGAAGTCGGTTGAAGGATGGGCTCGAAGGAACCCGAATTCTGGTCGAAGGCGGCGAGCTGCGGGACGTGTCGCCGGCCGGATGTCCACCGGGGACGACGGTCGAGGTGAATGACCTCTTTTACAACGTCCCGGCACGAAAGAAGTTTCTTCGGGCACGTCAGACTGAAACTTCGCGTATTTTCGAGGTTTGTCAGCGCCTTGCATTGAGCCATCCGGCGCTGCGCCTGGTCGTGACCTCCGACGGCCGGACCGCTCGGCAATACCTCCCCACGAGCAGTCTCGCCGAGCGCGCCTACCAGGTCTTCGGCGACGTGGCACTCGAGGAGATCCACGCCGAACGGGACGGCCTGATCCTCGATGCGGTCCTCGCCGCCGCCGAGCACGCCCGCGCCGGGGCCAGGCACCTTTTTCTCTTCGTGAATGGGCGGCCTGTGAACGACCGCCGACTCGCCCGTGCAATCGCGTTTGCGTACGGAGATCGGTTGCCGCCCGGCCACTATCCGCGAGGATTGGTTTCGCTTCGGCTTGCCCCTGAAGACGTCGACGTCAATGCGCATCCGCAGAAGACGGAAGTTCGCTTCAAACGGGCCGCTCAGCTCGTCGATCTCGTGACCCGGATGATCGCGGCCCGACTTCCAGCTTCACCTGCCGGCGACGCTTACTGGGAAGCGCGCATTGGCGCACCGGGGCCGTTGCGGAGCGCCGAGGCGACGGCGGCCGGCGAGGCCGCGTCCTCGGCTATACCCGGGGTCGGGCAACCGATCGGCAAGTACGAGTCGAAGAGCGCAAACGGGCTTCGCCTCGTCGCTCATGTTCGTGACTGCGTTCTGATTTGCGAGGCCCGGGATGAGATCCTGCTTCTCGACCGAGAGCGCGCCGAAGGTCTCGTTCGCTATGACGCGCTTCGCGAAGCAGTCGATACGGGCAGCGTTGCGCATCAGAACCTGCTCTTTCCCGATCGACTCGAGCTCGCGCCGCCCGAGGAGGCAGCGATCAAGCACCATGAGACCGTCCTTCGCTCCCTCGGCTTTGACTGGTCCGAGCTCGGCGAGGGTTCGTACGTAGTCCGCGCGGTGCCCGCTTTGCTCGCGGATGCCCGCGCCGCGGCGCTCTTCGAAGACGCCCTCGCTGCCTTGCACCGTGGTGGTGAAGACCCATTGAGCGCGGCCCTGCGCGCCTTGGCGCAGCGCGCGGCGACCGCCAATGGCCAAGCGCTGGACCAGGCCTCGGTCGAGCGCATCGTCGCAAACGTCTGGCCAAGCCGTGACGCGAATCGCTCCTGCGTCCTCGGCCGAGTGCCGCTGCCCTCTGCCGGCGCGGAGGCCGCGTTTGACTGAAAGCCTGCAACCGATTCTGGTGATCGCGGGCCCAACCGCCACGGGCAAGACCGGTGCGGCGATCGAGCTTGCGCGTCAGTTCGGCGGCGAGCTCGTCGGCGCCGATAGCGTACAGGTGTACCGCGGCTTCGACATCGGATCCGCCAAGCCTACAGCTGCGGAGCTCGAGGGCGTCCGCCATCACCTCATCGACGTATTCGACCCGAACCAAGAAGTGGACGCGGTCGCCTATGCCGATCTCGCAGACGTGGCGATTCGAGACATCATCCACCGCGGGCGGCTACCCATCGTCGTCGGCGGGACGGGGCTTTGGATTCGCGCGCTCGTCCGCGGGCTCGTGGACGTTCCATCGGTCGACACGGAGATCCGGAAACGGTTGGAAGCCACGGCGACGAAGGATGGCGCGGCGGCCCTTCACGCGCGCCTCGCTGGGGTCGATCCGATTTCCGCCGAGGCCATTCATCCAAACGACGCCCTTCGCATCGTGCGCGCGCTCGAGGTCTACGAACAAACCGGCACGCCGCTTGGCAGACTTCGCGCAGAGCACGCGCTCGGCCAGGCTCGGTATCGTGCGGTTCTCATCGTCCTCGACATCGACCACGAGCGACACGGCACCGTCATCGAAGGCCGTGCCAAGCGGATGCTCGAGGCAGGCTGGATCGACGAAGTCCGTTCTCTGCGCGCGCGATGGGGAGACGAGATTCGCCCCTTTGGAAGCGTCGGGTACCGCGAAATCCTCGACCATGTGCGCTACGGGGTCCCGGTCGACGAAACGCTCCGCAGAATCCGGAAGTCGACCCGAGTTTATGCGCGCCGGCAGCGAACCTGGTTCAAAAGCGAGCCCGGTGTAAGCTGGCGGAGCGAACGCGCCGAGCTCTGTAAGCAGAGCAGCCTCGACCGGATCGCAGGGGAACTGAAGCTTTGAATTTCTTTGGACATGCCGTCGTTGCGAGCTGGGCCGACCGCCGGGCAGGACACCTGCTCGGTAGCATGCTGCCCGACTTCGAAGCCATGGTGGGCGTCCCTTTGTCCATGGTTCACGATCCGGACATCCAACGCGGGATCGAACTACACCATCGGACCGATGACGCGTTTCATCGGGCGCCGGCCTTTCTCGCTTCGTGCGCACATGCCCTCGACGCGTTGACCAAGTCGGGTGTGCGACGCGGCACCGCGCGCGCCGTCGGCCACGTCGGAACCGAGATGTTCCTCGACGGCTGGCTCGTGCGCGAGCAGCATCACATCGACGGCTACCTGGCGGCGATCGAGCTCGAAACCAACGCGCTGCTCGAGTGGAGCGACCAGGGGGAGGCGTTCTCGAGGCTCCAGGCTCGCCTCGCCGTCTGGGGAGCGCCTCGCGATTACGCCGAGCCTGCGTTCGTTTCGGAGAGGCTTCGCGACGCGCTTCGACACCGACCGGCCTTGGCGGTGCTGGAGGACCAATCCGAGCAGGTGGCGGACTATCTCCCTTCGCTGCAACGGCTGGTGGAACAACGCGCCCCAGAACTGCTCAAAGAGCTCCAGGACGCGTTAGGCTTCGGGGACTGAGATGCTCGATCAAGGGGGACCGCGCAGCGCGAGCGGCGACACGCGCCGCCGCTACCTGAGGTGGGGCCGAATTGCGGTGACGATCGCAGCGGTCGCCTACCTCGCGAGCCGTGTAGACCCTCGGGATGTTTTGCAAGGGTTTCAGAGGCTCTCCCTTGGCGCCGCGCTGACCGCGATCACCGTCGTGATGTTCGGCCTGTTCTGCGGAATGCTTCGCTGGCGGCTTTTGCTGAGAGCCTACGGTGCGATCGACATTCCTTCCTGGCCTCGCATTGCGCACCTGTACTTGGTCGGCCACTTCTACAACACCTACGCGCCGGGCGGGGTCGGTGGAGACCTCATTCGGGGGGTAGCAGGCCGGAAGGCTTTTGGGGAGCTCGACTTAGCAAGCGCCACGAGCGGTGTCGCGGTCGTCTTCATCGAGCGCGTCATCGGAGTCTCGGCACTTCTCGTTCTCGCGACTGGCGCCTATCTGATTCGACCGATTCCCGGAATCGAAAACCTAGGTCTGTGGGCGACGCTCGGCCTCGGGGCAGCCGCCGCCGCGTTGATCGGCATTGCGGTCGCACCCCGGCTAGCTCCCTTGCTTCCCGAGAAGCTAGGCAAGCCCTTGCGTGCGCTCCCTCGCCTCTTCTCGCTCGGCCCTTTCCTAGCCGCCGTTTTCCTTTCGCTGATCATCCAATTCATCACCATCGTTGCAGGTCATGCGATCATGCACTCGCTCGAGCCGTCGGTGACCTTCGCCCAATCGGCCGTCGTGATGCCGCTGATCGGCGCGTCCGCGTTCTTCCCCTTCACCGTCGGTGGAGCAGGCGTTCGCGAAGCGGCCTTTGCAGCGCTCTACGGAACCGTCGGCGTTCCCGAGGCGAGCGCATACGCGGCCTCGCTCAGCTTCTGGGCCATCCAACTGCTCACGGCAGGGCTCGGTGGCGTCATCAATCTTCTGGTTCCGCTTTCGGGAAGAGACCGTGGCTAAGCGGCTACTCGGCCTCCCGGTGCACTCGCGGCTCATCACCGCCGCGTCGGCCTCAGCGCTTTTCGCCTTCTACGTCGTGACGATGTGCAGGAGCTTGTCGATGTACGACAGCCCCGAGCTCGCGATGGTCGCCGAGCAGCTAGGCCTCGGCCATCCATTCGGTCAACCGCTCCATACCATCCTGGGTGCGGTCGCCTGCCGGCTGCCTGGCGTCGATCCGCTCGTCGCCTTGAACGGTCTCTCCGCGCTCTTTGGAGCTCTGACCGTCATCCCTGCCACCAGCTTCGCAGAGGCTCTTGTTCGGCCCGACCCCAACTGTCCCGAGGGGGACGTGCGCTACGTCGCGCCGACCATTGCGCTCCTTGGAATGCACCCGGCGCTCTGGGAACCGGCCACGCGTATCGAGGTCTACCCCCTAGCGGTCTTCTTCGCGCTCTGGGCCGCCGCACGATTTGCAAGCGCGGTCCTCGACGAAGAGCAGCAGCCGCTACCCTACTTCGCAACCGGGCTGGGTTTGGGGCTCGCCGCCAGCGCCAATGTCGTTTGCGCCTTTGGCGTCGCCCTGGCCCTGACCCCGAGACTCCTGATGGGAATCGCTCGCCAGGAGATCCCACGGCGCGCGCTCGGCATGCTGATCGGCGGCGGGCTGCTCGGCCTCGCCACGCATCTGTACGTCTTCGTCGTTGCGGGCCGAACGGACCGGGTCGTCTGGGGCGCGCCGACCAATGCCCAATCGATCGTCCACTACTTCACGGCTGCCGACTTTGCTTCGAAAGGCGTCGAATCCTGGTCCGAATGGTGGGCTCACCTCGGCGAGCTGTTCTTCTGGTCCCTCGGCGACGGACTGCTCGCGCTTCTGCTTGCCGGTTTCTGCGGATACGCGCTCTATGCACGCAAGCGGGGGCTCGGCCGGTTCTTCTTCAACGCGACTTGGATCTTCTTCGTGGCGTTCATCGCTCGCAACGGAGTATTCGCGCCCGACGTTCTCGACTACAATGGCTACCTCGCGATTCCCGCCTGGCTCGCGGCTTCCGGCGTGGGTCTGTTGGTGGCCTACCTAGGCTACCACCGTGGGTCTTGGGCCCCGGTGGTGCTCTCCGCGCTTCTGCTCTTCGTCATGGTTGCACCCCCGGCTCCGTATCAACGCAGCCGGCACCGCGACACCTTCACCTCGGACATCGGGCGCGAGGCGCTTCGTGCGGCGCCGCCAAACGCGATCCTGATCGTGGAACGCGACCATTGGGTCGGTCCGATGTGGTACCTCCAAGAACAGCGCGGCCTACGTCCGGACGTGACGCTGCTGGCCCATGGCCTCGCCTCGTCCGAATGGTTCTGGGACCATCTCTACCGGCGCCATCCAGACCTCGAGCTATTCGATCTGCGTGGCCCCGGTGGACGAGATGCGAGGGTGCGACGTTTTCTTCGCGCCAACCCAGGCCGGCCGATTCAAGTGTCGCGCGCAGCCCTGGCGGATCGGCTCGGCATGCCAAGCTGCCCAAGCGAATGGCTACTCGACGTTCGCTCACGCTGTGGCGACACCGCGCGCGAGCCGGAGCTTGCGCGCTACGCTAGCGTCGCGCTTGCGGAGCTAGGAGAAGGCTCTCCGGGCACCGACGGTTTGATCGCTCTGGTGACCCTCGACCGCGGACACGACCTGTACTCTCAGGGCTTTCCGCGCGCCGCCATTTCGACGCTTTTGGCCGGGGTACCTCGGTTCGACGGATTCGACGAAGACAGTCTCGCGACCGTGCCGGCTCGAATCCAGCGCGTGGTCCGGCCCGCGCCTCTCTACGGCCCGCCGATGGCCCTCGGGCACGCGGCGCGCAATCTTCACTACGCCTCGAGGATTGCCGACGCCACGGGGGCGAAGGGGCTCGCGCGCTACCTCGCGGCGCTATCCGACGCGATGGGCCCGGTTGAGCCGAAGTTTGCAACCTTGCCGGCCTCTCCTGCTAACCTCTGAGCGATGCGACACCGTAGTCACGGCGACGGTTCCTTTCGCGTCGACCAGTTCGCGCGTTGCGGTCCCGACTGTGTCTTCGAAGCGGGTGTCCTCGTCTTTCACCCCGAGAACATCGAGCTCGGCGCGAACGTCTACGTGGGGCACCAGGCGATTCTCAAGGGCTACCACCGCAACACCATGCGCATTGGCGACGAGACCTGGATCGGACAGCAAGCGTTCTTCCACGGCGCCGGCGGAATCGACATCGGCGCCCGCGTTGGAATTGGCCCTGGCGTTCGGATCATCACCTCGTTTCATGGCGAAGCAGGCCGCGACGTTCCGATCTTGAGCTCACCGGTCGAGCTCGGTCCAGTCGTGATCGAAGACGACTGTGACCTCGGCGTTGGCGCGATCGTGCTTCCAGGCGTGCGCATCGGAAAGGGCGCGCAGATCGGAGCCGGCGCTGTCGTCGTGGAAGACGTGCCGCCCTACAGCATCGCGGTGGGGGTTCCGGCCAGGGTGACTCGGGAGCGGCCCAAGTGAGCGGCCCCGAGCTGAGCGTCATCCTCTTCGCCTTCAACGAAGAGGACAACATCGCGCCGGTCCTGATCGAGTTGCGCCAATGGTTGTCCAAGCACGAGCCTTCCGCCGAAATCGTCTTCGTCGATGACGGCTCTTCGGACGGCACCTCCACCGAAGCCTCGAAGGCGCTAGCCGGGGCGCCCCATCAGCTCCTTCGCCACGACAGCAACCGCGGCATCGGCGCGGCGCTCAAGACTGGCGTGCGTTCGGCCAAAGGCGGATGGGTGACATTCCTGCCGGCGGACGGGCAAATCGCGCCCGATGCCATCGGGACCCTACGCGATGCAGCGGCCCGAGATCGAAGCGAGGTCGTCTTTAGTGTCTATGACCACCGGGACGACGGCCTTCACCGCAAGATCCTCTCGGCAGGCGTCCGTGCGCTGATCCTCCTGGTCCACGG
Source organism: Polyangiales bacterium (assembly GCA_049645265.1). Classification (GTDB taxonomy): domain Bacteria; phylum Myxococcota_A; class Polyangia; order Polyangiales; family Houyiibacteriaceae; genus SG8-38. The sequence goes on from JBARTN010000152.1 coordinate 42,941, forward strand.
CGTCCGCATGCGGAGCGACGGCCCCTACCTGTTCCGTCGGTCGCTGTTCGACGCCGACCAGTTGGTGCCCGACACCTTCTTTCTGAACTTCGAGTTCCCGATTCGAATCCTGGGCGCGGGTGTCCCCACGACGGTGGTCACCATTGCGTGCCGGCCCCGTCGCTCCGGACAGTCGAAGTCCACCGGCCTCAAGCGAATTTATGGAGTGGCCCAAGACCTACTCGAGCTCCGCATTCGGCGCGTCAAAGAATCGCGCCGTCGAACGGCCTAGCGGCCGAGCTCCGAATCGCCATGGAGCCTGTCGCGAAGCGTCGATCTCGGAATCCCCAAGGCCCGGGCCGTGGCGGACATGTTACCGCCGTACTGCTCGAGTGCTTCCCGAAGCGAGCCGGCAGATTGACGGTGGACCGAGGGCTCCGCGCTGCGACCTAGCGCGCGTTCGACCGCAGCGAGGTCGATGAGCGCGCCATCGCAGGCGATCGCCGCGAGCTCGAGCAGGTTTCGAAGCTCGCGCACGTTGCCCGGCCAAGGATACTCGTGGAGGCGTTCGAGCGCCTCGGGCGCAATCCGACGCTCGCCGACCTCCGGCTCCATGAGACGAATGAAGTGGGCGGCCAAGGGCGCGATGTCGTCCGGGCGAGCGCGAAGCGCAGGGACGTCGACGATCAAGCGATGGATTCGGTAGTAGAGGTCGGATCGAAAACGCCCTTCGCGCACCATCGCGCGCAGATCTTTGTGGGTGGCGCAGAGCAATCGAACATCGACGCGACGCCCGGACTCGCTGCCCACACGGCGGACTTGCCAAGTTTCGAGGACGCGAAGGAGGCGCGTCTGAAGATCGGGTGCCAGCTCGGCGACTTCGTCGAGGAAGAGCGTGCCCCCGTGCGCCTGCTCGAACGCCCCGCGATGGGTTTGGACCGCCCCGGTGAACGCGCCGCGCTCGTGCCCGAAGAGCTCACTCTCGATGAGCTCGCGCGGAAGCCCCCCTCCATTGATCGGCACGAACGGGCCTTTTCGCCGCGGCCCCCGTTCGTGCAGCGCCTGGGCGATGTGCTCTTTGCCGACTCCCGTCTCGCCCCGAATCAGAACGGGCCATGACAAAGTCGCAAGGCGATCGACCTCGGCCATGACGGAGAGCATCGGAGTCGATTCGACGACGAAGTCTGAAGATGAGTTGCGGACGCTGCTTCGGCGAACCACCCGAAGCTCGGTACGGCCGACCCGGAGCACAGCCCCAGGCCGAAGCTCGTGTCGGCGGATTCGAAGACCGTCGACCCAGGTGCCGTTGGTACTGCCGAGGTCGCGGACCGAAACGCCCTGTGCCGAAGGCTCGATCCGGCAGTGATATCGACTGACCGCCCTATCTGACAGCTTCATCGCATTGTCCGGGGCTCCGCCGAGCGAGAGGGGCTCTTCCCCGAGGTGGAAGGCGCGCGCCGCCGGCCCGTGGCCGCCGATGAGCGAAAGGCGAGCCGGCTCGGGGCCAGGCCCGCGAAGAAGCTCGGTGCCCCCTTGCTCGAACGGAACCGCTTCGGCCTTGAGGCGAGTCACCGTGTAGCCTGCCCCTACCGCAAGCCGCTGCCCGATGGGCATGACCGAACGCGCCCCGAGGCCCGGCCGCTCGTCCAGGTCGTAGATGAAAACGGTGCCCCCGTGTGGCTGAAAAAGCTTCGACCGTGGGGGCACCGCGGTGGCATGGATCACGATATCGCAGTCGGGGTGCGAGCCGAGCTCGAGCGCTGAAACCCCCAACGGAAAAGACCGAATGCGCCGCCCGGCGCGACTGAGACAAAGCGTATCGCCCAAGGCCACGGAGCAGATATCGACCGGCGCCGCTGGCGGTTGCGTAGATCCCGGTCGACCGTAAGCTCCTGGCACCTTGTCCGAAGCACTCCGTGAAACTTCACTCACCGACGAGCACCGAGCCCTCGGCGCCCGGCTCGTTCCATTCGCCGGTTGGCTCATGCCCGTCCAATACGCCGGCATCAAAAAGGAACATGAAGCGGTTCGCCGCCGCGCGGGGCTCTTTGACGTGTCCCACATGGGCGAGATCCTCGTCGAAGGGCCCCAGGCTGTCGCTGCGGTGGATCATCTCGTCACCAACGATGTCTCGAAGCTCGAGGTCGGCCGCGCGCTCTACACCACCTGCTGCAACGACGCTGGCTACATTCTGGACGACCTCATCGTCTATCGTTTGGAAGCGCACAAGGTCCTCGTCGTCTGCAACGCATCCAACCGCGACAAGATCGTCGCTCACTTCGCAAAGAACCTCGGCCTCGGGACACCGTGGAACGATGTGTCGGACGCGTGGGCGCTCCTCGCCCTGCAGGGGCCGAACGCTGTCGCCCTCATGAAGGATCTCGGCGCGCCGCCAGAGCTCCTCGACCTGCCCTATTTCCATGTGACCGGCTCGAGCTTGGCCGGCGTCGAGCTCTGGGTCGCTCGCACCGGGTACACCGGGGAGGATGGCTTCGAGCTTTTCTGCGCTAGCGACGACGCCGTGACCCTTTGGCGCGCGGTGCTCGAGGCCGGCGAGACTCATGGGCTAGAACCGGTCGGACTCGGCGCCCGCGACACCCTCCGGCTCGAGGCGCGGCTCGCGCTTTACGGCAACGACATCAGCGAGCAGACTCATCCTTTCGAAGCGGGCCTCGGCTGGGTGGTCAAGCTCGATGCCGCCGACTTCGTCGGACGTGACGCGTTGCGAGCGATCAAAGCCGCGGGGCTCGGACGAAAGCTGGTCGGACTCGAAATGACAGGACGCGGAATCGCCCGCCATGGCTACCCGATCGTGGTGGACGGAAAGCAGGTCGGGGAGGTCACCAGCGGCTCCCCAGGGCCGACCGTTGGACGGAACATCGGTCTCGGCTATGTGCCTTTGGCCCTCGCCAAGGTGGGGACCGGTCTGGGGATCGAGATCCGTGGCAAGGTGGTCGACGCCGTGGTAGTGAGCACCCCGTTTTACAAGAGGTGATGACAGTGACGTACCCAAGGGACCTCCAGTACACCCGCGACCACGAATGGGCGCGGATCGAGGACGACGTGATTCGCGTCGGAATCACGGCGTACGCGGTCGAACAGCTCGGTGATGTGACCCTGGTCGACATGCCGGCCCCCGGGGAAGACGTCCAGGCACACGAACGGTTCGGCGACATCGAGTCGGTCAAGACGGTGAGCGAGCTCTTCGCCCCGGTCAGTGGCGAGGTGGTCGAGGTGAACGCCGATCTCGAATCGAGCCCGGAGCTCGTCAATGAGGGTCCCTACAAAGAGGGCTGGCTGATCACGATTCGCCCCTCCGACCAGGGTGAGCTCGAGGGGCTGATGGATGCGGCCAGGTACGAGGAGTACCTCGGAACCCTGGACGGCTAAGCGGCCGGCGCGAACGTGAGATACCTCCCGCATACGCAGCAAGAGATTCGAACCATGCTCGCCCGTGTCGGTGTGGAGCAGATCGACGACCTGTTCGAGGCCATCCCCGAATCGGCTCGCTTGAATCGGGCGCTCGATCTCGAGCCTGCCCTCGACGAGCCCCGGCTGATGGAGCACCTGACCGCCCTGGCGCAAGCAAGCGCCGGCGCGAACATGCTCTCGTTTCTGGGCGGAGGAATGTACCGGCATCACGTGCCGCCGGCCGTCGACCAGCTCCTGCAACGAAGCGAGTTCTACACCGCGTACACGCCGTATCAGGCAGAGCTCTCGCAAGGAACGCTTCAAGCGATCTTCGAGTTCCAGACCATCGTCTGCGAGCTCTTAGGCACGGACGTCGCGAATGCGTCGATGTACGACGGCGCCAGCGGCGCTGCCGAGGCCGTCCTGATGGCTCGACGAATCAAGCGGCGGACGCACGTGCTGCTGAGCGAGGGCCTGCATCCTGAGTACATCGAGACCATTCGCACCTACGTGTCCGGCCTCGACACGGAAGTGACGATCCAGCTGATACCGTTCGCCGCCGACGGGCGGACCGATTGGCAAGCAGCCAAGCGCCTGATGACCGGCAAAACCGCTGCGGTCGTCGTCGGCTACCCGAATTTCTTTGGCTGCGTCGAGGACCTGAATGCCGCTCGCGCCGTTGCGGACAGCGAGGGCGCGCTTCTGGTGACCGCGACCGCAGAGCCGTATGCGCTTTCGATGCTTCAGCCGCCTGGCGCATGTGGCGCCGACATTTGTGTCGGTGAAGGACAGGCCCTTGCCGTACCGCCTCAGTACGGCGGCCCTGGGGTCGGCCTCTTCGGTGCATCGCAGGCCTTCGTTCGGCAGATGCCCGGCCGGCTCGTCGGGCGCACCGTCGATCTGGACGGCCAGCCAGGGTACGTCCTGACCTTGTCGACCCGGGAGCAGCACATCCGCCGCGAGAAGGCGACCTCGAACATCTGCACCAATCACGGACTGATCGCGCTCGCGATGGGGATGCGCACGGCGATGCTAGGACGCCAGGGCTTCCAACAGGCCGGGCGGCGCTGTCTGAACGCGGCGACCTACGTCCGAGCGGGTGTTGAAAAGCTCGATGCCTTCGAGGTTCCATACTCCGCGCCGGTCTTCAACGAGCTGGTGGTACGAAGCAAAGGCCCTAACGCGAGCGAAGTGCTCGCCCGCCTGGTCGAGCGCAACATCATCGGCGGCATCGACCTCGGCCGCTTCCGAGACGACTGGCGCAAAGACCTCTTGATCGCGGTCACCGAGCTCCACACCCGCGAGAACCTGGATCAATTGCTCACTGCGCTCGCCGGCTGATCCCGGCGGCAAACCACCGGACCGCACCCGCAAACCTCTACCACCCGATACGATGGCGACACCGCCAACTCGCCGATACTGCAAAAATCCGTCAAGCGTGCGAGAGCCCTGTCTTGGTCCTCGAATCGGGAGTAGCGTAAACATCCGATTTGATTCGTGTTTAACGCTTAGTCCTTGACCTTCCAGCCCGCGAAACCCACCTAGCGAATTCGACTTGCAAGTCCCGTAGAGGCGACGGAAACTCGCCCGACTTCGAGAGCTCTGAGGCGGATGCAGAGGATCCTCTGGAGGCTGCAACATGACTGACCAGCGACGAAACTCATTCATCGACTTCCGAGGCCTAGAGCATTCCGAACCGGAAACCGATCCGGTGGCCTGGGAGGACGTCTCTGGCGACGCCAGCTGGGTGGGCCGTTGGGTCGCCCTCGACGGCTGCGCCTACAACGAAGCCGGTGAAGCGACCGCGGGCCTGGTCGTGGACTACGACGACAATCTCGCCGAGCTCTGCGCTCGTCTCAGCGCCGAGCGTCGCAAGAGCTGCTCCGTCGTCTTCTGCGCTCCGGCCGAATCGGCCGCTTAGCCGAATTTCCACCTCGTCCCGCGACGTTCCGCCTCAGCGGATGGGCTGGCTACTCGTCTTCGTCCCAGGGGTGCGTCTTCTCTTCGAGCGAGACGGGCTCGTCGACACCCGTGCATCGGTCCGGCTGGCCCTTGCGAAGCTTCACCGCATTCCAGGGTCCGCCTCCCGCCACGTCGTCATCCATGCCCCATTCGCCCTTGATATACTGATCGCCATCTTCGCCGATCTCGAGCCGGAAGTAGCCGCGGCCTCGCCGGATCTGTGGCTTGCCCACGACCAGCTCCCGGCGATCTTCCCATTGGAAGAGCAACAGGTCGCCCTCGATATCGCCCTGGATTCGCCCCGCTCGCTCGTTTTTGACGTAGTCGCCAACCACCTGCCTGCCGCTCTGGCACAAGTGCATGTTGCCGTACTGTGGTGACTGCCAAACCCCGTAGAAGGTCGCTCCCTCGGGCAACGGACCGGCTTTCGGTTTTTGAGAGCCCCCGCAGCCGAGGATGACCCCGAGCACCAGGGCCAGCGTAATCTGCGTTGCCTTCATCGGTCCCTCCCCGCTCCCACGATAAACGACCCTCGGAGGAAAGCGTAATTTCGGCGGCTCAGCGTATCCGGGGGATGGACATTGCGTGGTAGAGAACCGCTGGGCTCTCGGCGAGCAGGAAGGCCAGGTCCCGCAGGCCCTCGAAGACGGAGCCATCGAGGCGAAGCAGGGCTGCAGGTGGCGGGGGCTCGAGGCGGTAGCTAGCCATCACCATCGGGCGCAACCGTTCGCGGAGCCGTGGAGGCACGTCGATGGTTTCCTTGAGGAGCTCGAGCGCGCTGTCCATGCCCCCGAGCCGGTCGACCAGGCCGTGACGGTGAGCGTCGGCAGCCAGCCAGACGCGGCCTCGGGCCAGTGGCTCGATTTCTTCGACCGTGCGCCCCCGGCCGTCCGCGACGAGCGCAACGAAAGATTCGTAAAAGGCGTCGAGCTCGCGGTTCATCAGGCCGCGCTCCTCGTCGGTCAGCGGGCGATGAGGCGAGTAGATGTCGGCATGGGGCCCCGTCCGGAGGACTTCGGTACGAATGCCCACACGGTCGAGAAGCTGGGAGGCCAGCAAGCGCGCCGAGACCACCCCGATCGAGCCTGTCAGGCCGAGGGGCTGAGCGACGATCGCGTTGGCATGTGCGGCGACGTAATAGCCCCCGCTGGCGGCGACCTCACCGAAGTAGGCGACGACCGGTTTCTTTTCGCGGACCCGGACGACCTCGCGGTGGATCAAGTCGGAGGCCTCGGCCGAACCGCCCGGCGAGTCGACCCATAGAAGGACACCGAGAGCTCGGCGGTCTTGGCGCGCCTGACGAAGCGCCGCCACGATGGACGCCCGCCGGCCCATGGGAGCGCCGGACTCCGAGATGGCGCCCTTGACCGTGACCACTGCGATGTACGGCTCGCGTCGCAAAGGTCGGAACAGCCTTGCTTCCTTGAAGGCGAGGTATCGGCCGCCTTCGACCAAGCCCTTCTTCTTTTTCGTCTTGTCGCCTAGGCCGAGCTTCTCGGGCAGCTCATCTTCGTACGCGAGCGCATCGACCAGTCGCGCATCGATCGCGTTCTGACCACGGAAGACCGCGGCTTCGAAGAGCGAGCGGGTTTGTTCTGGGGTCGTGCCGACGCGTTGGGAAAGCGCGTCGAGCAGTGCCGCGGTGTGTCCGTCGATGAGAGCTTGAACCTGTTCACGTTGCGGTTCGCTCATCGATTCGCGACTCATGCGCTCGGCCGCGGTCTTGTATTCCTTGCGGGCGAATGGTTCGACCTGGACACCGATGCGATCGAGCATCGGCTTCATGTAGTGCGACTGTGCGGAGAGGCCGGGAAGGGTGACCGTCCCCTGCGGCGCGAGATAGATGCGCTCCGCGGCCGACGCGATGTACACCTCCCGGTGCCCTCCACCCCGGGGTAGGAGCACGCAGGTTTGCTTGCCTTCATCTCGAAGACGGAGGATCTGCTCGCGAAGCCCGGAGCAGACCGACCAGCCGGCGTGGAGCGGGGGCAAGACGAATGCGACCCCTTCGATTCGGGGATCCCTGATCGCATAGTCAGCAAGCCTGCGAACCGCGGCAAGCGACGAGGTGCGCCGGAGGGCGTCCGCGTCGAGGAGCCTGCGGAGCCACGGTACGGGCTGACGCGCCTCCACCAGGCGTGGTTTGAGGCGGACGACGATCCAGCGGCCCCTCGGTCGCACTAGCGATCGGGCGATCGCCCACAATGGTAGGACTGGCACGCACAGGAGATTCCTGAACAAGCGGTAGAGGAAACGAAGCATCGATTTTGCCTATAGTGACGGCCTGTTATGCTGGGAGCGGTGGGGCCGGAAATCTTTACCGGTGACTAGTGCTCTGCTAGGAACTCATAGCACTGAAGAAGGCGAAGGAGCACGGCTCAGAACATGGCAAGCCCCCAGATGGTGATGTACGAGGAGGAGTTTGCCCAGGTCCAGGCCGTGACC
>JBARTN010000153.1:0-2967 GCA_049645265.1 Polyangiales bacterium
TCCTCGTCCGCGGTGTGAGCGCGGGTGACCTGATCGAGGCTTTCTACTTGGGCACGCTCGACGAGTGCGGCCATCTTCGGCTTGAGCAGCTCGTAGCGCGCAAGGCGACGCGCCGGACGGCGGCCCTGCTGATAGGCCAAGAACCCGTTGAACTCCTGAAGCGGCACGAGGTCGAGCTGCTCCGCGCATTCCAGCGCGCGGACCTCGGCGAAGCGCTGCCTCATCAACGTCAGGTTCGGTAAGATGCCGTAGAGCTCCAGGTACTCGTCCTTCTTGGCGCGATACCCGTGGCGGTCGTTTGGAAACTCGCCGCGCGCCAGGGCCAAGTAGGTCGCACGGTATTCGCTCGGCTTGGGCTCCTCGTCGGCAGACGAGCCCTCCGTGAGAATGTACGGCGTCCAGTCTTCCCCGAGGTCCACTAGAAGGTGACCCTCTTCGTCCGCCTTGGCGGCATCGACCTCGCCCTGTGCCTTGCCGTCCTTCCAGAATGCCACCGGGGCCTGCAACACCACCGGCTGAGATTCCGCGTTGGGAGCCGCATTCGCTGCAGGTTTGGCATCGCTTTCGCCCGGAGCAGTGACGGGGCCCTGCTTCGGTGTGCAGCCATAGAAAACTACACAGCCGAGAATCGACCATAATCCCAGGCGCCAATGAAACACGACCCGGACACCTTGGGCCCGAACCGGATGCAAGGCAAATTTAGAGCCCGCGGAGCGGAACCTCGCCTTGCGGTTTTGTTGAGTGCCGCCTCAAGGGTGACTCATCCTTACAGTTCCCCACTTTGTACGAGGCAACCATGGGAACTCTGGGAACCGTCCCCTTTCTTCTAAATCAACTGAGGCCACCCGGGAAGGGCGGCGCGGCGCTCACCCAAGCGGCCGCGTCCATTGCGCTTTCGAACGGTCAACCACAGACGATCGTCGACGTTCTGCACGGCCGTGCCTTCCGTTACTACTCGGAAGGTCTGCGGCAGTACCTCGCCATTCGAACAGGCTCAACCGAGCGTGCCGATCATTACCTCGTCAAGCTTCGCGCCTTCGTTGCGAAAACCGAAAGCGACGAGCTGCTCCAGGCGCCCGGCGTCCGCGCGAGACTCTACAGAGCAGCGCGCGGCTACATGCACAACCAGAGCCGCCCGCACCAGCCTCCGACCAAGCAAGCGTTGGAGGGGCTGCCCTGGCGCGCCCTTCCCTCCGCGCATCACTCCACCAACCCGCTCAATGGGCTGCGCTTTGAGCTCAGGACGGAAGACTCGGAGCTGTTGGAGCTCCGCCATGCACGGGAGCTCAGCATCGAAGAGTTGGCGTTCGTGTACGGCGAACCGCCGAAGGTGATGGAAGAGCGCGTGAATGCCGCAATGGCGCAGGCGCAGCTGATTCTTACGGAGCACGGCGTTTCGGACGCGAGCCGTTTCGGTCGCGTGATCATCGAAGCGTTCGCTCTCGAGGCCGCGCCGCGTACGCCGGGAGAAGAAAACCAAATCGTCGAGCCCTTGTCCAACGGAACGATCGTCGGCGGGCGGTACTCGCTCGAGGCGCGCGTCGGGCTAGGCGCATTTGGAGACGTGTACCGAGCCAAAGACACCGAAGTTCCGGGCCATGTCGTCGCACTGAAACTACTGCACCAGCCTGCGCACTCGAAGTCGGCGAAGCAATCTGCCCTACGGGAGTTGCGACTCATCGCCTCGGTGTTCCACCCGTCGATCGTGCAGTTCAAAGACCACGGTTGGTTCGAGGAACGACTCTGGTTCGTCATGCCCTGGTACGACGGCGAAACGCTCGAGTCGCGCCTGCAACGTGAACCCTTGAATCGTGCTGAAGCGCTCTCGATCTTTCAGCCGCTAGCACGCGCGCTCGCCGCTATGCACGCCGCAGGGGTGCGCCACCAAGACGTCAAGCCGGAAAACATCTTTCTCGCTCGGATTCCGGGATTCGGCGACGCGGAAGTCACGCCTGTGCTGCTCGATCTCGGCGTGGCGGCGACCGAGGCGGAGATGGTGGTGGCGGGCACACCTACGTACTTCGCGCCCGAGGTCGCTGCGCAGTTCGCATCGGTCGAGAGTAAACCGGTGGTGAGCAACAAGGCCGACGTGTTCGCGCTGGCCCTGTCGCTTCGCAACGCGCTCGAGCCAGAAACACAAGAAGACGTTGCCGCGGGCGCAGTCGACACGTTCATCGAGAATCGGTCCAAGGGAACGCCTCGCGCCCCAAGCCGCAAAGGGCTCAAGTACCTCGCACCGTTCTTCAACTCCTGGCTGAGTCTGGATGCAGCCGAGCGGCCAACGGCCGAAGAGCTTGCAGCCGAGCTCTCGGCGCTCTCGCTTCCCGAAGAGCGCCGCGAACGAATAAAGACGATCCTGCGTTGGACGATCCCAATGGCGCTTGCCCTACTCGGAGCATCGGGCGCCGCGGTGACCGTCTTCTATCAGCAAGCCGAAACCCAGCGAGAAGTGGCTCAGCAAGCGAAGCTCACCGCCTCGGATCTTCGCCGGGATCTCGCCGACACGCGCGAGATCGCCGAACAGCTCGAGCTCCGCTACGAGCAGAGCCGGCTGACACGCACCGAGCTTGCGAAGCGCCTGGCGCGAACCGACGGACACGTCGCGTCTCTGAAGACCCAGCTCAAAGACGAGGAGCGGCGCCTCACGCGCACACGCGAGAAGCTCGCGCAGAACCGCCAAGAGAAGGCGACGATCGAGCAGCACCTTTCGGAAACCGAGCGTGATCTCTCCGCGACGGAACGCTCGCTCGCCGGTGCGAATCAGAAGCTTGCCGCGACGGCCGAGAATCTGAGCGCGGAGCGAGAGCGAGCCGAGCGCGTCCAACGAAGGCTCGACCGAGAAGGTGAGCGCCGACTGGAGCTTCAGGGTGACCTCGCCGCGCTCGATGCTCGTCTGAACGCCGAAGTCTCGAAGACGAAAGAGCTGCAAGACGCCGTTGCTAGGGCTGTCGCCGCGCGTAGCCGCGC
>JBARTN010000154.1:0-15861 GCA_049645265.1 Polyangiales bacterium
AGTCGGCGATGCACAACACGTTGTACCCCATCTGCCGGTAGTACTCCCCGAGCGTGATCCCGGTGTAGATGGAGGATTCCCGTGCGGCGACGGGCATCGAGGATGTGTTGCAGATGATGATCGTGCGGTCCATGAGCGAGCCCCCGGTCCGGGGGTCCCTTGTCTCCGGGTACTCGGTGATCGTCTCCACGACTTCGCCCGCTCGTTCGCCGCAAGCGATGACGATGACGATGTCCACAGCAGAGTGTCGCGCAATGAGGCTCTGGAGCACCGTTTTTCCTGAACCAAAGGGTCCCGGGATGCAGGCGGTGCCTCCGCGCGCGATCGGGATCATCGTGTCGATGATGCGCTGTGTGGTGGTCAGCGGTTCCGTGGGGTAGATACGCTCGGCCACGCGCTGCCGGAGCATGCGTTCGGGCAGCGGGCGGCGTACCGGCCAGCGTTGAGCCATCGTGAGCGTCCGCTCTGCACCGTTCGGTCGGACGATTCGGGCGACCGGGTCGTTGATCGTCAGGTTGCCCCGGTTGATCCAGGTCACCTTAGCCGCCGCGGGCTCGTCGAAGGGCACCATGATCTTGTGTTCGAAGATCCCTTCGGGCGTCGTTCCCAAGATCTGTCCCGGCTCCACGGTGTTTCCGGTGGTGACCGTGGGTGTGAAGTCCCAGCGTCTCTCGGTGTCCAGCGGGTCCACTTCGATGCCGCGGGGGAGCAGGAAACCGTATCGCTCCGCCAACAAGGTCAACGGGTTCTGCAGCCCGTCATAGACCTTCCCCAGAAGACCGGGCGCGAGAGTCACCGACAGCATTTCGCCAGTCAACTCGACCTGGTCCCCGACCTTGACCCCGGAGGTATCCTCGAAGACCTGCATGTCTGCGACCTGATTCTGAACCCGAAGTACCTCGGACTTGAGGCGCCGCTCTCCGAGAAGAACATAGCCGACTTCATTCTTCATCACTCGAGTGTCGCTGACGTTGATACTGACCAGACTCTCCTGAACGGCCACGATGGGAGCGCGCCGAAATCCGTCGCCGCCCGCGTCGCCCGGATCAAGCGAAGAGGTTTTGGTGGTCACTTGTCACCTCCAATATCAGTTCCTCAAAGCGCTCACGCGCCTTCTCGGCGTCGTAGGACACCCAGCGGTGCAGGATGTCCCACTTGTAGACAAAGGCGAAGACCTGCTCGAATCCAAATGGGTGCGCATCGGAGATCTGGCTCAGCTTCTTCCAAGACTGACCCATCATCAGCGTCTCGAGCCCCAAGGCATCGCCCTGGTCGAGAAACACCTGCGCCTCGGCGATCCAGGGAAAGACGTTGCTTAGCCCAAACTCGGCGTCCGCCCAGCGCAACTCGATGATGCGCGTGTACGGACCAGTGCCCCATCGCACGGATGGCGCGGATTTCCCCTGGCGTCTCAGGCGGAGCGCCACCATCAAAGTCCGTATGTTCATCCGGAAATCCACGATGTTCAGAAGCTCCGGAGTGCGGTTGTTGGCTACAACTTCCTCGTACATGGCAGCGATCTGCTCGGTCGTCCGACTCACGGGTTGGCGATGCCAGCTGACCAGACGCTCGGTCCTCATGAGCTCGTCCAAGTCATCCGCGTGGAGGAGCGACAATCGCTCTTCGAGGCGCCGACGGCTCATGGGCAGCAGCTTGGTCTGCCTGAAGTCGGGAAGCGCCGGAAGACTCGCAACGAGCTGATAGTAGCGTCGTCTCACTGCCCTGCCTCGAGCAGAATCTTCCGATAGCGGGGCAGAAGCAGCTTGAGCATCATTTCGGACAGTGCCTCGTCGCTCAAGTCGATCTCCAAGTCCTCACCGACCAAGCGAATGCGCGCCCCGCCATGGACCTCGTCGGACGGAATGAGCTCGATGCCCTTGCGTAGAACATCGGCAGAGAACGACACGGCCGACCGCCGGAGAAACTCATCGAGCTCCGCGGAGACTTCATCGGCTAACCGCTTGGGAACGAGAATGACGGCATCCTTGTCTTTGATGAAATCTTCGGCGGCCCTCCCCGCCAGGACCAGGATCATGTCGCGAAGCACGGAGCCGTCGGTGGTCACATCGGTCACGAGGCGACGCACGTGCTCTTCGAAAGCGGACATGACCGCTGAGCGGAGCTCCAAGCCGGTGTCCCGTGCCGCGATGCGCAGGGCCTCGATACTCGCGGTCTGCTCCCGCTCCGTTGCCGCCCGCGCTTCGTTCTTGATGGCCGCAGCTTTCGCTTTGGCATCCGCCACGGTCCGGGCAGCTTTCGCTTTGGCATCCGCGAGAATCCTGTCTGCCTCAGCTCGGGCGGCATGGACTCCCTCGTCACGAATCCGGTCGATGAGGTTTTTGACGCCCGAGGATTTCAGATCTGGCTCGGTCATGCGTTACCTCATTTCGGAATGGCGCCTGCGAGCACCAGAGCAAATACGAAAACGAAGACAGCAAAGCCCTCGATCACAGCCGCGGGGGCGATCGAGATCCCGAACACTTCAGGCTTCGACTTCGAGGTGTTGATGGAGGCAGCACACGCGCTTCCTTGAGCCATCGCGCTGACGAGCAGGGCCACGCCGGTGAGAGTCCCCAACACGAAAAGGCCGGGTGAGCTTCCGAGCGTCACCGTACGGTTGAGCGTCAGCATCACCACGATGCCGTAGATGGTTTGGGAGGAGGGCATCGCCGCTACCCCGACGAAGCGACCATAGCCGCCCTCCACCTCGAGCATCGCACCGGCGGCGGCCTGGCCGCCTCGGCCAACGCCGATCATGCTGCCGATCGCACCCAGCGTCAGAGGGGCGAAAATCCCCAGCCAGCCCATGGTCAAGACCAATGGTTCCACGGATCACACTCCTTTCTTTCTGAAGGGCCGGAAGAGAGGACCCTCTTCCGGAAGTCCCCAGTTGAAGAATTCGATGACATTCAATCGCAGCCCATGGATCACTCCGCTGGCAACGGCGAGTAGCAGGTTCAAGCTGTGTCCTATGACGAGGATGATGAGAGCCGCGAGGACACCCACGCCCGGAATGGCCTCCCGGGCACCGGCGGCCATTCCGTTGAACGCGATCGCCAGTGATGCAGAGGCCAGGCCCAGGGCGAAGAGCCTCAGGTAGCTCAGGACATCTCCAAACGCCGCGATGATACGGGTCAATCCGACGAGCCCTTTCCCCAAGCGAGCCAAAGGAGGCGCCCCGTATCCCGAAAACGCGAACACCAGGACCAAGCTAACGATGGCCACGGAAACGGCGGGCGGCTTCAACCAGTCGGCTCCTGCCTGAACCGCGAGGAACAGCGCATAACCAGCGAGCACGAACATGGCCCATCCCAGCGACGGCAGGGCACGCGGGCTCCATCCATAGCGCCGGGCGTCCATGAGATTGCCGAGCATCACGTGGATCGCTCCGATCGTGATCGACAACGCCATCATGCCGCTCGCGTCGGTGATGTCCAGAACCGTCAGCCGCGAGAGGAACGTGTCCGAGGCCGGCGTCACCCCGAAGAATGAGCCCACCAGAACGCCGTAGACGACTGTGGTCACCACCAGCGTGACCAGGACCCAACGCCACCGGCGTCCTGCGGCAGAGCTCGACAGCTTCTTCCAGAAATACGCCGTCGCAAGCGCCAAGACCAGCCCGTAACCACCATCCGAAATGATCATTGCAAAGAAGATCGCGAATGAGTAGAGGACCACCGACGAGGGGTCCCAGCTGCTGTAGCCGGGGGTCTTGTAGAAGTTGACGAGGTTCTCGCCGCCTTCCGTGCGCTCCGAGTTGTGAAGGAGCGTAGGCGGCTCGTCATCGGGGCCGGGATCAGAGACCTCCATGGCGATGCCGTGCTTCACGGCATACGACACGAGCGCCTCCACCGCCTCGGTCGGTGCCCATGCCCGGAGCGCGAAGAGCGGAGTGGAATCGTAACACTGATCAGCGGCGAGCTCGCGAGCAGCTCGATCCTCGAGGGCAGCTAGGCTGCGTGACAGCAGGAGGCTCCAGCGAGTGAGGCGGATCCGCTCGAGCGACGCGTCCTCGAGCTCCAACTCCACGTCCTCTAGCCTCCGCTCGAGCGTCTGCCGCGATACACTGCCGGTTCGAACTCGTGGAGCCGGGACGCCCTGGGGCTCCAGCTCGGAGATCACGATCACATACGCGTCCCGCCCCTCGCGCTTGACCTCTTCCCACGTCAGTTCAGACGCTTCCAGGTCACGCAAGCGGTTCTGCGGCACCACGTAGAACCAGAACCGCTGTCCTCTGAGGCCTTCCTCGGGTGGAAACTCGAAGTCGCCCCACGGGGCCAGTGCCTCGATGTGGTGCATGAGGCCATCGCGCTCGAGCTCCAGCTGGTGCGTATGATCTCGGAGCTCGAGGACGTCCTCCTCGACTCGCACGGGATCGAACTCTGCGGCGTGGGTCACCGGCCGCTGCTTCTGAGGACATCGCTCGAGGTAGCTCAACGCTTCACGACTTCGTTTCGAGGGGTCCGCGAGCGGAGCGACGTCATGCGCAAAGGAGACGATCTCGAGGCACCCGAGCTCTTGCAAGTCCTCGAGGACCCGTTCCTTTTCGGCCTGGTGCCCCACGAACGTAAGTTTGCTCAGAGGGACTATGGCCACGCCGCCACCTCTTCCTCCGCCTGACCCGAATCGAACACTTGCCGGGCCTTCGCCAGCTTCGCCTGAACCACGGCCGCCCTTCCCATGTCGCCCAGCCAGATCTGGATGCGCTCGATATTGTTCCGAGTCCTAGGGATGAGAATCTTCTCGAAGAGGTTCACCCGCTGCGTAATGCGCCGCTCCGCGCGCGCCAGGACGCGGACCCTCTCCGCGGCGACCTGGATGCGCGTGCGCGCCTCCGCCGCATCGCCGAGGCGTTCGGCCAGCGCGTCAACCCACGCGGGTTTTGCAAGCGGTGAATATTCGGCCACCTGGCACTCCACCTTCTTCAGCACCGGGAGCCTCACGCCAACGACGTTTTCTTGCCCGAGGTCGAAAGCCGTCATCTTGACGAGACCCTTCAGATCGATCTCCGAGTTCGCCAGCATGGGAAGCTCGGCCCCCGCCCGCGCCTCCAGGCGCTCCACGTCGGCTCGCGTTGCAGCGTACTCCCTGCGGGCCTTGTCCAGCTCGATGGTTAGCTGCCTGCGCTTGAGCTCGAGGGAAGGAAGGAGCTTCTCGTAGAGCTTGAGCTTTGTCAGCTCCTGCTGTAGTGCGGCCTTGCTAAGCTTCAGTCGGGCCATTGCTCAGGCGACCCCTTCCGGGCCTTCGCTCTCCAAGTCTGGGAAGTAACGATCGACGAGGTCCTGCTTCATGAGAAGCTCGTGCGACTCGAAACACTCGGCCAGCGTGTGCCAGCTCAAGTCCAGCGCCTGCAACAGAGGCAAGGAGACGTTAACGTCCATGAACCGGCGCCGAAACAGCTTCCCGAATTTGAGGAGCTTCATATCGAAGTCCGATAGCTCGAACGCCATGGCCTGCTTTTGCTCTGCCTCACGCGCAGCGGCGTAGAAGCGGACCATCGTGTTCATGATCTGCCCGTGGTCCTCCCGCGTGGCTTTTCCCACCACATGCTGTTTTAGGCGCGATAGCGAGCCGAAAGGATCGATGACCCGATCATGCAAGTAGAGCTGGCCCTCGGTGATGTAGCCGGTGTTGTCCGGCACCGGGTGGGTCACATCGTTGCCGGGCATGGTGGTGACCGTGAGGATCGTGACCGAGCCCGCCCCTTTGAAGTCGCACGCTTTCTCATACCGCCGGGCGAGCTGTGTATAAAGGTCGCCCAAGTAACCCCTGGTGGCCGGGATGCGGGACTGGGACACGCCGATTTCCTTCATGGCATCGGCATAGGCCGTCATGTCCGTCATCAGCACCAGTACCCGCTTGGAGTGCTCCATGGCGAATCGCTCGGCGACCGCCAATGCCATGTCGGGAACCAGCAGCCGTTCGATGATCGGATCGGAAGCCAAGTTCACGTACATGACGGTGCGATGGGAGACCCCGTGGTCCTCGAAGGCGGTCTTGAAGAAGTGGAAATCGTCAAAGATCAGTCCTAAGCCTGCGAAGACCACGATGTCGGCGTCTGCCTGGAAGCCAACACGGGCCAGAAGGGCATTGTAGGGCTCACCGGCGACCGAAAAGATCGGGATCTTTTGGCTCTCCACCAAGCTGTTGAAGAGATCGATCATCGGGACTTCGGTCTCGATCAACTTGGACGGCATCACCCGCATCATCGGGTTCACCGTGGGCCCTGCGACCGGGATGGTCTCCTCGGCATCCAGGGGCGGCTTGCCGTCGATGACCTCGCCCGAGCCCCGGAAGATTCGACCCAGAATGTGGTTGGAGAAGGTGACCTGCTGCGGATGTCCGAGGAAACGAACTCGGGCATCGGTCGAGATGCCTTTTCCGCCCGAGAACACCTGGAGGCTGGCGATGTCTTGCTTCAGCTCGACGACGCTGGCGCTGGACACCTCGCCACCCAGGTTCTCCACCAGCGCAAGGTCCCCAAGGGCTACGCCCGTAGCGCGAACTCGGATGACGTCGCCAATGATGTCCAGAACGCTGGTGTGCCGGACGAGAGTGTCGAGCAATGATGACCTCGGAAGGTAGGAAGGCGTGGGCGGAGTTCGGCCCATCTAAGCAGATGGGCGCCGTAGAGCAAGACGCATTCGAAGATCTCGAAAGATCCTCCGGCTCGCCCCGACCAGGCGTGCCTGAAGCGACGAAGCGTTCGGAGTCTCCACCGCTCACTCGAGAGCGACGGTTACGCTCTTGAGCTCGGTCCAGTCCTCGAGCCCGTGCCGGCCTCCTTCTCTGCCGAGGCCGCTCTCCTTCCACCCGCCGAAGGGCACCTCTGCGGTGCTCACGAGCCCGGTGTTGACGCCGACCATGCCGACCTCGAGCGCCTCGTATCCGCGGACGAGGCGACTGAAGTCGCGTCCATAGAGGTAAGCGATCAAACCGGCAGGCGTCCCGTTCGCCAACGCAATCCCCTCCGCGTCGCTGCCGAAACGCGTGAGTGACGCCACCGGTCCGAACACTTCCTCCCGGCTGATTCGCATGTCTGCGCTGACATCCTCGAGCAACGTCGGCGTGAAGAACGTGCCTCCGGCTTCGGCTTGGCCACCCCCGACCGTGGGACGCGCACCGGCGCCACGAGCGTCCGCGACCAATGCGCGGACTTTGTCAAAGGCTCGGCGATCGATGAGTGGCCCGATCTGCACGCCGGGCTCGAGCCCTGGGCCAACACGCAGCGCTGCGATCGCCTGCGCGAGGGCATCTCGGAAGCGCTCGTAGATGCCGTCTTGAACCAGGATGCGATTGGCGGCGACGCAGGTCTGGCCCGCGTTTCGAAACTTTGCGACGAGGCAGCCGGCAATCGCGGCGCCCACATTTGCGTCGTCGAGCACCACGAAAGGCGCGTTTCCGCCGAGCTCTAGGCTCACCCGCTTCACGGTCGCTGCCGATGCTTCGAGTAGTTTCTTTCCGACAGAGGTCGAACCCGTGAAGCTGAGCTTGCGGACCCTCGCATCCCCGATCAGCGCGGCACCAAGATCGGCAGCGTCGTCACGGTCCCCAGTCAAGACGCTGAACGCGCCGGCGGGGATACCCGCTTCCTCCGCGATGGCCGCAAGGGCCAGTGCGGAGAGTGGCGTCGCCTCGGCCGGCTTGAGAATCAACGGGCAGCCGGCCGCGAGCGCCGGTCCGAGCTTTCTGGTGATCATCGCGCAAGGAAAGTTCCAGGGGGTGATCGCGACCCCTACTCCCACTGGCTGCCGGAGGACAAAGACGCGCCCTTGGGCCGAAGGCGCGGGGATAGTCTCACCATACATTCGCCGAGCTTCCTCCGCGAACCAGGTCAAGAAGGACGCGGCGTAACGGATTTCGGCGCGCGCCTCGGCAAGGGGTTTGCCCTGCTCGCGAGTGAGCAACGCAGCCAACTCCTCTTCACGGCGCTCCATGGTGCGGGCCATGCGGTGAAGAGGCTCAGCCCGGTCGATCGCGGATAGGCTGCGCCATTGCTCGAACACGCCGGACGCGGCATCGACCGCGGCGCGCGCTTCTTCGGCGCCACAGCGAGGAACGCGGCCCACGCGCTCTCCCGTGGCAGGATCCAACACGTCCAGATGCGCCCCAGTCTCGACCCACTTGCCGGCGATGTAGGCGCGCTCGCGGATTAATGCGACCTCGCTCATCGCCTCACCTCATTGAACCGCTTTGGGTCCTCGACCACGGGACGTCTTTGCGCGACGGGAACATGCCCTAGAAAAGACTGCTTTGGCACGCGCACACCAAACCATGCGAACCGACGCGTGAAATTGTCAAGAGGCACGATTGGCCCCTGCGTAGGGTCGCTGCGCCGAAGGCCAGCCTCACACCCGACTCCCCGAGACCAGTCGATTCCTTCAAGACGACCAGGGAGCAGAAATCCCCGATTGACAGGGCCAGGACAAAGGCGTGACGATTCGCGTCTCCCTTCATGAGCCCAGCCGCCGCTGGGAGAAAGGTACTGCGATGCTAGGCGAACAAATCGGAGCCGAGAAAGGCCGAGTCACGGGGCGGAGGGTGTTGTCCACCGATCCCCCCAAAATGGAGATCTCATTCGAGGCCGAGGGCACTCTACTCGGCGTGGCAAACAAGAACCTAGGCACTTATTGGAGTCAGCTTCGTCCGGACGGGACCATGTACGGCGAAGCTCAGGGCATCCTGATGACCCAGGATGGCGAGGCCGCGACCTGGAAGGCCCAGGGCGTAGGTCAGTTCGGGAAAGATGGCGCCGTCAGCTATCGCGGCGCTTTGTACTACCAGACCGCCTCCACGAAGCTTCAGCGACTCAACACGATAGCGACGCTCTTCGAATACGAAGTAGACCCCAACGGGAACACCTCATCGAAGTTGTACGAATGGCGTTAGCCACTTAGCTACCGAGGTTCGAAGTCAAAGGCAGGCGTGATGAGCGCCTGCCTTTTTCCTACTGCTTGATCAGCCAGGCTACTCTTTCGTGGGACCACGTGTAGCGGAGCACCACGAGGATGGCGAACGCGCTTGCGAGGGTCGGTCGGCCGAGCGTTTTGAGGGCGAACGCCGCGGCACCAAAGACCAGAAGCTCCAAGGCGAGTCTCGCGATTCCCGGGACCAGCACTAGGCCGGCACCCCCGCGGCTCGGGTCGTTGGGGACGGCGAAGGTGCCCCACAGGATCGCGGTCAGTAGAACGACCGCAATCGCCAACGGAGCTCTCTACCAGGAGTCCGTCTGTGCCCAAGCCCAGCAACCCAGCGCGCCCAGGGCAATGACCTCGAGGAAGAAGCGTAGTGCGAGGTTGATTGGGTTCATGGCGGCCGCTAGGCGGCGTGAATACGTTCGCTCTCTGTCTGGAGACCCTTCGCCAGGCCGGCAATGCCCTTGCGCATTTGCTTGTCGGCATAGCCCTTGAGGAGACGACCCAACATGTTTGGCGTGTAGCTGTAGTGGAGGTTCAACTCGGTACCGCCATCTTTCGGCGCGATGTTGAAGTCGGCAATCGCGCCCGAGATAGGGAGCTTGAACGTTTCAAAGAGGTTGACCGTTAACCGCTGATGTGGCTCGTACCGCTCGATCACTTCGTTGACGCCCCCGAACGGAGCGAAGTCGCAGTGACGGGTGCTCCCCTCGGCCACGGCGCCTTCCGACGTGAGCTCGGAGGCAGTGACGCCGGGGCTCCATTTGTAGATGTCGCCGAAGTCGTTGAGGACCTCCCACACCGTTTCAACGGGGGCACCGATCTGGCGAGTGATTGTGAATTCTGGCAATTGAGCATCCTTCCCTATGCAGCAGTGGCAACGCCTGGCCAGCGCTCCGGATTCCGCATCGTCGCCTCTATAAGCCCGTCTCCGAGAAAGTCGACACGCTGACTTTGGGGGGGCGCGTCGGAGCTGTCATCTTGTGATCATGGGGATCTATCGATCGGTTTGTGTGGCCATCATCTTTGCCTTCGCTCTCCTAGGCTGCGGCGACGGGAACCCGGCTGTCGGCACCGGGGGGACCGGGGCGGGCGGCACGCCAGGGACCGGCGGTTCCCTGGGGACGGGCGGAGGTGGCGGCACCACGATGAACGGCGTCGGGCTGTCCGCCGCGTATCCGGGTGACGTGGGAATCGACTCTCACCCTTCGGTGATCTTCTACGAAGACTTCGAAGACTCGAGCGTAGACGCCATGGGAGCGGGGTGGGACAACGTCACGCGAGGCGACACGATGTCGCTCACCGGTGACGTCCCGGGAGGCGCGGTCGCGGGCTCCCAAGCTCTGCAGATGCTCGTACCGGAGGGCAACGGAGTGACCGGCGTCACTCTGTACGAAAGCCTGCCCACCCAACAGGGCACCGTCTACGTGCGCTACTACGCGAAGTACGATGACCGCGGCGACTATCACCACACCGGCATGTGGCTTGGGGGCTTCAATCCGCCGACGCAATGGCCACAGGGCACCGCCGGCATCACCCCCAACGGCTCGGACTTCTTTCACAACGCATTGGAGCCCCAGGGCGAGGGGCTCGAGCTCGATCAGTACGCGCAGTGGCCCGGGATGGACTGCTGGATGCCGACACCGAGTTGCTACGGAAACAACCTCATGCGCGGCGCCAGACCAAGTGTCGCTTCGGACGAATGGAATTGCTTCGAGTTGATGCTCGAGCTGAACACACCGGGCCAAAGCAATGGAGAGTTTGCCGTGTGGATCAACGATCAGCTGATCCAACATCTGAGGGAGGGGGCACCCAACATGGACCGTATGGGCGGGGGCTGGTGGGGCCCCGACCCCAACGGAGACCCTTTCCCAGGCTTCAACTGGCGAGACACCGAGGACCTGGGCTTCAACTGGATCTGGCTGGACTTCTACGTCGACTCCGGCCCGAGCTCGATGTCCTGGGACCAAGTCGTAGTCGCCAACGATCGCATCGGCTGCCTCAGCCCCGCGCAGTGAGCTGAGCGTCTTCAGCCCCTCGTCCGGCTGGAAGTTGACGCGTCGCGTCGAAGCCCTACCATGGTTGGCGATGAAAGGCGGCGGGGACCAGATGCAGAATGGAGCGAGCCGAGTCGGAATCACCCTTAAGGGTATTTGGAACAAGCTGGCCGGGACGCCCGGGAAGAGGGTTCACGTGGTGATCCTACTCGTGGCGGCGCTCTATATGATTGCCCACGTCGTTTTGGGGACGTGGCTGTGCGCAGTGCTCATCCAAGCGAGCTCGCCGTTCCTGGCCCTGATGGTGACCGTGACGCTCGTGGTGGCGGTGGGCAATGTGGTCGTAGCGGCACCCCTTTGGGTGTACTCCGCGATTACCCTGATTCGTGGGCCGCGGCCCATCGCGACCGTACCCGCGCCCGTGCCGGATCTCGACCTGCCCGAGATCATCGTCCAAATTCCGGGCCGCCACGAGGCTTCAGAGCACGTGTGTCGCAGCATCGACTCCGTGCTCGGCGCCGACTACCCGCCGGACAAGCTCCGGGTCCAATTCATCGACAACAGTGACGATGGCCGCTGGACGGAGGTGGCCCGCCTCTATGAGGCCGAGGCCCGAGTGCGGGTCGAGCACCGGGACGGGACCAAGGGATTCAAGGCGGGGAACCTGAACATCGGCTTGGAGCGGCTTGCTCCATTTGCCGACCCCGGACGAGTGCTGATAGGCGTGCTCGACGTGGGGGACACCTTCGCGCCGCAGGCCATCCGACCCATGGCGACGGAGTTCGTGCACGACGAACGGCTCGGCTTCGTCCAGGGGATGTTCCGTATCGGCAACCCGCGAGACACCATCATTAGTTGGTCCGATAGTTATGTGGGTGATGCGGCGCGCCGATTCGTCGAGGGCTACATTGCGCATTACGGCATCCCGACCCTGAACGGCCACTGCGCGCTGTTGCGACTCGAGGCGCTCGAAGACTCCGGCGGCTGGAACGGCTCGAGGGTGGCCGAGGATTGGAGCGCCGGCATCACCATGATGACGCGCGGCTGGGCGGGCAAGTGGGTGGACTACGAGCCGGCCAACCCCGCGATGGTGTCCACGGAGCTGGTGCCGGGCGAAATCACGGGTCAGCAGAAGCAGAAGCGCCGCTGGGCGACCGGAGGAACGGAGCTCGCGAAACTCCATCTCCTGGAGTGGATGCGTTCACCCCTGCCGTGGAACCAGCGTCTCTCTTTGTTCCTGCGGCTCGGGGCGAACTTCAGCGTATTGCCCGGATTCGTCGCCCAGCTGCTCTTTCCGCTGTGGATCGCGGCTGCGCTGTTGGGCGAAGGGTCGGGAGTGGTGCTGGCCTTCGGGATCATCTCGACCCTCGTCCAGAATCCCTTCATGCTCGCCAACTCGACGGCCGCCCTGAACTACGCGCGCGAGCGGAACTGGCGGACTGCAATCGCGGTTGTCCTCGCCTATCCCATTCAGGCGTTCTGGCGCTTGCCCCTGTTTTCACACGCGGCGGTGGGGATCATGGAGGGGCTGTCTGGTGGTCTCAAGACCTTCGTGATCACCCCGAAGAGCTCCGAAGACCTGACGGTCCTCGGAATCCTGACGTCGCAGCGACTGGTCATAGGCGTCTCGTTGGCCAGCGTCATGCCGCTGATCCTGACGCTGGTGATGCGGCCGCACCATATCGACCTGCTGTTGCTCGCAGCCGTTTCCCTGCCCATCCTGACCATCGGCGCCCTGTTCCTCGTGCCGCTGACCAAGTGGATCAGGCGGCGGGTTCTGCCGCGCAGGCAGCGTCGGCTCAGCGTCCACCCCGCCCCGTCATGACGACCGGCGGCCCGCCATCGGCGGCCTCGTCAGCGCTCCCAACTCAAGGTGAACTTGTACAGCGGACTCGCCGGCAGGTTCTGTGCACGAAAGGCAGTGGACCACGCGAAGCCGACGTTCAGTTGATCCCACACACGCACCAACGCTTCGAATCCCGGCGACACGACCGAGGCGTCCCTGAGGCCAGTGAACCGAAGCTGATCGTCCCCCCAAACGAGTGTCCGAGCGCCAAACGGAAATTGACGTCGACCTCTCCGTCTCCCGTGGGAAGACTGCGTGCGATCGCTTCTTCCTCAGGGGTCGCATCCGGACCGGCACTCGGCGAGGGATCTCCGGTCGGAAGGCCGACCAGAAGCCCTGCCGTCAGGCGCACGGGTTTCTCCACGATTGCGGTCCAAGCCCCCAGCTGGAAGTCGCCCACGCCGGAAGTCGCTCCGAGGTTCGTCAGCACGTTACGCCGAAAGAGCTCGCCGGCCAGCGTCAACATCAACCAACGGTCAATCACCCCGGCCTCGGCATAGAACGCGAGCACATGCTGTACATACTCGCCGTTCTCGAGCTTGAAAGTGTTCCCATCGGCGCCGAAGAACGAGCCGGCGCGAAGATAGAAGTAGCTCGTCTGGACGTAGAGGTTTCCCGGATCGCGAAGCCAGGCCTGAGCCTCTCCCGTGGAGGGATACAGCACGCCGACTACGGCAACGATTAGAAGCAAGCGCTTCATCGGGCGGGCGTGCCCCCATCGGCCATGCCCGCATCTTGCCCTCCATCTGGGGTTGAAGGCCCGGCGTCCGAGGGCAGCAAGCTCTCGAACCGCGCATTGCATGAAACACAGAGGAGAGCTGCCAGCGCGACGGATATTCCGATGAATTGCAACATCGAACCCTTCATACGAGGGACAGTAGACCTCAGCTCGCCACTCGTTACGCGTTACCCGGGCGCAGGGCCGTCGCGACGCGGCCAACGATCAAACCAACCAAGGTCGCCCAGACCAGCGCGCTCGAATAAGCCACCGGATCGGTCGCGGTGAGTGCTTGAAGCGCGACCAGCCAGCCAACTAGCATTCCCATGCGCACACGGGCGACCGACAGCGGCTCCTCCCCAATGTCCGTGACGGAGGCAACGGACCGCGTGAGGGCGATATTCAAGAGCCACAGGACGCTCAAGATGCCGACGGCGGACAAGAGCGTCGGACTCAACTCCAAAAGCCGAATGCCGGCAAGTGGGTCGAGCGCCAATGCAAAGCCGGCCGCCGCTGCGGCTGCACCGGCAAATAGCCATTGACGCGGTAGGCCGTTGGCGAGAATCGCGTCCGACGCGAACGCAAGCGCCGCGACGAGGCCGAGTAGCGGACTGTGAAGGTGGTACATCGCCCAGAGCGTCAGGAGCAGTACGAGAACCGAATCGCCGGCCTTCGCTTTCAGCCCGGTGCTCCGATTGACGATGCGCACCAAGAACAGCGCGACGAATGGAAGTAGAAGGCTCGTGTCATCGACCACTACGAAAGAGCCAAAGGAAAGGACCAGGCTGTTGAAGGCGCCGGGATTGTCATCCGGGACGAGCTCGCGGGCGAGCGCCCAGCAACCGAACACCACTAGGAGTCCGCCGACCGCCGCAAGGGCAATCGCCTTCACGTCGCCACCGCCGACGCCTGCAATGACGCCCGCGATCACGGCCGCGATCGGCATGAGCCGCAGCACCGTACGGTTGGTTTTATATCGAGGGTCGAGCGGCCGCCCGATCGAGGTAATGTCGTACAGTCGATGTCGAGTCATGGTTTCTCTAGTGGACTCCGAGTACGTGAAGCCGATGGATGGCTCTAGCAAGGAGCATTGCGAGCGATCGAGCGGACTCCTCAGGACGAGTCTACAAAAGCCGCTTCCGACCCTTTCCCCGAAGGTTCAGCATCTACGGTGCTACGCAGAGTTCGTCGCACACAGCGGGGAACACCGGAAGATTGAGTTCGTCCACGGCACAGTTCGTGGTCATTTGACCACTGATGCAAGCTTCGTGATTAGCCGCGTTGTATGTGCCCCCCCCGTTGCCCTCGCAGAACGCCTCTTCGGTCGTGCAGGGGTCGCCGCTGGACAAACAATCCTCGCGGCTCTGCCCGTACAAGTCCGCGAAGGCTTCAGCGCTGACAGCCCATCCCGCGTCATTGCAGTCATAGCCATTGTTGCAGTAAACCGCGTTGCTTGCCTCACAGCGATCGGCAAGCGTCGGCGAGCCACCGGTGCCTCCCATGCCTCCCATGCCGCCGGTGCCGCCGGTGCCGCCACCCTGACAACTATAGAAATCGACCTCGCCGTCAGTCCTGACGCGGACACAGGAAGTGCCGGCGGGGCCTTGCGTCTCAGCGTCACAACTGCCGCCGCAGTCCCTGCCCGTCTCATCACTCTCGCAAACGGCAACGAGATCGCCCAGGAGCGGCTCGTTGTCACAAGAGCAACCGGGTGGGCAGTCCCCGGCGTTGAGACATTCAAACCCACCTCCCTCAGATTGCTTGCAGCCGACTTGTACGAGGAGTGGTGCAGCCGTCAAGCAGACAACAGCGAACAAGCGTCTCGAGCGTCTGGTCATTTGGACCTCCCTTGCGATAGTCGTCTTGGAAGAGTCGCCGATCTCAGCACGAATGTCCTCGGTCTTGTTCATGCACGGCTTCAGCCTCGATCCGGCACATTCTGCGAAGATCTGACCCAGTAAGATTGTCACACAACCTGTTCGCCTAGGTGACCGATAAGCGCGGCCCTCGATTTGGGGAGACGTCTTGCAAAGAAAAAGGCCGGGCCGAAGCCGGGCTTTCATGGCGGTGACCCCAACGATGCGAAGTTGGAACTCCGTGCTTGTCTTCCTGCGTGACTGGAACGCGCTCCGGGAGGCCGCATGACCTCTCGAGCGACCGCTGTCGGTGCGACACTCAGATCTCGGCCCCTGGGGCCGAGACACTGACGGAGCACGTGCGACCCCCGTGCCCGAAGAATCCACTGCGAAAAGCACCGACCGCGCGGCCTCATCGATCTTGATACAACCTCGTCGGGTTGGTACCTGGATAGAACGACCGAATCTCAACCTGGGAAACCTGGGAAGGTTCGCTGCCTGCACAACCACGGCCCTGCCGGCGCTCGGC
>JBARTN010000155.1:0-5269 GCA_049645265.1 Polyangiales bacterium
GCGGCACGCCGAAGAAGATGGTGGGCTGTACCTCTTTGAGGTTCTCGGGCACCGCTTCGATCGACTCCGCGAAGTACACACGGGCCCCCGTGGTGATCGGAATGTGCAGCGTGAACATCTGCTCGGCGATATGCGAAAGAGGGAGATAGGAAAGCATGCAATCCGTGGAGTTGATGGACGTGATTCCAATCGCGACGTTCGACGTCCAGGCGAGGTTCTCGTTGCTCAGCATCACGCCCTTCGGTGGGCCGGTCGTGCCCGAGGTGTAGATCAGGGTGGCAAGGGCGTCGGGCTTCAGGCTCTCGACGCGGTCGAGGTACGCCCGCGTTTCGATTCCATCGCCTTTGGCCAGGAACTCTTCCCAGGTCATCACCATGTCGTCGGCGATCGCGGGGCAACCCTTCATGGTGACGACGTGTTTCAGATTCGGCATGTTCGCACGCTCCGCCAAAACCTTCCGCCACTGATCCTGGTTGTCGACGAGGATGACCGGCGCTTCGGCGTGAGCGACGATGTAGCGAACCTCGACGGGAGAGCAGGTCGTGTAAATACCTGCGGGAGCGCCGCCGGCACCCATCGCGGCAATGTCCATGACCGCCCACTCGGGGCGATTTAACCCGAGGATGCAGACCGTCTGCCCGGGCCCGAAGCCAAGCGCGATCAACGCGCGGCCGGCCTGCGTCACCTGGTCGGAGTAGGTGCTCCAATTCGTCGGCTTCCAGCTCCCGCCTTCGCGCGCGAAGTACGCTGGGTCGTTCGGGGTCTTCCTCGCACGTTGCAGGAGTCGATTGGGAATTGTGTCTGTAGCCACAGCGTCACCTCATGAGTTGCCGGCCGCCCACTGGCCGGGGACTGGCTAATATAGGCCGAGTTCCTGCCAAATGGGAAGGGCGAGCGCGCGATCCGTGTGCTAAATCCGCCCCTTCACGGAGGAGTGGCCGAGCGGTCGAAGGCGGCGGATTTGAAATCCGTTGTAGGGGCGACTCTACCGGGGGTTCGAATCCCTCCTCCTCCGCCAGATTTGACCAGAGCCAGGGGCCGTGGCCGTAGGGCCGTGGCTGTGACCGTGTCAGTGTCAGTGCCAGTGCCAGTGTCAGTGCCAGCGTCAGTGTCAGTGTCAGTGCCAGTGTCAGTGTCAGTGCCAGCGTCAGTGCCAGTGCCAGTGCCAGTGCCAGTGCCAGCGTCAGCGATCATGGCTAGGATCGGAGCTTGAGATGGGGTAGCGTAGCGACCTCTTAAGGAGGCCACATGACGCTGCAAGGAACGATGCTCTCGCGGATCGAAGGTTGGGCGAAGGCCAGCGGCGACGAGCCCGCGATTCACGACCGTAACTCTGACGGTAGCTGGGCGACTTCGACCTGGGGCGAGTACTGGGACAGCGTGCGGCGGGTGGGGAAGGGGCTCATCGCTCTGGGTCTCCAGCCTGGGGATTGCGTCGCCATCGTCGGTGCCAATCGGCGCGATTGGGTGATCTGCCAGCACGGCATCAACGCGGCCCAGGGGATTCCGGCGCCTCTCTACACGACGCTCTTGCAGGAGCAGATGGCCTACATCGTTAGCAATGCCGAATCGAAGATCGTGATCTGCGACGATGAGACCCAGCTTAATAAGTACATCTCGATCGCCAAGGGCGAGACTACGATCGAGCACATCGTCACGATGGACGACCTGGAGTCGCCCGACCCGCGTGTGATCAGCTTGGCTGGACTCATGGCGAAGGGTGATTCTATCACCGATGCCGAGCTCGATGCGCGGCTCAATGCCGTGAAGATGGATGATGTGGCGGTCCTGATCTACACGTCCGGTACGACGGGGCTGCCCAAGGGGGCGATGCTCACGCACCGGGGGATCGAGCTCATCGGCAACGCCTTGGAGGAAGTGTTTCCTGTGCTCCTTGAGACAGACTCGCGAATCGTCAGCTACCTTCCGCTGTGCCACGCCGCCGAGCAGGCGGTGACCAACTTTGCCGCGCTCATGGCCCCAGGCCAGACTTACTTCTGCAGCGACCTCACGCTGATCAAGGACTTCCTCGTCGACGTTCACCCGACGTCCTTCCTCGCGGTGCCGCGTGTCTGGGAGAAGTTCGAGTCGGCGCTTCGAGGCAAGTTGGCGGAAGCCACCGGCATCAAGGCGAAGCTGGCGAGTTGGGCGCTAAAGACGGAGCTTGACGCGTTCAGGCGGGAGAGCGCGACCGGCCGCCCGGTGTCGAGCTTCTCGCGCAATCTGGCAAACAAGCTAGTCATCTCGAAGATCAACGGCGCCCTCGGCCTGGATGAGCTGAAGGTCGCCTTCAGTGGCGCGGCCCCCATTTCCGTCTCGACACTCGAGTTCTTCGCGTCGATCGGTTTGCCGATTCACGAAGGGTACGGGATGACCGAGACGACGGCCATTGCCACCGCCCAGCCGTACGGCAAGGTGCGGTTTGGCACGATCGGTAAGGCCCTTCCGGGTGTCGCGGTGAGAATCGCCGAGGACGGCGAGATCATGCTCAAGGGCATCAACATGGTGAAGGGCTACCATCGTCTGCCCGACAAGACGGCGGAGCTCTACGACAGCGATGGCTGGATGCACACCGGCGACCTCGGCGCGATCGACCAGGACGGCTACATCTCGATCACGGGTCGCAAGAAGGACCTGATCATCACGGCCGGCGGAAAAAACGTCGCGCCAGCCGAGATGGAGGGCTATTTGCAGTCCATTCCAGGTGTCGGGCAGGCCGTGGTGGTGGGTGACCGGCAGCCGTATCTTTCGGCGTTGATCGTTCTCGACCCAGAAGCCCTCCCGGAGCTGGAGGTCGCTTCGCAGATTTCCGGCCTGAGCGACATCCAAAGCACGGCCCGAAACGAGGAAGTGAGGCGCTATATCGAGCAGGAGATGCAGGAAGTCTGCAACAAGAAGGTCGCCCGCTACCAGACGATCAAGAAGATCAAGATTCTCCCGACCGTGTTCAGCGTCGATGGGGGCGAGCTGACGCCGACCCTCAAAGTAAAGCGGAACGTCGTGAACGAGAAGTACGCGGCCGAAATCGCTGCGTTTTACGCGGAAGGGACGCCGGCCACCCAGGCGGCGCGCGCCTGAATCTCGCCTGGCGCCGAGCTTCCCCCTGGGTAGCGGTCGGAGGGGCATGACCAGCTCCGATCTCTGAGCTAAGGTCAGCGTCGAGAAAACGGAGGTAAGGAGTATGAGCGAACGAGTCGAAAAAATCCTCGCGAACTACGCGGGTGAAAATCCTGGCGTCATCGGAAATCTCAGGCGACTGATGAACACCGGGCGCCTCGCCGGAACGGGCAAAATCGTGATCTTGCCGGTCGACCAGGGCTTTGAGCATGGACCGGCCCGCTCCTTCGCTCCGAACCCTCCCGGTTACGACCCGGCTTACCATCCTGCGCTTGCCGTCGAGGCGGGTTGCAATGGCTACGCCGCGCCCCTCGGCTTCATCGAGTCGATCGCGCATCGGTATGCCGGTGAGCTTCCCCTCATCTTGAAGGTGAACAACAGCGATTCGCTCGGTGGTCCCGACACGCCGTGCTCGGCACTCACCTCCGCGGTCGATGACGCGGTTCGGCTCGGCTGTTCCGCAATAGGCTACACGATCTACCCCGGCAGCGGTCTTCGCAATCAGATGTATCAAGACCTTCGCGATCTCATCAACGAGGCGCGCGCCGCCGGGTTGCCAAGCATCGTGTGGTCGTACCCGCGTGGCAACATGTCCAAGGAGGGGGAGACCGCCATCGACGTTGCGGCGTACGCGGCACAGATCGCCTGCCAGCTCGGCGCACACGTCGTGAAGGTGAAGGCGCCCACCGAAGTGGTTTTCCAGGACGCTGCGAAGAAGAGCTACGAGAACATCCCCATCGGCACCCTGGCCGAGCGCATCCGGCACGTCGTGCAGGCTGCTTTTGGCGGCAAACGCATCGTCATCTTCTCCGGCGGCGCCACCAAGGGCACCGACGCGGTCCTCGAAGAAGTCGGGGAAATCGCCAAGGGCGGTGGCTACGGTTCGATCGTCGGCCGCAACGCCTTCCAGCGGTCCAATACCGACGCCGTCAAGCTCCTGCGCGACATCATGGACCTCTACGCGGCGCAGGCGTAAGAACCCCTCATTCACTCGTGACTGAGCCCGCTGTCCCACCCATCGTGACTGCAGCCTGGGATGCCTACGGGGATCGTCGGGAAGTGGTCGAGGTGCGCGAAGTCAGCGCCAACGTTTCGACCAACTCGGTGTATCTGCTCCTCCTCGACGACGGGCACGCCGTGGTGGCGAAGCGATCGAGCTACGGCTCGTATGTGCATTTCCGTCAGGACCACTACCGCATCCACGAGTGGATCCACCGCCTTCGCGGGACTCGCTACGCGTCGTTTCTAGCGCCGGTGCTACTGAAGAACGATGAGGTCTTCACCTACCGTCACGAGGACGAGTGGGTCGTCTTCTACGCACAGCAACGTTTCTATGATTTCCTTCCCAAGGTGCTGACCGACCGGCAGATCGAGTCGTTCGGCCAGGAGATGGGGCTCTTCCATCGAGAGTGTATGGACATCTCGGACCGCGTGAGGCCGACCTGGCAGTCGCTCGGTGCCGACGTGGCGAGCCTTCATGACGCGATCGGCAGCTCAGAGTGGCGCCGAGAGCGAGGCTTCTCGGACTCGTCGATCAGCTACGTTCGCGCCCACTGCGATGCCTTTCTCGGCAACGCCGATGACCTCGGCTACCACCAGTGGACGAAGATCCCGGTCTTGATCGACTGGAACCTCGGGAACTTCTCGGTCGGGATGGACGGGGACGGCTTCAAGTTCTTTTCCCGCTGGGACTACGACTGGTTCCGTATCGAGCCGCGGGTGCTGGACCTCTACTTCTGCGCCCGCGTCGTCCGCGCTGAAGGCGACCAAACCGCCTTCAGCTACACGGTCGACCCGCTCTTCGACGAGCGTTTCATGAAGTTCCTACGCGCCTACCACGAAGTCCACCGCCTCCACAAAGGGGAGATCCTCTTCCTCAAAGAGGCCTACCGCTTCTTCATCCTGAACTACGTTCTAAGGGTCGGCGAGCACTTCTTCCGGCCCGACATCTGTCATCGCTTACAACAGGAGGCGGTGCACGAATATTTGCCCCAGCTGGAGCTAGTGGACTTCGAGCCACTCCTCGAAATTCTATAGCCGCGGCAACTGTCAACCACACGATCGGAGAACGGCTCGGGACGGGCGTGCTCGGTCGCGGGGTACCCGCTCGGCTGTCTCCGTAAGACACCACACGTCTGGCCTCGCCCCCCAC
>JBARTN010000156.1:0-4709 GCA_049645265.1 Polyangiales bacterium
GGACCGAAGAACTATCAGAACATGGCCGAGTTCGAGCGCGAAGAGTTGCGCCGCCATCACAAGGCCGGATGGTCTCTAGACGATCTCTACTCCGAAGCCACGTTCGAACCCGGGGAAGACGACTCGCTCAAGAACGACGAGCCGCAAGAGCTCGATTTCGACTTCTAATCGCGCGACCGTGGGAAGCAGGCTCAGTCGAGCGGGCCGCCACCGGGCTGAAGGAGATGCCGCTCGTGGCCGTAATCGGCGTCGTGTTGGGTCGGCCCGATGATGCCCTCGGCCATCGACCAGAGAAGCGCGAAAGCGACCGCAAGGGTCACGAAGCTCAGGACGATGAGCTTGGGGCCCGCCCAAAACGCGTCTTCCTTCACGGTGCGTTCGGCCATCGAGTCGCTCATGGGGACGTTGTTGTACGTATCTGGCATCAAAAAAGCCTAAAACCCTCTCCGAGCGGCTATCTAGTGCCATCCCGGCGTAGGGTCAAACCAGCCCCAAAAAGGCCCGTTCGCTCGACAATTTGCGGCCCTGTCCTACAAGCTGTGGGTCGATTCGCTTGAGGAATCCCTTGTCTGCCATTGAGCTCATGACGCCGCGCATGCTTCAGGACATGCGGCGGTCCTGCCAACTAGCGGCTGATTGCCTGATCGCGGTGGGGGAGATCATCCGCCCTGGCATCGCGACCGACGAGATCGACCGCTTCGTCCACGAATACATCGTCTCTCGCGACGCGTATCCGTCTCCGCTCGATTACAAGGGTTTCCCCAAGAGCGTTTGCACCAGCGTCAACGACTGCGTCTGCCATGGGATCCCGGGTGCCCAGGTCCTCGAGGACGGCGACATCGTCAATGTCGATGTCACCACATATCTGCCGAAGGAGCACGGCTACCACGGCGACACGAGCGTGACCTTCTACGTGGGCGAGCCGAGCGAGGAAGCGATCCTCGTCGTGGAGACGGCACGCCGCTGCCTCGAGTTCGGCATCGCGGAAGTGAAACACGGTAATCGCATCGGCGACATCGGTGCGGCGATTCAGGAGTATGCCGAGGGGAAGGGCTGCTCGGTCGTTCGCGACTATGTCGGTCACGGCGTCGGCCGCGAGTTCCACATGCCGCCTCAGATCCCGCACTTCGGCCGACGCGGCAAAGACAAACGAATGAAGGCCGGCATGGTCTTCACCATCGAACCGATGATCAACATCGGCGGCTACCAGACCGAGGTGATGGACGACGAGTGGACGGTGCTCACGATGGACCGGTCGCTCTCGGCCCAGTTCGAGCATACCGTCTTGGTGACGCGGGACGGTGTCGAGGTGCTCACGGCTCGCAAGAACATCGCGGTCAACTCCGAGGACAAGCCCTGGGCCGACATCGGTCCGCTTTCGTCGCCGGCGGCCTGGAGCGCCAGGCAAGAAAAAACGGGCTGACGACCCCGTCGCCAGCCCGTCCTTCACATCGTCTCTACCCCTATGGGCAGGGCGCCACGTCCACGACGGTGAACACCTTCGCCTGGCTCGGGAAGGCCGTAGTCGGGAACGCCAGCGTGCAGGCGCCGCCACCGGAGCCGGTCGCGCTTGGCATCACATCGGAGCTGAGATCGACGTTTGCAAAAATGACGACGGTGTCGCCACCCGCCACGAGCGTGTTGCCCGGAGCCGGGTCCCCCGCCGCATCGAACACGAACGAAAAGCCGTAGTTGGCCGTGAGGTCGGCTGTCTCTCCGCCCACCGCGACCTGTGAGTCGAATTCCACACTCACGATTCCCTTCGCGGGATCGAACGTCTCCTCCAACGCCGCGGCAATCGCGGCTACCAGCGTGTCCGGGATCACTTCCGGCTCCGCCATGTCTTCGCCTCCCGCGGGCACGTCCGCCGTGAAGAGCTCACCCCAGGCGTTGGGCGCGGTCGTCAGGAACATGGCCGTCCCGAGGGGAGCCTCGAGCGAAAACGCACCGTTCGCATCACTTGTCGTCGACTGCCCGCCAACGACCTGCACGGTTGCCCCGGCGACCGTGGGCGACACACCGTCCAAGACCGCGCTGTACACAATTCCACTCACGGTGGCCGTGCCGCCCCCGGAGCCGCCGCCGCCGCTGTTTCCGTCGTCACCACAGCCAACGAGGCCGAAGACCAAACCCATACTCAAAATCAACCAAGCGCAATTCCGCATGTATCCCCCTATTTGAATCGCCTAGGGTAGCAGCGGGCCTGAGGCTGTTTCAAGTTTGACGATATTGCACTGCCTGGGTGGCTCAGCTTGGCTCGGGACCGTCCGAAACGTAGAGGTCTCCGCCATCGCGCCGGACGGACAAGCGCTGAAGAGACAGGCCCTCGCAAGGCCCGTCCACGCAGTAGCCGTCGAACAATCGGTACATCGCTCCGTGTGTCCCACAGATCAAATGCGCTCCGTCATCGCTGAGCAGCTCTCCGGTTCCGCCGTCGAGCGGCACCGGGAGATGCCGGCACAGGTTGCGATACGCGACGATGATCCCGTTTTCGTCACGAAGGAGCAGGGCCACGATCGGGATCCCGTCGTCGTCGAGGCCGAGCCGGGTCGTGCGCACGACGCCGTCCCGTAGCTCCTCTTCCCGGCAGACCCAGACTTCCATCCCCTCAATCTTTCCCGGGCTGCGCGTAGGCTGCACGCGCAGGCACCGCGACGAGGTCTCGCGTGGGCAGCCAGAGACCGGTCAGCCAGCCGCCGTACACACAGCCCGTGTCGAGGCCGACCGCATGAGGGTGGTTCTGAAGTCCACGCACCGCATCGTGCCCAAAGGCCACCAGCCTCGGCCCTGGCCAGAGCGTGGCCCAGGGCGTGCCCTCCTCGTAGCTTCTCGACGCCGTCCCGTCCGCGAGGATGCTCCGCATGTTCATGAGGTCGTAGGGGTCCTGCTCTTCGAGCGGCAGATCGACCACGAGCCCGGCGTGAACGACGAGGGCGTCGAGCTCGGGCAGCTCGAGCCAAAGCGGAAGGCCAGAAAGCCAGCGCCAATCCTCCTCTTCGAGCTCCTCGGTCACCCGCTGATGGGCCCGCCGGAGCTTCGGGGGATCCTCGCCTGCCTGGCGCGCATCCCACCATTTCAGGCAGTGCTGGTCGTGATTTCCGCGAACCGCCCGCCCGTCGAGCTTTCGAACGAGCCTGACAACCCCCAGCGAATCCGGTCCTTTGGCGACCAAATCTCCGACGAGAACCAAATCATCGCCGTCCTCCCAGCCCGATTCCTCGAGCAGGTCTTCGAGCTCTTCGCGGCAGCCGTGGACATCCCCCACGATCAGGGTTCGGGCGGTCATGTCTCGATCTTGGGTGTGTCTCGCCAGGTTTCCAAGTTCGTGAGTCCTGCGGGGCGTTGACAGCAGGCGCAAACCGGCAATACAGCCGTCTCCATGATCAAAGAAGGCCACAAGGCTCCTGCGTTCAATCTGCCCTCGTCCACCGGGGGCAAGCTGGCTCTCAAGGACCTCTCCGGCAAGTACGTCATCGTGTACTTCTACCCGCGCGACAACACGCCGGGCTGCACCACCGAAGCCAACGACTTCAATGCGGCGCTGCGCAAAATCAATGCGCGCGATGCGGTCGTCGTCGGCGTCAGCAAAGACTCGATCGACTCGCACTGTAAGTTCGCTGACAAATTCGATCTGAAGTTCCCGCTGCTCAGCGACCCCGACGGAACGATGCTCGAGAAGTACGGCGCCTGGGGCGAGAAGAGCATGTACGGCAAGAAGTCGATGGGGATCATCCGCTCGACCGTGCTGATCGGACCCGATGGGAAAGTCATCAAGCACTTCCCGAAAGTCACAGTGAACGGGCATGTAGAAGCGGTGTTGAAAGCCCTCGACGAAGCCCGTAGCGATTGACACTTGGGAGGCTACCAGCGCATGGTTGCACTGCGATGAGCGAGCCCAGCCCCACGCCGGCGCCCGAGTCCCAAGAAGCGCCCGAGGCATTGGACCCGAACTTCCGGATCGAGCTGCCCAACTTCGAGGGGCCCTTGGACCTGCTCCTGCATCTGATCCGGAAGCACGAGCTGGACATCCTCGACCTGCCGATCTCGTTCATCACCGACAAATACCTGGAATATCTGAGCTTGATGGGGGCATTGAACCTCGACGTCGCCTCGGAATACCTGGTGATGGCGGCGACGCTGGCGCACATCAAGAGCAAGATGCTTTTGCCCCGTCCGCCCGAAGACCAGGACGACGAAGAGGTCGACGAGCTCGACCCCCGGGCGGAGCTGATTCGGCGCTTGCTCGAGTATCAAAAGTACAAAACCGTCGCAGCCGATCTGGGTGGACGCGCGATCGTGGGCCGGGATGTGTTCTCGGCGGGTACCCCTCCGCCAGCCAGCCAAGAGCTGCCGCCCCTCGCTCAGGTGAGCGTCTTCAAGCTCCTCGACGCGCTCAAACGGATCGCGGAACGCGTCAACGCCACCATTTCGCTCGAAGTCGACGCAGAGCGGATGTCGATTCAGGAGCGCATCGGGAGCCTGGTAGAATTGCTCCGCGAGCGCCGCCGGTGCCGCTTCGACGAGCTTTTCGAGGACGTGAGCACCTCGTACGATCTGGTGGTCACGTTCCTCGCCCTGCTCGAGATGGCCAAGATGCGCTTGGCGAGCATCTATCAAACCGACCACGAAGAGCCGATCTACTTGGAATACAAGCTCCTCGACGCGTCGGGCGAGGCGATCGTACCCGCCGACGTGGCGCAACCGGGCCG
>JBARTN010000157.1:0-2706 GCA_049645265.1 Polyangiales bacterium
GAAAAGCCATTGGCTGAACACGTTGTTCTCCAAGAACTTGGGCAAAGCACAATTCGATCGGGCCGAGCAGATTGGTTTGGCTCATGTGCGTGTTGGCCTCACGCCGAGCTGGTACATGGGTGGTTACTGTTACATGCTCAACCGCTTCATCGATCTAGCGGCTCAACATTGCCAAAGTGATCCCAAGAACCTGACGGAAATCGTTCAGGCACTGAACAAATCGGTTTTCCTGGACATGAGCTTTGTGATCGACAGCTACCTCGAGACCAAGGACAGCGTCACAAAGGAGATGCTCCAGCGCGCGAGCCGTTTTGGGGAGGATGTACAGCGTCTGAACGACGATTTCGCCCGCGCTGCTGGGGACTTGCAGACAAGAGCTGAACCTCTGGCCACTAGCGCTCGGCTGCTCGAGGAACGGGCCATCCAAGCACAGGATGCCCTGGAACGAGCTTCGGGCGCCGCGGACAGAGCGGATATGCTGGTCCAGCTACGAGAGGCTTCCAATCACATCGCTGCATTGGTCACCGAATCCGAGCTGGCCGGCAAGAACGCGCACGGAGTCCTCGAATGCTCAGGCCGAATCCGGGATCAAGTCGAGAGGCTGAGCTCGCGACTCAACAAGGCTCGTGTCGAGGACAGATTCAGTTATCCCACTCTGCCGCGACGCCGCGCCGACATGTTTGGAGAGGTCTCCAACGCTGGGCGAAATCTCCTGAGCCGGGTCAGAGCGTTTATCAAGACCAGGCGCCCCGGCGGGTAATTGAACGGGCTGTGCGCCTGTCTGCCGGGACCAGCCGAGGTAAGGTCGCGATTTTAGGGCGTTCTCGATTTAACCTGGCAGGGTTAATCATCATGGCGCTAAGATATCGCCCATGGGGCTTAGTTCCTGTCGAGTGCTGAGTAGCCTCGCGGCCTTCGCGGTTAGCACAAGTGTGTTGCTCGGCGCGGGATGCAGTGGCGTTACGAGTACGTCTCATGAACCGGGAAGGATCGTTCAAGCCGAATGCATCACGTGCCACGAAGTAGACCGCAAGGCGGCGCTCAATCCGCCGCACGACAGCCTCCCCACCACTTGCCAGGACTGCCACTCTGAACGCCAGTGGGCCCCCGCGGTGTCTACCACCATCCACACGCCGCTTCCGGCATCGTGCGTGACGTGTCACCAAAACGAGCCACGGCCGCAGACGCTCTTCCACACGCAGGCCGTCGAGACGGAGTGCGTCAGCTGCCACCGGAGCTATCCGGATTGGACACAGGCGAACTTTCTCCACGCGCCCGCGCCTCGCGCCTGCCTAGACTGTCACGCGGATCGGAGACCCGACACGGCCACGCACCAGACCTCCCAAGGCCAGGGCGATTGCGCCTCGTGTCACATCGTCACCGACTGGGCCATCACCGACCCGGCGGCGCTCCACACCCCGCTTCCGGCGTCCTGCGTGACGTGTCATGAAAACGACCCGCAACCGCAGACGATTTACCACAGCCAGGTCGTCGAGACCGAGTGCGCCAGCTGTCACACGAACTATCCGGATTGGACGCAAGCCGACTTCCTCCACGCGCCTGTGCCTGACACCTGCAACACTTGCCACAGCGATCTGAGACCCACGACTCCGACGCATCAATCCGCCGCGGGCCTTGGGGACTGCGCCGGCTGTCACGTCGTGGACGACTGGGCCACGACCGACGCGGCAGCAATCCACACCCCGCTTCCGGCATCCTGCAGAACCTGTCACCAAGGCACCCCGCAACCTCAGACGATCTTCCACAGCCAGGTCGTTGAGACCGAATGCGCCAGCTGCCACCGGAACTACCCGGATTGGACACCAGCGGACTTTCTGCACGCGCCAGTGCCCGGCGCCTGCAATGCGTGCCACAGCGATCTGCGACCCACGACACCAACGCATCAATCGGCCGCGGGCCTCGCGGACTGCGCCCGCTGCCACGTCGTGGACGACTG
Organism: Polyangiales bacterium; assembly: GCA_049645265.1. Lineage (GTDB taxonomy): Bacteria > Myxococcota_A > Polyangia > Polyangiales > Houyiibacteriaceae > SG8-38. The sequence continues at coordinate 1,958 of JBARTN010000157.1, forward strand.
GGCGGTCACCGACCCGGCCACGCTTCATGCACCGCTACCGGCATCCTGCCTGACGTGTCACCAAAGCGAGCCGCGACAACCGACGATCTTCCACGCCCAGATCTTCGACGCCGAGTGCGCCAGCTGCCACCATCAATATCCAGGTTGGACACCCGCTGATTTCCTCCACACGCCGCTGCCTGGCACCTGCGTAGATTGTCACTCTGATCAGAGACCCAACACGGCGACGCACCAGACCGCGGCGGGCCAGGGCGATTGCGCCTCGTGCCACATCGTCACCAGCTGGGCCACAGCTGACCCGGTCGCAATCCACACGCCGCTTCCGGCGTCTTGCGTGTCCTGTCACCAAAACGAGCCACGACAGCCGACGATATTCCACACCCAGATTACCCAGCCCGAGTGCGCCCGCTGCCACCATCAATACCCGGGTTGGACGCCCGCTGATTTCTTGCACGCGCCCATCCCGAACGCCTGCAACGCGTGCCACAGCGATCTGAGACCCACGACTCCGACGCATCAATCGGCCGCCGGCCTCGGGGACTGCGCCAGCTGTCACGTCGTGAACGACTGGACACTCGTCGATCCGACAGCGCTTCATACGCCGCTTCCGGCCGCTTGCATTGGCTGTCACGCCGACGAACCTAGGGCGAACACCCCGCTACACACGCAGACCTATGACACCGAGTGTGCCTCCTGCCACCACTCGTACCCTAGCTGGACTCCGGCGACATTCGCGCATACTCCGGCGC
>JBARTN010000158.1:0-1881 GCA_049645265.1 Polyangiales bacterium
GAGTGGCGCGGCGTACGGATATCATCCCGACAACCCCGATTGGTTGGACGAAAACGATCCGCTCCGAGGCAACGACGAGTTCGAGTACTCGAAGCACAAGCGCATCGTCGAAGACATGTTGGCGCGCTGGCGCGAAGAGCGCCCCGAGCTTCGGCAGATCGTTTTCCGACCCGGCACCGTCGTCGGGCCGGACGTGCACAGCCCGGTCACCGATCTGTTTGAAAAGCCTGTTATCCTCGGCATCATGGGGGCAGCTTCTCCCTTCGTGTTCATCTGGGACCAGGACTTGGTCGCCTGCCTCGTCGATGCGGTCTTCTCGGATAAGGTCGGTGTCTACAACCAAGCCGGCGACGGCGCGCTCACCCCGCGCGAGATCGCCAAGATGCTCAAAAAGCCGTACGTGCCGCTGCCCGCATCGCTCGTAAAGACGATTCTCTGGACGCTCAAGAGCCTCGGCTTGACCGAGAACGGGCCGGAACGAGTGAACTTTTTGCGCTATCGACCGGTGCTCTCGAACCGGCGCCTCAAAGAGGAATACGGATACACCCCAAAGCTCAGTAGTCGTGAGGCGTTCGAGCTCTACGCCCGCGCGCGAGGTCTTCTTGGCTCGGCGTGACTTTCGAGGGCGCACGGTGGTCATCACCGGTGGCGCGGGCGGAATCGGACGCGCGCTTGCCCGAAGCTTCGGGGCTGCGGAGGCAAAAATTGCCATCATCGACCTGTCCGGAAGCCCCTTGGTCGAAACCCGTGAGGAGCTGGACGCGCTGGGAATCGAAGCTGTCGTCCTTCCCTGCGACATCACCGACCCGGCGCAAGTTGCCTCCACGATGACCACCGTCCGCGAGGCATTCGGAAGCATCGACGTCCTCATCAACAACGCCGGCATCGTGCACCGAAGCGCGTTCGCCGAGACGCGGCCCGAAGTCTTTCGCCGCGTGATGGAAGTGAATCTCTTCGGCGCAATTCATTGCACACAGGCCTGCATGAACGACCTGGTCGAAAACCGCGGTTTGATCATCGCCGTATCGAGCATCGCAGGATTGGCGCCGCTCTATGGACGCAGCGGATACGCGGCCTCAAAGCACGCCATGCACGGAATGTTCGAAAGCCTGGGCGCCGAGGTGGCCGACAAGGGCATCGGCGTGCTGATGGTCTGCCCCTCGTTCGTCGAAACCGGCCTCGAAGCATCGACGCTCGGAGGTGACGGCAAACGCGTTTCGCGGCCACGCTCGAAGGTGGGAAAGCTGGGCAACGCCGACGATGTCGCTCGGGAAGTGCTGAAGGCGGCCGAAGCCGGGCGGAGACGCCTCGTGCTGACGCCCGTCGGCAAGACCAGCGCAGTCCTCTCGCGCCTCGCCCCCGGGCTCTATGAGCGTCTGATGATTCGAAGCCTGCGATCCGAGCTCGATGAAGGGTGACCGGACCTCGCTCAGCTCTTTGGCGCCGCCAAACCCTTGACGGGATGCGCGCGATACGGCGCTTCGAGAATCGCGATCTCTTCTGGGCTGAGCGCAATCTCCGCGGCGGCGATGGCATCATCGAGGTGCTTGAGCTTGGTCGCGCCCACGATCGGAGCGGTCACCGCAGGCTTTGAAAGCAGCCAGGCCAGTGCGATGCGAGCGGCTGGCTCGCCCCGTTCGGCCGCGACCTTTTTGACCGCGTCGACGACGTCCCAGTCCGAGGGCTGATCGTACAGCATCTGATCGAGGCCGTCGCTCGATGAGCGGCTGGTGGAGCTGTCCCCAAGCTTGCTGCGCGTCCCGGCGAGCATTCCGCGAGCGAGCGGCGACCAGGGGATGACCCCGATCCCCTCGTCCTCGCAGAGCGGCATCATCTCGCGCTCCTCTTCTCGATAGACGAGATTGTAGTGGTTTTGCATCG